>JALEJI010000049.1 GCA_022769825.1 Prevotella sp. | reverse complement strand
GAAATGATGAGTAAAGCGGTGTGTTTCATTTTCTTGTTTTGGTTAATGCTTTGTTTTTATACCCAAGGCCTTCCTGTAGGCGTGGATTATAGGGTCGTTGTCGGCCTCGTCCATTCTCTTGAATATCTTTGCCATCTTCTTTGCGTTGCGGTTGTCGCGGCGGCACTTCGGGCTGAGCAGGTCGGAGAGGTTGAAATCGATGCCGGTGATGGGGTGTTGCAGTGCCATCTCCACGCGGTCTTCCTTAGTCCATTTGTTCACCGCTTTCTTGAAGTTGTCCGACTGCGAGCCGTATACCACCACTTCGCCGATGTTGTTGTAGTCCTTTATCACGGGAATGGTGTCTGCCGCGAGCCTTGCCGGAATGCGCAAGGCCACGTAGCCAGGCTTGATGAGGAACAACGTGTCGAACTTCTCGGGAACCTCCGCCGAGCCGAAGACGTTTGTGGTGTCGGCCTTCAGCTTGTCGGCCCAAACGTGGAAACCCTGCACGGGACGGCTCACCTCAGGGTCGTAGACCGTGACGTGGCGCTGGGCGTCGGCTCGCTCCAATGGGAGCAAGGAGAGGATGAAAACGCATAAATACACTATGTGCTTCATAAGTAAATATACCTAATAATGTGTTGAGGCTACAAAAATAATCAAAAAAGTCAAGGCGTGGAAAAAAAACGCTTGACTTGTGACAATTTAACGTTTCGGCAATTATTTTATCCCGTTTTTCTGTAACGATTCGATGAAAAAGAACTAACTTTGCATATAAAATGGTATCGAGATAAAAATAGTATCTTAAAATGGCTGAATCAAGACAAATCAAGACTGCGCTTATCTCCGTGTTCCACAAGGATGGACTGGAGGATCTCCTCAAGAAGCTTAACGAGGAGGGTGTGAAATTTCTTAGCACCGGCGGCACGCAGAAATTCATAGAGGGACTGGGCTACGACTGCCAAAAGGTGGAGGACGTGACCACGTATCCGTCAATCCTCGGAGGCAGGGTGAAGACCCTTCATCCTAAAATCTTCGGCGGCATTCTCGCTCGTCGCGACAATGAGGGTGACCAGAAGCAGATGGAGGAGTATGAGATCCCTTCAATCGACCTCGTCATCGTGGACCTCTATCCTTTCGAGCAGACAGTGGCAAGCGGAGCGTCGGAGCAGGACATCATAGAGAAGATTGACATAGGCGGCATCTCGCTCATACGCGCCGGGGCAAAGAACTTCAAGGATGTTGTCATCATCCCGAGCAAGGCTGAATATCCCGTGCTGCTGGAATTGCTTAACCAAAAGGGCGCCGTGACCGATTTGGAGGATCGCCGCATGCTCGCCGAGAGGGCGTTTGGCGTGTCGAGCCATTATGATACGGCTATCCATGAGTGGTTTGCCTCTCTGCGCTAAACCACGTCGTTGATACGTCATCAAGAAATATAAAATATAGAAACAAGAAATTAAATGGGAATGTTTTCTTTCGTTCAGGAGATAGCGATGGACCTGGGCACTGCCAACACCATCATCATCAGCGATGACAAGATCGTGGTCGATGAGCCTTCTGTCGTCGCCCTTGACCGCCGTACGGGCAAGATGATCGCGGTCGGCGAGAAAGCCAAGATGATGTATGAAAAGACCCACGACAACATACGTACCATTCGCCCACTGCGCGACGGCGTGATTGCCGACTTCACGGCTTGTGAGCAGATGATGCGCGGTCTTATCAAGATGGTCCACACGGGCAGCCGCCTCTTCTCTCCGACGCTTCGCATGGTAATAGGCGTGCCTTCTGGCTCTACAGAGGTTGAGCTTCGCGCCGTGCGCGACTCTGCCGAGCATGCCGATGGACGCGACGTTTACCTTATCTTTGAGCCTATGGCGGCAGCCATTGGCATTGGAATAGACGTTGAGGCCCCGGAGGGCAACATGATTGTCGACATAGGCGGTGGCTCTACCGAGATTGCCGTCATATCACTTGGCGGCATCGTGAGCAACAACTCCATCCGCATTGCCGGCGATGACCTCACGGCTGACATCCAAGAATACATGAGCCGTCAGCACAACGTGAAGGTCTCTGAGCGTATGGCCGAGCGCATCAAGATACATGTGGGTTCTGCGCTTACCGACCTTGGCGACGAGGCTCCTGAGGACTATGTGGTGCATGGTCCTAACCGCATCACGGCCCTGCCAATGGAGGTGCCGGTGTGCTATCAGGAGATTGCCCATTGCCTTGACAAGACGGTGGCGAAGATAGAAAACGCCGTGCTCTCCGCACTGGAGGCCACTCCTCCAGAGCTCTATGCTGATATCGTGAAAAACGGTATCTGGCTCACTGGCGGCGGCGCGTTGCTCCGTGGTCTTGACAAACGTCTGCAAGACAAGATAAGCATTCCTTTCCATATCGCGGAGGATCCTCTCCACAGTGTGGCCAAGGGTGCTGGCATCGCGCTTAAGAATGTAGACAGGTTCTCGTTCCTTATGCGTTAATTGTGCGATGCACAATTTAATTGATTTTTTACAAAAGCATAGCCACTGGTTCCTTTTCGTATTGCTCGAAGTAATCAGTATGGTCTTGTTGTTCCAATACAATAGCTATCAAGGTAGCGTGTGGTTCACCTCGGCCAATACTGTTTGTGGCAAGGTGGACTCGTGGAACTCCGCCGTGGAAAGTTTTTTCTCCTTGGGTAAGGTCAATCAAGAACTTACCCAGCGCAACCTATATTTGGAGCAGCAGGTGAAGAAACTTTCCACGCGTCTCTATGATGTCACGAAGGACACCACGTGGACCGACACCGCGGGCGTGAAGTTGCTCAAGAACTTCAGGCTCATTCCCGCCAAGGTGGTGAGCAACAGCGTGGTGCATGCCAACAACCTCATCACTATTGACAAGGGCTCACTTGACGGCGTCAAGGTTGACATGGGCGTGGCTTGTGGCAGTGGCGTGGTAGGTATAGTGTATCTCACCTCGCCCCACTATTCCATTGTGATTCCTGCCATCAATACGAAGTCGAACATAAGTTGCCGTATTCAGGGAAGAGACTATTTCGGTTATCTTCACTGGACGGGCGGCGATCCGCAGAAGGCTTATGTGGAGGAAGTGCCGCGTCATGCGCGCTTCAAGCTGTACGACAACGTGGAGACGAGTGGATTCTCGTCTGTTTTCCCTCCTGGCATATTGGTGGGAAAAATCCTTCATGTCTATAATTCTGTCGATGGCGTGTCGTATAGGCTGCAAGTGAGATTGGCAACCGACTTCTCGCGCCTGCGTGATGTTTGCGTCATAGACAACGCGCCTGTCTTGGAACGCCTCGAAGTGTTGCGTGCCGCGCAAGACTCGCTGAAAGGCAACGTCGACAAGTAAAGAGGGAAGACAGCGATGGCGACGCGCGCATGAATCAGAGACGCGTATGGCAGGTTGTTGAGGTAAGGGGTATAGTAGATTAGTTAAAAGTTGAATAGGAAGAAAAGGTAAAAGGATGAATATTGATTTCCTGAAACGTTTGCTGCTTTTCTTTGGGCTGATGCTTGTTCAGGCGTTGGTGCTCAACCACGTCCACCTTTTTGGCGTGGCCACACCGTTGCTGTATGTCTATTTTGCCATTTCCTTTAGGCGTGGCACGCCTAAATGGGTCATGCTTGTATGGAGCTTCCTGTTGGGCTTGAGCATTGACGTCTTCTCCAATACCCCAGGTCTTGCCGCCGCGTCCATGACGTTGGCAGCGGCCGTACAGCCTTATTTGCTTGAGCTGTTTATTCAGCATGGTGACAACGACGAGGTGCTTCCGTCTATTCGTGAGCTTGGCTTGAGCAAGTTCACGTTGTTCGCGTTGATTCTGACATTTGTTTATTGCCTTGTCTTTTTCACGTTGGAGTCGTTCACGTTTTTCAATTGGCTTCAATGGTTGTTGAGCATTTTCACAAGCCTGTTGTTGACGCTTCTTTTGGTGTTGGTCGTCGACAACTTGAGGCGTTTTTAGCGCAAGGATAGTGGAGAGGAGTCGAGATGAAGGATTTCAGTCTTGAGAATAGGAAAAGGGTTATAGGTGGCGTCGCAGTCTTCATAGTGGTGCTCTATGTAGTCAGGTTGTTCGCGCTTCAGGTCATGAGCGACGACTATCGCAAGAGCGCCGACTCCAACGCCTTCCTGAAGAAGGTGGAGTTCCCCAGTCGTGGCATCATACGCGACAGGAACGGTAAGTTGTTGGTTTTCAATCAGCCTTCCTACGACATCATGGTCGTGATGAACGAGGAGCGCGGCCACCTTGACACGTTGGACTTCTGCCAGACCTTGGGCATTACCAAGGAGACGTTCATCAAAAGGATGAACGACATAAAGGATCCCGCCAAGAATCCAGGATATTCCCGTTTCACCCAACAATTGTTCATGACGCAGGTTGACGACAAGAACTTCAGCGTGTTTCGTGAGAAGATGTTTCGTTTCCCCGGCTTCTATATCCAGAAGCGAACCATACGGCAATACATGTATCCTTATGGAGCCCATATCCTTGGCGAGGTGTCGGAGGTATCGCAAAGCGACATCGACGAGGACAGCTATTACCAGCCTGGCGACTACATGGGCAAGCTGGGCGTGGAGCGAAGCTATGAGAAAGAGCTCCGCGGCATTAAGGGAGTGCAGGTCCTTCTCCGCGACGCCCATGGACGGGTGCAAGGACATTACCAGCACGGCAAGTTCGATCATCGTCCCGTGCCAGGCAAGGAGCTCACCCTTGGCCTCGACGTTAATCTCCAGGCCCTTGGCGAGCGCATGATGCAAGGCAAGATAGGCGCCATCGTAGCCATAGAGCCATCCACGGGCCAGATTCTTTGCATGGTGTCGTCGCCGACCTATGACCCACGGTTGCTTGAGGGAAAGAACCGCAACAAGTATCATAAGTTTCTCACCCATGACCCACAGAAGCCATTGCTCAACCGTGCCATCATGGGCCAGTATCCTCCTGGCTCCACGTTCAAGACGACGCAAGGGCTCACATTCCTCTCCGAGGGCATCATCTCACCGGCCACACCGTATCCTTGCCACAGGGGATTCTATTACAAGGGACTTCACGTGGGTTGCCACAGCCACGCCGCGCCGTTGAGCCTCGTGCCGGCCATCAGCACATCGTGCAACGCCTTCTTCTGCTGGGGCTTGTTCCACATGATGAGCAACCGCGCGAAATACAAGACCGTGGAAGATGCCATGAACACATGGCGCGACTATATGGTGTCCATGGGCTTTGGCTATCGCCTCGGCATCGACCTGCCCGGCGAGAAACGCGGCTTGATACCCAACGCCACGTTCTACGACAAGGCTTACCATGGCTCATGGAATGGCTTGACCATCATAAGCATAAGCATAGGACAGGGTGAGGTCAACCTCACTCCGTTGCAGATTGCCAACCTTGGCGCGACTATCGCCAACCGCGGCTACTACTACGTGCCTCACGTGGTGAGGAAGATTCAAGGCGAGCCCATCGACACATTGTTCACGCGTCGCCATTACACCAAGGCTCAACGCCGCGCCTACGACTACATCGTGGCCGGCATGCGCTCTTCGGCCATGGGCGGCACTTGCAAGATGCTGGGATCGTTGCCTTTCGCCGCTTGCGGCAAGACGGGAACGGCGCAGAACCGTGGCCACGACCACTCCGTGTTCATGGGCTTCGCCCCCATGGACAAGCCGAAGATAGCCATTGCCGTGTATGTGGAGAATGGCGGTTGGGGTGCCGATTATGGCGTGCCAATGGGAAAAGTGTTGATGGAACAGTATATCATGGGCAAGCTCAGTCCTTCGGGCGAGAGGCTTGCCACGGAAATGCAGAATCGCAGGATATCTTATGGAGACTCAGAACGATAAAGGACAGCCAAGCATCTGGCGCAGCTTAGACTGGTGGACGGTGGGCATATACATCGCCCTACTCATCTTCGGTTGGATTAGCGTGTGCGGTGCCAGTTACACATACGGAGAGACCGACATCTTCAGCCTTTCCACGCGTTCGGGCATGCAGATAGTGTGGATATGCACCTCTTTTGCCCTTGGCTTTATCCTTCTCATGCTCGACGACCGCTTCTACGACACCTTTGCCTATGTCATATACGCGGTGCTGCTGCTCTTGCTGTTTCTCACGATATTCAACCCCCACGAGATCAAGGGCTCCCGCTCTTGGATAGTGCTTGGCCCGCTGAGGTTGCAGCCGGCGGAGTTTGCCAAGTTCGCCACGGCGTTGGCGGTGTCGAAACTGATGAGCACCTTCGGTTTCGACATGCAAAAGCCCAAGCATTTCTTCTCGGCAATGGCCATCATCCTGTTGCCCATGTTGTTTATCATAGGCCAGAGGGAGACCGGCTCGGCCCTTGTCTACCTCGCGTTCTTCCTCATGCTCTATCGTGAGGGGATGCCAGGCAGCATATTATTCACTGGCGTCGCCATGGTCATCTATTTCGTGGTCGGCATCAAGTATGAGCAAGTGTTCCTTTTGGGCACGCCAACGTCGGTTGGAAAGTTCGTGGTGTTGCTGCTCGTGCAGATATTCGCCTCGTCGATGGTTTATATCTATGCCCACAACCGCCATTTCGCGTTGCGGCTCTTGGCCATTTGCACGGGCGTGACGTTGCTCGTGCTGTTGTTCTCCGAGTTTGTCATCCCGTTCGACATAGTATGGGTTCAGCTTGGCATATCAGCCTTTCTTATAGGTTTCCTTGTCTATGAGGGACTGTCCACCCGCATACTCCATTATCTCTTGATAGCGTTGTTCTCAGTTGGCAGCATAATCTTCTTCTACAGTGCCGACTACGTGCTCAACAACGTGATGGAGCCGCACCAGCGTGTCAGGATAAACGTGTTGTTGGGACTGGACGATGACCTTGCCGGCGCTGGTTACAACGTTCACCAGAGCGAGATAGCCATCGGCTCGGGCGGCCTTCAAGGAAAGGGCTTCCTTAATGGCACGCAGACGAAGTTGAAGTTCGTGCCAGAGCAGGATACCGACTTCATCTTCTGCACGGTAGGCGAGGAGGAAGGCTTCCTTGGCTCAGCCAGCGTGTTGCTGCTTTTCCTCGCGTTGATATTAAGGTTGATACATTTGGCTGAACGACAACCGTTCAAGTTTGGGCGGGTTTATGGCTATTGCGTGGCGGGTATCTTCCTTTTCCACGTCTTCATTAATGTGGGAATGGTGCTTGGTCTCACGCCTGTCATCGGCATCCCGCTGCCGTTTTTCAGTTATGGTGGCTCTTCGCTGTGGGGATTCACGCTCCTGCTGTTCATCTTCCTTCGAATAGACGCGGGCAGGAACCTCGTGAGGACATAAATAAGCGAAGAGCGGTCTGTGCTCTCTTTTAGCGTGCTATCTCAATGCCCACGTCGGCAATGCCCGGTATAATCTCCCGTCGCATGTCGTGCCTCACGGTGACGTGGAGAGAGTCGCCCTCCTGCAAGTTGGTTTCCGATATTAGGTAGTGGTATTGGAAATAGCTTATCCCCCTTCCCTTTATCGTGCCCTGCGAGTCGTATATCTGACAGTTGATGGTGTCTCTCCTCGTGGTCTTCTTGGGATAAACCGTTTGCTCCACTATCAATGTGAGCGATTGGAAAGGGTAGGCGTCGCTTACCCTGAGTCCCAGCATGGTGCTGTATTTAGCCGCTGTTTTCATTCTCGGCACGTCATACGACAACACCTCGCCCCTGTCCCAACCTGAGACAGAGGTGTGGTCGTAAGTGTCGTAAACCTTCCTGCCCGTGCACGACACGAGCAGGAATAGAAGTGAGATAAAGGCTAACCTTCGCATTTTTCCTTATTTCTCGGTTGCCGGCTTGCTGTCGTTCGGCTTGCCGTCTTTCTGTTTCGTGGTTGCCGGCTTGCTGTCATTCGGCTTGCCGCCTTTCTGTTTCGTGGTTGCCGGCTTGCTGTCGCTCGGCTTGCCGCTATTCTGTTTTGGGGTTGCCGGCTTGCTGTCGCTCGACTTGCCGCTATTTTGTTTCGCGGTCATCGGCTTGCCGTCTCTTTGCCTGTCGTTTGCCTTCGCCTCTTTCGGCTTGTTCTGAGCCTGTGGCGCGGCACCGTCTTGCGTCTTCTTCGGGGCAGCTTGCTTATTATTCTTATTATTCTTGTTTTTCTTGTTTTTCTTCTTCTTGGCCTTGTCGAATCGGCTCACGTCGGCGTCGGCGAGCAAGTCCACGGGTTTCTTCTCCGTTTTCGCCTTGTCGTTTTCCAGTAGCGACAGCGGCTTCTCGCCCTGCTTGTTCATGGCTATAATCTCGAAGGCGCGTTTCGCCGTTATGGTCTCCGTGTTCGCCCCGAGGTTCTTGTCGGTGGAATAAGTGCAGAGGCCGGCGAGAATGTCGGTCTTGAACAGGTGGTACTCCGCGTCTTGCGTGACCAGTGTCACGTCCCTTCTCGGCAGTTTTCGGCTTGCCTCAAGATAGTCGTCCACCTCATAGTTGAGGCAGCATTTCAGCTTGGCGCACATTCCGGCGAGCTTCTGCGGATTGAGCGAGATGTCCTGTATGCGCGCCGCGTTGGTGGAGACGCTTGAGAAGTTTTTCATCCATGTGGCGCAGCACAGCTCCCTTCCGCACGGTCCCGTTCCGCCAATGCGTCCAGCCTCTTGTCGCGCTCCAATCTGCTTCATCTCTATGCGCACGTGGAAAGTCTCGGCAAGCACCTTGATGAGCTTGCGGAAGTCCACGCGCTCGTCGGCAATGTAATAGAATATCGCCTTGTTGCAGTCGCCTTGGTATTCCACGTCGCCAATCTTCATTTGCAGTCCGAGGCTTTTGGCTATTTGCCGGCTCTGTATCATCGTGCCGTGCTCGCGGCTTTTGGCTTCCTTGTATTTCTCCATGTCCACGGACTTCGCTATTCGGTAGACACGCTTTATGTCGTCGGCCGACTTCAGGTTGGCCTTCTTTATCTGCAACCTTACGAGCCTACCCGTGAGCGTCACCACGCCGATGTCGTGGCCAGGGTTGGCTTCCACCGCCACGATGTCGCCCTTTTGCAGGTCGAGGTTGTTCACGTTGTGGTAGTAGCCTTTCCTTGTGTTCTTGAATTGCACCTCCACGAGGTCGGTCGACTCCGCGTTGCCGGGCACGTCGGCGAGCCAGTCGTAGGTGTTGAGCTGCTTGTCTTGCCTTCCCGCGCCTTTTGCCGAAAGTCCCCGTCCACATCCGGAGCACATATTATATTCTCTCATATCGCGTATTCTGAAGTGATGTATTTATAATGTATATATGTAGTTGAAGTTGTCTCTTATTTCCTTATGTAAATGGTGGTCTCTAGCGCGAAGTCGAAAAACTGTATCTTCGCGTTGGCGTTTTGCCCTATGTCGCGCGTCATCTGTTGCAGTCGGTGCTGAAACAGCATCACGTTGCGCTCGTTGACGTAAGGCGAGAAGTTCTTGGCGAACTGTTCCTCCTCCTTGGTCATGTAGCACAGTGCCGGATCGTGGAAATTGTAGATGAAGTTTTCCCTCACCATCTGCATCATGTAGGCAATGAGCCTTTTCTGTTTCTCCCTTCCGAAGTCGGCCACGGTGGTGCTCCACGCCTTCAGTTGCCTCACGTCTTTCTTGAAGGCGCATCGCATGAGCGATACAAACAGGTTGAAAAACTCCTTGTTCTCGTTGCCGGCGTCTATTTCCTCCGTCGCCTTCAGCCAGTTGCCCATCGCCACTCGCGCTATCCTCTCCGCGTCTTGCGGCTCTATGCCTCGCCTGGCGGTCAGGGCCTGTGCCACGTCCTCGTTGTCGAGTCGTGGCACGGCGAACGTCTGCACTCGGCTTCGTATGGTCTCGAGCAGCAGCTCCGGGTGCTCACTGACGAGCAGGAACACCGTCATCCGCGGTGGCTCCTCCAGCAGTTTCAGCATCTTGTTGGAGCACGTCAGGTTCATGCGTTCCGGCAGCCATATCACGCTCACCTTGTATCCGTTGAGCGTCGACTTCATGTTGAGCTTCCTCATCAGCCTGTCGCTCTCAGCCTCGAATATCACGGCTTGCTGCTTCTCGGCCCTCATGAGCGTCATCCATTGCTCAAGCGAGAAGTAGGTGTCGCCAGTGAGCATCTGCCTCCATTCCTTGGCATAGTCGTCGCTTGTCACCTTGGTGTCGCTTCCCGCGCCTTTCGGCTTTATGGTGGGGTAGGTGAAGTGCAGGTCGGGGTGTTGCCATTTGGCGAGCATGGCCTCGGCGTTGGCTATGGCGGCATCGTTCTTTAGCACCGACGTGCCGTCCCATCTCTCGCCAAGCATGAACGACGCGAAGGCAAGGGCGAGCGACATCTTGCCACTGCCCGCTGGCCCGGTGAACATCAGCGCGTGGGGTATGCGCTCCTCGTCAACGAGTTGGCGCAGTCGTTTCTTAGCCTCTTCTTGGCCTATTACCCTGTCGAATTTCACGGCTTCGTATTTGTTGTTTTTCCTTGGTCTTGCCTACAGTATCTGCCTCAGTATGTCGGGCATGCTCTTAAAGGCGGACACGGTATAGAAGTGTATGTCTTTCACGCCATTGGCGTATAGCTCCTTGCACTGGCTCACCGCCCATTCTATGCCGAGCTGCCTGGCCTCCTCGTCGGTAGTGCATTTCACGGCTTCCTTGGCCAGTTCCTGCGGCATGTCGCAATGGAAGGTCTTGGGCACTTGCGTCACCTGGGTCAGCTTCGCCAGGGGCTTGATGCCGGGTATGATGGGCATGGTGATGCCCATGGCCCTTGCCTTGGCCACGAAGTCGAAATATTTCTTGTTGTCGTAGAACAGTTGCGTCACGGCGTACCCGGCTCCCAGGTCCTGTTTCTTTTTCAGGTGTTTCATGTCCATCTCCATGTTGGGCGCCTCCTCGTGCTTCTCAGGGTAAGCCGCCACGCCATACTGGAATTTCTCGCCCGGGTGCTTTATCGGCGTGCCGTCTATGAAGAATCCCTCGTTGAGGCGGTTCACCTGCGCCGCGAGCTCGGTGGTGTGCGCCCAGCCGCCTGCTGTCGGGGTGAACATCTTGTCGTCTTTCGCCTTGTCGCCGCGCAGCAGCAGCACGTTGCTTATGCCGAGAAACTGCATGTCGATGAGCTCGTATTCAATGTCCTCCTTCGTGGCACCCGCGCAGATGACGTGCGGCACCACCGTGGTGTCGTAGTGTCGCTGTATGGCCGCCGCCACGGCTATGGTGCCCGGCCTGCGCCTTATCCTGAGCCGCTCGTATTGCCCGTCGGCGGTCTCGCGGTAGACGTATTCTGAGTGGTGCGTTGTTATGTTGATGTAGTTGGGGCCGAAATCCCTAACCTTGTCAAGGTTGCGGAAGAGGGTCTCCGTGCCATTGCCCTTCAGGGGCGGCAGCACCTCGATGGAGAAGCCTTTCTGTCGACTTGCGTCGCCCAGTATGTCGATAATGTTCATGTGTTCGTTTTATGATGCTATTCAGCGTACAAAGTTACTAAAAAAATCTTTATTAATTCGCTTTTCCATCGCCTTTACGCTGGCTGTGCCGGAATAACTGCTTCAACAATATTTTTCCAACACCTTGTCGAGCATTCCCACATAATAGAATGGGAGGTTGATATTGCCACACGAAATCCACCTCGGCATTGGAGCCTTTCTTGTCACGCACCCAAAGATACTGCGTTTTCCTAAAACATAGGCAAATATTAAGCGAAACTTTCTCAAAACATAGGCAACTTTACGCGAAATCATGCCTAAAACATAGGCAAGTGCTTAAAATATTGCCTTATGCCATAAAGTCGCGGTCGTCTTTAAAATGCGGTTTCGGCGCATGATTTCACGCTGAAATGTAAAATATTATTGCCAAAATTTAACACTTGGGAACAGGTGCAAATAGATCGGAAAAAGGGTAGCCTTTTGCCTTTTCGCAACACCGCCAGCGGCTTTTCGGCCAGATTTTTTTGCGATAGTAGCCAAATGGCGTCGCCGTTACAGTGCAATCGCGATGCCGTTACGGTGTAACGGTATCGCGATTACGGTGTAACGGCAGTGCGATTACACTGTAACGGCGACGCTGTTTAAGCGCAAATCCGAGGTTTTGGAACCGTTAAAATCACAACGTGTTGATATTCAGCAATTTACCAAAACAGCCCATAATTCGCGTTTTTTCGACCAAGCGACGGCTTGGTTGAGAAAAATCGATTCTCAGACGACCATTTGTAAAATGTCATTACTCTATTTAACAGATGTGCGTCATGTGCTTTGCAGGGTGCGGCTCCTGTGGCCGTCCGCACCCCGAAAGGCAAAAAATGAAGACCGGAGAGGGTTACGATGCCGTCGTGTGAGGTGGCCACGATGCCACGCGTCTTCATATTGTGGTAAACAGATACAACTTAAATTATGCAATATAATTGTTTTATTATTATTTCACCGCAATCTTTATAGAATCCTTACCTACTTTGGCGATAACCAACGATTCGTTTACGGCATAAGAGGCTGCGCCATTCGCTGCAACCGAAGAGCCGAGATACTTGCCATCAGTAGCATAGAACTTCACCACTTCGCCATTATCAAGTCCGGAGAGAGTAACAATACCATCATGGGCAGAAGCCACAACGCCACGTGTTCTTACCATATTGATATTGGTACCATTATCCAAGTTAGCATTAATCCAATACAGAGTTGCCTCTGCCTTATCAGATGCTTTATATCCATCTGCTGTAGCATAAACAGAAATATTATAGGCTGCAGAAAGAGATACTTCCCCATTTTCGCTCAGCGCATTAGACTTAATATCTGTATCAGTTATTGTATAATGATACTTTGCTCCTGTTGTTTCGCAAGCGAACATCAA
>JALEJI010000082.1 GCA_022769825.1 Prevotella sp. | reverse complement strand
GGAACCGCCGTATGCGGAACCGCATGTACGGTGGTGTGAGAGGTCGGAAAACGAAAGTAGGAAGAAAACTACTTCGTTTTCCTCCTACTCGATTCTTATTCTTATTCTTATTCTTATTCGTCATCGTCCCAGCCGAACATCACCGGGTCGGTGAAGGCGTCGAGCTGGCGGCGTTCCTTCTTCGTTGGCCTGCCGGTGCCGCGCTGCCTGTCCACGAAGCCGCTGATGCGGCTCATCTCCAGTTTCTCGTATTCTTCCTGCGGCGTAACGTTCTCGTAGACCTGCGGAATCAGTTTTGCCCCCACGCGCGTCTCAAGGCACGCGAGGACCCTGAACGAATACGTGATAGGCGGTTTGCGCACGCTTACCACGTCGCCCGCCTTGACGGTGTGGCTTGGCTTCACCGCCGTGTCGCCGATGGTGACGCGACTGTTTTTTATGGCGTCCACGGCCTGCGAGCGAGTCTTGTAGACCCTTGCCGCCCAAAGCCACTTGTCTATTCGTGCCGAGTCGCCAAACTTCGGCATGTGAGGAATGGTGCCGGTTGTCATTTCTTGTGTTTCCCTAATTTGTTAAACTGGTTCATGGTCTCGCCGATGCCTTGCAGCACGAAGCTCTTCACGATGTCGACAGAGAGGTCGAGAGTGGGCTGCAGCGTCTCCATGTCGGCCGCCGAGTAGTGGCCCAGCACCCAGTCTATCTGTCCTCCGCGCGGATAGTCGTTGCCGATGCCGATGCGCAGTCGGGCGTATTTCTCGCCGATGAGCTGCATGATGTGGCCCAGGCCGTTGTGGCCGCCGTTGCTGCCGCTCGCCTTCAGCCTGAACTCTCCGAGGGGCAGTGCCACGTCGTCGCTGATGACGAGCAGTCGCGACTGGTCTATCCTCTCCTCGTTGAGCCAATAGCGCACGGCGTTGCCAGAGAGGTTCATGAATGTGGTGGGCTTTAGCAGGAACACCTTCCTGCCCTTCAGCGATGCCTCCGCCACGAAGCCGTAGCGACGGTCGCGCCACTCGGCTCCCATGGCCTTGGCGCAAGCGTCGAGAGCCATCCAGCCAGTGTTGTGGCGAGTGTTTTGATATTCGTCGCCGGGGTTGCCAAGGCCGCAAATGAGATATTTGTCCATAATGAATGATTTTCTTGATAGACGTGTGTCCACGCTGAGACGCGCGGGTATAATAAAAGGCAAAAAGGAGAGCCATGCCTTGGATGGCCATGACTTTCCTTTTCGCCTTTATTTCTTTGGCCTAAGCCTTACTCAGCTGTTGCTGCGGCAGCGTCGGCTGCAGCGTCGTCGGCAGCGGCGGAAGCCTTGGCGTTACGTGTCATCTTGACAGAGCAAACGACAACGTCTTTGCTTGTGGCAATCTCCAGACCCTCGAATGAGAGCTGACCCACCTTGATGCTCTTGCCGAGGCGAAGGGCTGTGACGTCGATGTCGAGGTGCTCAGGAATCGTCTGATATGGAGCTGTGACATTGATCTTGCGGATAGAGAGGTTCATGCGGCCACCGTCGCGAACACCCTGTGCCAGACCGTTGAGCTTGACAGGAATGCCGATAGTGATAGGCTTCTGGTCGTTGACCTCGTAGAAGTCGACGTGCAGAGGAGCGTCGGTCACTGGGTGGAACTGGATGTCCTTGAGGATAGCTGTGTGATCCTCGCCGTCGATAGTCACCTTGATGACGTAGATGTGGGGAGTGTAGATCACCTTGCGGAGCTCGCTGAACGGAGACGCGAAAGCGAGAGCTACTGGCTTGCCGTTCTCGTCCTTAGCCTCGCCATAGAGGTTGCAGGGTACGAATCCTTCCTTACGGAGGGCTTTAGAAGCTTTCTTACCAAGGGCCTCGCGCTTCTTACCTGAGATGCTGATTTCTTTCATCGTTGAATGTGTTACTCTAAATTAAATTGTTTTATTAATTCGCCATCACACTGGAAGACTTTCCAAGTCTGAAAAGCGGTGCAAAGTTACTGCTTTTTTCGCTATTTGACCACAATATTTGAAAAAAAACTAATATTTGCTCATTATTTTTGCGTTTCACTCGAATAATTACTACTTTTGCAGAGTATTAAAAGACCAAAGTGTGAAAGGCACTGCCAAAGAATAGAATCATGATTAACAGAGAGCTGATACGCACCAAGATTGTGCAATTGACTTATGCTTATTACCAAAACGGCAGTAAAAACATCGAGAATGCCGAGAAAGAGTTGCTGTTGAGCCTCTCGAAGGCATACGACCTATACAATTATCTTCTTGACCTCATCGTGGCCGTCACCAAGGAGGAGCGCAAGCGCGTGGAGCAGGCTTCCATCCGGAACAGGAGGGAAGGCAAGGCCGAGCCGTCCACGAAATTCATCTTCAACAAGTTTGAGGTGCAGCTGGAGGAGAACAAGACGCTCAACAGCTTCAACGAGGACAAGAACATGTCGTGGGACGGCGACGCCGACCTCGTGCGCAAGCTGTGCGACAAGATTGAACAATGCGATACATATAAGGAATACATGGACTCGCCGGCAAGCGACTACGAGGACGACCGTGAGTTGTGGCGCAAGCTCTACCGCCTGCTCATCGAGGACAACGAGGACATCGACGAGCTGCTTGAGTCGAAGAGCATCTACTGGAACGACGACAAGGAGGTGGTAGACACGTTCGTCTTGAAGACCATCAAGCGCTTCGACCCAAAGGAGAAGGGCAACCAGGAGCTTCTGCCGGAATACAAGGACGCCGACGACCGCGAGTTCGCCAGAAAGCTGTTCCGCGCCACCATCCTCAACGCCAACGAGTATCAACGCTTCATGAGCGAGACGTCGCGCAACTGGGACTTCTCGAGGTTGGCCTACATGGACATTGTGATAATGCAGATCGCCATCGCCGAGCTGCTCAACTTCCCAAGCATACCAATATCGGTTACCATCAACGAGTATGTAGACATGGCAAAGAGGTATAGCACGCCACGAAGCGGCGGCTACATCAACGGCATGCTCGACGCCATAGCGCGCCACCTTATCGACACGGGCAAGCTGCTCAAGCAGATGCCGGAGCGGACAGAGGAAAACATGCAGCCGCGCAAGCCTCGCGCCAACGGATACGCCAAGCCCGTGAGGTTCGTGCACAAGCCGAAGCCAGCAGAGGAAGCAGCGGGAGAGGCAAGGGCAGAAGAGCCAACGCGGGAAGGCGCTGACAACGAGACTGAAAAATAAACAAACAACAATAAGACTATTTCTATGACAACAATGGTTCTTGCTGCCCAGGCAGCACAACAAGGTGGCGGATTCGGCGGCATGATATTCATGCTCGTTGCCATCTTCGTGATCATGTATTTCTTCATGGTTCGCCCACAGCAGAAGCGACAGAAGAAGATCCGCGAGTTCCAAAACTCGTTGACCGAAGGCTCCAGCGTGGTGACGAGCGGTGGCATCTACGGCACCGTGAAGCGCATCGACCAGACAAAGAACACCATCGACTTGGAGATTGCCAAGGGCGTAGTCATCACCATAGACAAGGGCAGCGTGTTCCAGGACATGGCCCAGGGTCAGGTTAAGGCTTGATGCATACGCTTCGACGCATATACAATATCATTAAAGGCTTCTTGTCCGACTTCTCGGGCAAGGAGTTTTTGATTTTTCTCTTCTTCCTCGCGCTCAGTGGCATCTTCTGGCTGATGATGACGCTCAACGAGACTTATGAGGTAGAGTATAAGGTGCCGTTGACCATTGCCGGAGTGCCCAAGAACGTGGTTATGACATCCGAGCCTTCCGACACCGTGAGGGTGACCGTGAAAGACAAGGGGTTCGTCATCATGACCTATTCCTTGTACCACAAGTTCAAGCCGTTGACGATCAAGTTCTCTGCCTACGCCAACACCAAGACGGGGCACGGGGCCATTCCGCTCGCCGACATGATGAAGATGATGAGGCAGCAGATTTACGGCTCGTCGTCGTTGACATCGCTGAAATGCGACAAACCAGACTTCACGTTCAACTACGGACAGAACAAGAAGGTGAGGGTGGTGCTCGCGGGCAACATTGTCCCGGCGAAGAACTATTACCTTGCCCATGTGCAGATAGTGCCGGAGTTTGTCTCCGTTTATGCCAACAGGCATGAGCTCGAGGCCATCAAGACCGTGCTCACCGAGAACCTCAACCTATCCAACATCAGCGACACCGTGGTGCGTGTGGTCAACTTGCGTGCCATAGCCGGGGCCAAGACGGTGCCGGCGAAGGTGAAGGTGACGCTCTTTCCCGACGTGCTGACGGAGGGAAGCGCCGACGTGCCCATCGTGGCGGTCAACAAGCCGAGAAACCTCATAATAAGGACGTTCCCGCAGACCGTCAAGGTGAGATACACCGTTGGCTCGATGGCTTACAGGCTCGTGAGGCCTTCCGACTTCCAAGTGCATGTAGACTACATGCAGATAGCCGACCACCCTTCCGACAAGTGCAAGCTGCACCTCGTTTGCAACTCGCGCTTCGTGCGCGAGGCAACTCTCGAGACGCCGCAGGTGGATTATCTCATCGAGCAACAATAAGCCAAACGCATGAAACACATAGCTATCACGGGCGGCATAGGCAGCGGCAAGAGCTTCGTGTGCAAGAAGCTGGGCGATTACGGCATCGAGGTCTACGACTGCGACAGCGCGGCGAAGCGACTTTGGGCCGCCGACGAGAACTTGCGCAGGCAGCTGACCGAGATTGTCGGCAACGACGTATATATTAATAATGTGTTGCAAAAGCGCGTGCTCGCGCAATACTTGCTCCGGTCCGACGACAACAAGCTCACGATAGACAACCTCATACACCCAGCCGTGGCTCGCGACTTTCTGCGGAGCGGGCTCACCTGGCTTGAGAGCGCGATACTCTTCGACAGCGGGTTCGACAAGCGCGTCCGTTTCGACTTGAAGGTGTGCGTCTCGGCACCGCTGGAGACGCGCCTCGAGCGTGTGACGCGGCGCGACGGCATAAGCCGCGACAAGGCCTTGGAATGGATAGGCAGGCAATGGAGCCAAGACAAGGTGGAGAGCCTATCCGACTTCGTCGTCCTGAACGATGGCAAGCGAGACCTCGACAGTCAAGTCAGGCAACTGATAGCCTTGGCGACAAAACAGGGAGAAGAACGGTAACAGAATAAAAACAACTTAATATAACAATACATTAAACATGGAGACAATACTTTCCGTTTCGGGCAAGCCCGGACTTTATAAACTCGTGTCTCGCGGCAAGATGAACCTTATCGTGGAGACCATCGACGCGGCTCACCGCCGCACGCCAGTGTTCGCCACCGACAAGGTGACAAGCCTCAGCGACATTGCCATGTACACCGATGCCGACGACGTGCCTCTCTGGCAGGTGCTTGAGAGCGTGGGCAAGAAGGAAGGCTCTAAGAAGGCCGCCATCAACTACAAGAAGTGCCCCGCGCAGGAGTTGCGCGACTATTTCGCAGAGGTGTTGCCAAGCTACGACCGCGACCGCGTGCACGACAGCGACATCAAGAAGTTGCTGCAGTGGTACAACATCCTCGTGGAGAATGGCTATACCGACTTCAAGGCCCTGCTCTCAATGGAAGAGGAGGAGGCCACTGAAGCTGATAGCAAGGCAAGCGAGGAGCAGGAGGCTAAGTAACGCCTCATCTTTCCGAGCTCTTAAAAAAACGTAAAATATCAAGCGCGGCATGACAATTGTGCCGCGCTTTTATTAATTTTGCACTTAAATCGTTTTTTAAGCGTGAAAATAATAGAAGTGGTCGATGCCCTTGAACGTTTCGCGCCTTTGCCCCTGCAGGAAGACTATGATAATGCTGGCCTGCAAGTGGGACTGACAGAGGCCGAGGTATCAGGGGCATTATTGTGTTTAGACGTTACCGATGCCATTCTCGATGAGGCCATCGAGAACGGTTGCAATCTCATTGTGAGCCATCATCCCCTCATCTTCCGCAAGCTGGCGCGGCTCACCGGTGAGGACTATGTGCAGCGCGTGGTGATGCGTGCCGTGAGCAAGGGCATTGCCATCGTGTCGATGCATACCAACATGGACGCGGCAAAGGGAGGCGTCAACTATAAGATAGCCGAGAAGATGGGCGCCGAGGTCTATGGCACCATCGGCCAGCAGAAGCAGGCCACCAACGACCGCGGAGAGGTGGTGACTGGCAGCGACGGCGTCGTGGCAAGGTTCAAGCAGCCGTTGGCAGCCGACGATTTCCTGAAGATGCTCAAGGACGTGTTCCGCGTGGAGTGCGTCATGGCGGGCGAGCTCCTGCGCAGGCCCATAAGCACCGTGGCCATCTGTGGCGGCGCCGGCGACTTCCTCTTGAAGGATGCCGTAGCGGCCGGTGCCGACGCTTTCGTGACGGGCGAGATGCACTATCACCAGTTTTTCGGCATGGAGCAGGCAATCCAGATTGCCGCCATAGGCCATTACCAGAGCGAGCAGTTCACCAAAGAGGTGTTCAAGGAGATAATAGGGGAGGCTTGCCCCGGCGTGCGCTGCGTGGTGTCGGAGATAGACACCAACCCGATATTGTATATATAAAAACAACAAAAAATATCCAACAATGGCAATAACAAAGAAAGACCCATCTGAGATGACGGTGGAGGAGAAGCTCAAGACGCTTTTCCAGTTGCAGGTGACGCTCTCGGCCATCGACGAGAAGCGTGCGCTCAGAGGCGAGCTGCCTCTTGAGGTTGAGGACCTTCAAGACGAGATTGAGGGACTGAACACCCGTCTGCAGAAGATAAAGGACGAGATAGCCGACTATCAAAGTGCCGTGGCGCAGAAGCGCAACGAGATTGAGCAGTACCAGCAGAGCGTGGACCGCTACAAGGCTCAGCTCGACACCGTGAGAAACAACCGCGAGTACGACAACCTGTCAAAGGAGATTGAGTTCCAGGAGCTGGAGATTGAGCTTGCCAACAAGAAGATAAAGGAAGCCATGACGAAGGTCAACGAGCGACAGGAAGACCTCAAGAAGGTGCAAGAAAGCATCAGCGACCGTCAGGCCGACCTCGTGTCGAAGCGCGAGGAGCTCGACGACATCATGCAGGAGACACGCGAGGCCGAGGCTGACCTCAAGGATCAAGCCAAGGAGCTGGAGGCACACATTGAGCCAAGGCTTCTCCAGAGCTTCAAGCGCATTCGCAAGGGCGCGCGCAACGGCTTGGGCATCGTCTACGTGCAGCGCGACGCTTGCGGCGGTTGCTTCAACAAGATTCCGCCACAGCGCCAGATCGCCATCAAGCAGCACAAGAAAATCATCGTGTGCGAATATTGCGGCCGTATTCTCATCGACCCAGAGCTCGCCGGCATAAAGGTGGAGCCGAAGGTGGAAGAGAAGCCAAAGCGCAAGCGCACCGTCAGGAAGAAAAAGGCGGAAGACGCAGCCGAATAAAAAAATAAGGCCAAGACAAAGGGTCGTGTCAATGCTCAACGCGAGATTGATACGACCCTTTTTATAGTTTTGCATGATTATTTTTCTGGGAGATTAATGGATATTTGACTTTTTTCTTGTCTTGTATTATAATTATTCCTATCTTTGCAGAAGATAAGCTGCATCTCAGCATAAAATTCAAGCAAGCTTGATTTTCTGCGTTCGATTTTCATTATCTTTGCCAATGAAAAGATAAGTATTAACCAATAAACTTAAAACGTATGAAAAAAGTAGTTCTAACCTTACTGTCTTTGGCTCTTGTAATCGCGCAGTCGTGTACGACCAAAGACGAGGAAAATCTTGGCGCTGAAAGCAAAAGCGAGTTCGCAAACAAGAATGACTTGTATATAGACAGGGAGCCAGTCTCCATATCCACTGTTGACGCCAACAAAATGGCTACGCTTTTCAAGGGTGTCACCCCCACGACTCGCGCTGCTGCGGCGTATGATGTCACGACCCTTTCCGACAGCCTTAGCGGCAAGCCTTTGGTGTATGTCGTAAACTATGGGCACGACAATGGCTTCGTGGTCATAAGCGCAAGCAAGAACACGCATCCCATACTTGCCTTCTCTGATAAAGGCAAATTCGTTTTCAATGCCAACCATCCATCAATGGGTTTGCTGGAGGATTTCAAGCAAAAGGTCAGAACCGCCCAATCGTGTACGTCTGACTCCTTGCGCATAAGATACGCGTTGCAATGGGCATCATTTGAGAAGACCCCCGGAAACGGCGTTGACGCGTGCCTTGCCTGCTGAGATAGAAGAGAGAAAGGCGAAAGAAAGGGTATATCAAGAGTCACGAGGGTACAAATGCTTGGGTGATTTGACAACAGCACAGTATTTCTTGTCATTCGACAATTACGAGGCGTTCATGAGGGAGATGGAAGATTGTTCCGACCCACAGTATAATTATCGTAATGTCGCGCAGGTCTTCGTAAAGACCGTAACGCAAGATTCAATAGGCGAACTGTTGAAGACCCATTGGCATCAATATGAACCTTTTAATGTAGGAACTCCTAATGGCTTTGCAGGATGTGTTCCTATTGCCATTGCTCAGATAGCCTATTATCACAAGCATCCTCAAAAATACGATTGGGACAATATAGCCGTTGATCCTGTCTATAATACCGCGTTAAGCAATTTGATGAATGACATTTGGAAAGCTTGTGACGCAAAGTTTAAAGTGGGTGGGACCAGCTCAGGCATCAAAAAAGCCAAAAAGACATTTGAGAAATTTGGATACAAGGTAAGTCTTAAAGATAAATATATTATAAATGACGATTTGAGTAGCCAGATAGAGGCTGGGAACCCTGTGTATATACGGGGGCAAAATAGCGAAGACGGACACGCATGGGTGTGCGATGGTTACAAGTGGATTAGGGATCTTGTCATTGTCACGCTCATTAAGAAACCTAACGACCCAAGGTTTAAAATAGTACCAACATCTCCCAATGGCTTCATGATTTATGACGCGACAGGATTAAAGAAGAAATATTCCGATGCAGGCGAATACTTCCACATGAACTTTGGATGGGGTGGCGGTTCTGATGGCTGGTATTATGGTTTTAAGTACGGTATACCTCAAAACTTGACTAATAATCAACAAATATTAACAATTAAAAAGTAATAGCCATGAAGCGTATCTTATTTTTTATTATGGCAGTTTTTGCCTTGGCATCTTGCGGTAAGGATGAAATAGACAGAGATTTTGATGTCGCCCCAGTACAATTCAAGTTTGATGTAACCAATGCCGCTGGCGAGAGTTTGATAGACAAGGCCAGTCCAGCCTATGATGCCGACTTCGTGGCAAATACCTATATAAAGTTCCAGGGGAAGGTGTACAAGATGGAGGAGGATGCCAAAGAAGAAGCTAAACCGAGTACTCGTGCGTACTTCGAATATTTTCATGGGATAATGATAGATCAACATGGGACTAAAGATGACAAGGTCGTTGCCAGGGTTGGCCCATTCCTTGCTGACTATGATTGGAAATCAGAAGAAATAGAGATACACTGGGGAGATAACAGCGAGGACAAGATAGTTTTCACATCGGTGACAGTGGGTAGGGAAAAGGATAATTTCCCAATACTTAGCAAAAAATACCTTTTCAATGGCGTTGATTACACAGAGACCTTCCAAAAGCCATGGGGTTATATGCATCTTGTTAAGAACTCGACCAAGGGAAAATAATCAATAGGGGGGACAAAACTGAAAGGGTCGTATCAACGCTCAACATGAGATTGATACGACCCTTTTTGCATGCTGAAAGGCGAATGCCCTGAATGCCATGCTTTTAGGGAACGCTATTTTTTTTGCCTCACAGTGCCCATCTTATCGCGTTCTCAAACATCTTGACGAAGGCGGGGTTGGAGAAAAGCGACGTGCTGTGCCCCAACAACAAGTATCGCATGATATATCTCAACATGGGTCATGGCGACGACTGCTTCTCCGATGCCGCGCAGAAGCAGCTCTTCACCAACGCCTTCAGGTGGGTTGTCAGCAAGTCGCCCAAGGGCAATCCGTTTGAGAAATGAGGTGGGCGAGGGGGCCAATCACCCCCTCATTCCCCTCGCTTTCCACACCGTCTCCTTTGCTGCGTTTATCTCCTGGAACTTCTTCTCGGCTGCCTTGCGCACCTCCTCGCCGAGCGACGCCACGCGGTCGGGATGGTTCTTCAAGGCCAGTCGGCGGTAGGCCGCCTTCAGCTCGTCGTCGGTCGCCGTCGGCTCCACGCCCAGCACCTTGTAGGCGGCGTCGAGCGACGATGAGGCGTCGTTGAGGTTGAGCATGCTGTCGAGGTCTTGGTTGTCAACGCCGAGATGGGCGGCGCACTCGCGCAGGGCGTTGACCTCCTCTGTCGACACCACGCCGTCGGCCTGGGCTATGAGCACGAGGAAGTGGACAAGCTCAAGGCGCTGCTCATAGGCCATGTATTGGTTGAGCTGACGGCACGAGCTGAACACCGCCGTGCGAAACTCGGCCATGCCAAGGCGCTTCTGCTGGTCGAAGAGCTTCAGCATGATCTGCTCGCCCTCAGTCACGGCTTGCTCGCCGAAGGTCTGGCGCAGAAAGGCGCGCACCACGTTCATCTCAGAGTGCATCACCTTGCCGTCGGCCCTGATGATATACGAGGCCAGGACGAGGAGCGAGAAGCGGAACGTGTTGCGCTGGCCCTCGTAGTATTGTTGTTGGCTCTGCTGGCCGTCGCCGCTTGAGGTTGCCGACATGTCGTTGTCGCTTGAGCTTGAGTCGAAGATCGAACCCAACACGTAGCCGGCGATGGCTCCCAAGGGGCCGCCAGCCATGAGGCCGAGGAAGCCTCCTATCCATTTTCCCATTGACATGATAATCCTAATTATTGGTTTTCCGTGCAAAATTAATAAAAAACAATCACCACGTGGCGTAAATATCGGGATTTTCAGTAACTTTGCCAAAAATTATAGTTAGGGAATTTAATCACATCAAAATATCAATCGCATTATGAGCTATGCATTAGCACTGATAGCATTCATCGTCGTGGCTTGCCTGCTGTGGGGCATTGGCGAGATGCGCTACAAGAACTTCAACTATGTTGAGGACGTTCCTCACCATGCCGACCCCACCGCCCATCACGATGGCCCCTACGTGGAGAAAAGCGTGCGCGACATCATGAAGGAGAATTCAACCAACGGTTACAGTGCCATCTGACCAGCCGCGATGACCATCCGTGGCATTGGAGTGTCAATGGCAGAAAGGCGAACCTGACTTGCGTCGGGTTCGCCTTTCTGCTTGTATCGCGTTGTCAAAGTATATTTGGGTAGGATACATATTGAGCCAAGCCTTCTTTCGCATTTCAACGCATATTATTTCATTTTCATTACAAAACGTAAAAAATATGCTTGCGTTGTGATTGTTTAACTTTTTACTTTGGCTATTATTTAGAAAACATTACTACTTTAGCGGAAAATTGAGAAACGTTTAACGCTTCCCCGTTTTGAATACACCTAAACAAGACAAATGAATAGCGATTTTTAATCTGCCAAATTTAGTATATATGAAAACTTCAATCAAGCAATCCTTGTTGAGTGCCGCCTTGTTGCTCGCGGCCCTCGCCACCCAAGCAGCCACCCATGTCGACTCGCTGCTCAACTGCCTTCACAATCCAAAATCCAATTATGTGTTCGTCATCGCCCACCGTGCCGATTGGCGTGGCGCGCCCGAGAATTCCATCCAAGGCATTGAGAACGCCATACGCATGGGTGTAGACATGGTGGAGATAGACATCCGCCGCACTGCCGACGGCCAGTTCATCTTGATGCACGACGCAACCCTCAACCGCACGTCCACCGGCAAGGGCCGCATTGCCGACTACACGCTTGAGCAAATCAAGCAGTTCCGCCTGCGCAGTGGCCATGCCATCAAGAGCCGCCGCACCATTCCGACACTTGAAGAGGCGTTGCTGGCTTGCCGTGGCCGCGTGCTCGTCAACATCGACAAGGGCGGCGACTTCATCCGCGAGATACTGCCCATCATCCAGCGCACCGGCACCGAGAAGCAGGTGATAATAAAGGGCAAGTACGCCCTCGACCGCGTGAAGGCCGACTATGGCGACAGCAAGGGCATGCTCTACATGCCTATCGTGGACATGTTCGACTCGGCCGCCGTGACGCGTGGCGTGGAGTTCGCCAAGAAGATGCGCCCCGTGGCGTTTGAGCTGAACTTCAGGACAGAGCAGCAGCTCGACCCCGACTTCGTGAAACTCGTGCGCAAGCAGGGCTCGCGCGTGTGGATCAATACTCTTTGGGACACCCTTTGCGCCGGTCACGACGACGAGAACGCGCTCATCGAGGGACTGGACAAGCACTGGGGATGGGTGCTCGACCACCACGCTTCCATGATACAGACCGACCGGCCTGAGATGCTCATCAACTACCTGAAGCAGCATGGCCGCCGCACGTTGAAATAGAGACGCGCAAGTAGACAGATTCGCGTCTGTCTGCCTTAAACAATGGCTGTAAAAATCGAAGAAAACGAAACAAGATAAGCAATGAAGAAATTAGCGTTACTTTCGGTCGTCCTCTCCGCCCTGGCGAGCTGCTTCGCCTCTTGCGGAGACAAGAACGAGACGCCGGCACAACAGGCCGGCGTGTTCAAGATAGCCAAGACGGCCTATTCCGTTTCAGACGGCAGCAAGAACACGGCGTCGTGGACGGCGGGCGAGGAGTGCGGACTCCTTGTCGACGGCATCGACGAGAACATCATCGGCGTGGCCAGAAACACCACCGAGTCAGCGTCGCCCTTCACTTTCGCCTTTCCGTCGGCCGGCAGGGGCAAGGCTTGCTGCTTCTATTCGCCTCGCGACGACAACTCCAAGTTCAGCAACGGCAAGCTGAGCCTGGACCTCACCGCGCAGACGGGCGAGCTGAGGCAGTATATGGCGGCGGTGTATGATGGTCAACAGCTTGGCCGCGGCACGTCAGACGCGCCAAAGCTGACCCTAAAACCGGTGCTCGCCATAGCGCGTGTCCACGTGCCGGCGTGCTCCAGCTCCGACCCGCGCCGCCTGGCCAGCGTGACGCTGAGCGGAAACAACGGCGAGCTGATTGGCGGCACGGCCACCATAGGCTTCCTCGATGATGGCGTGATAGAGACCTCGGCCACCGACACCAAGTGCACGGTGACCTACGCTGAGCCTCTCGACCTCGCCAATGGAGCCGACGTCTACATGGCCATCGCCCCCACCACGTTTGAGAAGGGTTACACGGTGACGGTGACCGACGAGAAGGGACAGCGGAACACCGTGGCATACAGCGCCCCGGAGACGTTCAGCCTTGGCACCATAACGCCGACGCAGGGCAAATTTGGCTACACCGAGCTGGCCTTCGTGGGCAGTACCAACGTGTATATTATCAACGCCGACAATTCCACGGACGACAACCTCGACGTGGTGTGGCACTGGGACTCGTCGACCTCCGACATCCCCGATGCCTATCGTGGCATGTTCGTCCATTGCGACGACGCCAAGTCGGTGAACGACGGCAAGCAGATTCTTGTCACCTCGTCGTCGTCAACAGGCGGCTGCGCCCTCATAGACAGGCTGTCGAAGAAGTGCCTGTTCTACGCTCGCTGCAACAATGCCCACTCTGCCACAATGTTGCCAAGCGACCGCATCGTCGTGGCTTGCTCTACGGGCAACAACGAACGCAACAACTCGTTGCTGGTCTTCGACCAGGCCGAGCCCGACAAGGTGAAATATCAGGCCAAGCTCAAGTCGGCCCACGGCGTGCAGTGGATAGCGTCGCGCCAGCGCCTCTACGCCATTGGCGAGAACAACCTCGTGGAATACTCACTGCAAGACTGGGACACGTCATCGCCCAAGCTGAAGGTGGAGCGCACTATAAAGACGCCGACCAACGGCCTGCACGACCTCACGGTGGTGTCTGACGACGAGCTGCTTTGCGCCGGCAACAACGCCTACCTGTTGCGTCTCGACAACATGACGTTCACGGAGCTGAAGCAGTTCCACGGTGAGACGACGGTAAAGTCGGTCAACTACAACAAGTCGTCCGGTGCCATCTGGACCACCATAGCCGAAGAGTCGTGGTGGACGTTCCACATCAAGGAGATGCACATCGGTTCCAACGACCCCGTGAAGGTGCTGTCGGTGCCGTTCAGCAAGTATGGCACCAACGTTTATAAGTGCCGCGTCTACCAGTGGTAGTCGTAATCTACAATGCAGGGTGCGGCCATAAGGGTCGCACCCAGCATTGTAATGTAAAATATTATTGCCAAAATTTAACACTTGGAAACAGGGGCAAATAGAGCGGAAAAACAGCTTGAAGATGCCCTTTGGCAGCGCTTCCAGTCGCTTTTTGGCCAAAAACCATTGCCGTTACGGTGCAATCGCGTCGCGATTACACTGTAACGGCGTCACGATTACACCGTAACGGTGACGCGATTACACCGTAACGGCGACGCGATTGCACCGTAACGGCGACGCAAAATCAGCGAAAAGACATCGCCCACAAACTGCTAAAATTGCAACTTATTAATAATCAACGATTTAACGAAAATGCTCAAGAATCGCGTTTTTTCGACCAAGAGACTGCTTGGTTGAAAAAAAACGATTCTCAGACGACTATTTGTAAAATATTATTATCAGATAAAATTGATGTGTACCCTGCAATGTCGTTGATTTCCTGCGGCCTTACTCGTAGATCTCGTCGATGCCGTTAGCCACCTCGGTGTTGTCCTTGGCGCATGGGTTATAGTCGGCCGGCACGTTGAATGTCGCCTCGGGGTTATATGGCAGGCTGCGGTCGCGATACACCTTCTTCATGAAGTATGCCCAGATGGGCAACGCCATCGTGGCACCCTGTCCCATGCGCATGGAGTCGAAGTGGATGTCGCGATCCTCGCCGCCGACCCACACTCCGCTGACGAGCTGAGGCGTGAATCCCATGAACCAGGCGTCGGAGTTGTTGTTGGTGGTTCCGGTCTTGCCGCCTATCTCGCCCGGCATGTCATACTTGTAGCGCAGACGGCCCGCGGTGCCCTCGTCGACCACCGCCCTCAGCTCCACAATCATCTTGTAGGCACTCTCCGACGAAATGACCTCTTCCATTCGAGGCTCGAAGTTGGCCACCACGTTGCCCTCGGCGTCCTCGATGCGCGTGACGAAGAGCGGCGCTATGCGCACGCCGTTGTTGGCGAAGGTGGAGTAGGCGCTCACCATCTCGCCCACCGACACCTCGCACGGGCCGAGGGCGAGGGCCATCGACGGGTAGATGTCGGGGTTGTTGATGCCGAACTTATGCAGCATGTCCACGAACTGCCTTGGGTTGAGCTTCGACATGAGGTAAGCCGAAATCCAGTTGTTCGATTCGGCGAGACCCCATTTCAGCGTCACCATCTGCCCGTAGCGGTGGCGGTTGCTGTTGCGTGGCGTCCACGGACGGCCCGCCACCATGTAGGTGCGTTGCACGTTTGGCGCCTTGTCGCATGGCGACGCGCCGTTCTCCATGGCCAGCGAGTAGAGGAACGGCTTGATGGTGGATCCCACCTGTCGGCGACCGCCCATCACCATGTCGTATTGGAAGTGGGCGAAGTCCATGCCGCCCACGTAGGCTTTCACCTGTCCGGTGTGCGCGTCCATGCTCATGAATCCGGCGCGCAGGAACTGCTTGTAGTAGCGTATTGAGTCGATGGGCGTCATCACCGTGTCCACGTCGCCGTTGTAGGTGAACACCGACATGTCGGTAGGCGTGTGGAAGGCGCGGTGTATCTCCTCTTGCGACGCGCCGTCTTGCTTCATGGTGATGTATCTCTCGCTCTGCGTCACCGCCCTTGCCATGATGGCGTTGACCTGTTTGTCGGTGAGGTTTCCGCTGAACGGCGCGTTGGCGCCCTTCTCGGCGTTTTCCTTGTCGAAGGCCGGCTGCAGGAACCGTGCCACGTGGCCGTAGACCGACTCCTCGGCATATCGCTGCATGCGCGAGTCGATGGTGGTGTGTATGCGCAAGCCGTCGGTGTAGATGTTCCAGAAGGTGCCGTCCTTCTTGGTGTTCTTCTTGCACCAGCCGCAGAGCGGGTCTGTGGCGAAGGCTATGGAGTCGATGACATACTGCCGCTTGTTCCACGAGGGATAGTTTTTCGGGTCGGGGCGATCCATCATCATGTATTGTCGCAGGAATTCGCGGAAATAAACCGCCGAGCCGTCCTTGTGGTCGGCGCGGTGGAAGCGCAGCTCCACGGGTTCGGCGCAGTCGGCCTCATAGTCGGCACGTGATATGTAGCCGGCCTTGAGCATCTGTCCCAGTACCACGTTGCGGCGCTCTCTCGCCCTGTCTGGATAGCGCACGGGGTTGAAGAGCGACGGGTTCTTGCACAGGCCCACGAGCAGTGCCGCCTCGTTGATGGTGAGGTTGGCTGGCTCCTTGCTGAAATAGGTGTTGGCGGCGTTCTTGATGCCCACCGCGCCGTGTAGGAAGTCGAAGTAGTTGAGGTAAAGGGCTATTATCTCCTCCTTGGTGTACATGCGCTCAAGCTTTATCGCCGTGACCCACTCGATGGGCTTCTGCAGCAACCTCTCCGACGCGGAGTGCACCGGGGCGGAATAGAGCTGCTTGGCGAGCTGCTGCGTAATGGTGCTGCCGCCACCAGCCGACGCCTGCCCGAGGAGTCCGCGTTTCACCACGGCGCGCGTCAGGGCTATGAAGTCGATGCCCGAATGGTTGTAGAACCTCACATCCTCAGTGGCCACGAGAGCCTGCACGAGATATGGCGAGAGCTTCTTGTAGGGCACCGGTATGCGGTTGGACCGGTCGAGGTTGTAAGTGCCAAGGATATGGCCGTCGGCTGAGAGCACTTGCGATGCCGACTTGGAAATTGGGTTTTGCAGATTGTTGATGTCGGGCGAATAGCCGATGACGCCAAACCATATAAGGAAAAAGAGCAATGCCACGAAGCCAGTGCCGGCGGCGAGCATGAGCCATAGCGTCTTTATGAATTTCTTTCTCACGGTGCTTTCATTAATATAATGTGCAAAAGTAGTGCTTTTTCGTCATATAGGGCATTAATTGTGGTGGAAAAAACGACAATAGGCATCGTAAGGCGCGAGTGACGCGCAATCATTCTTTTATCGTTGAACTTTCTTTATGGTCTCTCCACGTTGAGCCCTCATCGTTCTTCACTCAAAAACCGGGAAGACATAGAACTGGCGGTCGCTGTCGTCGTCGATCATCCACTCGTCGAACGTGACGTGGCTGGACAGTGCCTTTATGGTGAGCGTGTGGCTTCCCGGCTCCAGTGCCACGGGCAGGTTGATGACCGCCTGCCCTCGCAGCACGCCTCTCATCCAACGCTCCGACCGCGTGCCGTCGTTGATGATTATGGTGCGAGGCTCACCGCCGTCGATTCTCACCTCGGCTTGCGACATTCCGCCGTCGAGCGCGTGGGTGGGCACGAAAGCCAAGCGCAGCATGCCGCCCAGGGTACCCGACGTGAAGCGATAGGTCAAGGAGTCGCCGGCGTTGAGGCTCACCGCCCTCATGGAGCGGCCAAGCATGCCGATGGCCTTCACGCCCTTGGAGGCGGAAGCGTAGGAAGCCGCAGCCGACGCTATGGCCTTCAGGTTGGGCATGGAGGTGTCGGCGTGGGCATCGGTGGCGCCATATTGCCGTATCTCCTTCTCGCTGAGCGTGTCGGTGAGCAAGGGCTTGCCAAACACCGCCAACCCTTGTGGCGCGGCATTCATCTCCACGTCGAGACCCATGCGGGCCATGGCGTTGTCGTAGAGGCTGGTCAGGCCTTGCAGCTTGCGGTAGGCGCGTATGCTCCTTGCTGCCGACTCCAGGGCCTCGCTGTCGTGGTGGAAGCTCACGGGGCGGGCAATGAGGCGCGACTCCTGCGCCTCAAGCGTCTTCTCGGCCATCAGCGCGGAGGCCACGACAGGATATTCCACAAGGGTGAAATAGCGGTCGCTGTCCTTGGCGGCGACCATGCGGCGGATGCCGGTCACCTTGTCGGCCACAGCCTTGTAGTCGCTGAGGTAACGGTCGAGCTCGTTGCCAAACTCCTCGGCGTTGAATTCGGTGTTGGCGATGCCGCCATCACCGTTCTTGTTGTGTCTCGACGGTGCTTTCTGCATGGTGAAGTCCATCATCTCCGGGCGGCGTATGTTGGCGAGACGGTAATATCGCGTCAAGGGCTTCATCAGCGCGCTGGCGGCTCGTGACCCGAAGTTTTTGGCGAGCCAACCTTTGAGGTGACTGCCCACGTCGGCACGGTCTGCCGCCTTGACGTCCCACGCCATGTCGAGGAAGAGGCTGAGCTGGTAGGCCGCCACGTAAGGATTGTGGACCACGCACATCCACAGGCGGTTGGCGCCACGGTCGAAAGCCGTGCCCATCTCGCTGGCTATCAGTCCGGGCTGCGTGGTGCAGAGCCATAGGTAGCTGTGTGGCCTGCCTGAATAGGCGAGGTGGTACACCGCCCCGCAATCGTCGTCGGGGTCATCGTAGGCCGGCTTCATGTAGCCGTAGTTGTCGTCGGCCCACCCTATGTTGACGTTCAGGCTCTTCTTCTCGCCTTGCAACCTCAGGCCGTGAGAGCCGTGCGGCGTGGCGAGCACTATGCCGAAGGAGTCGGCGAGGGCGCGAAGGTCGTGGGCGAAATGGCTCGGGGCCTCGCCGCGGTCCCATCCTTCGCACAGGAGGTTGGCGCGTTGGCGCAACATCAGGCCGAAGAGCTGCCGGTAGTCGGTTGGCGCCTGTCCTTCGAGCGATATGCCGCGATATTCCACCGACGGTATGTGAGTCTCGCCTTTCTTGCCTAAGTCGGCGCCGCCCCTTCGCGCGAACCTCATGATGCCGTAGGCCGTTCCGCGCCCGTTGCTTCCCACGACAATGGTCTTGCCCATGCGCGACCCTATCCAGAACGCGTCCTTGTGGGCAATGATGTCCAGGGCGGGCACGGTCATCTGGCTCAGGGCTTTCAGGTCCTTGTTGCTTGCCATGTCGAGCTGGTAGACCATCAGGCTGGAGGCCTCGCCACGACCCTTGGCGGTGGTCTTGCCCATGTCGGCGGCCATCAGCTGGAGGGCCTTGCCCACCACGGGGCTGTGCTTTTTCTGTACGGAGACGGTTATGTCCTCGTTGACGTGTCGCGTGGCTTGGCGCGCGTTCAGCGAGAGAGGGGCGATGATGATGAGCAGGGCGTAAAGGCTATGTGGTATCTTCATTTTAATTGCAAAGTGGTTTTTATGTAGCGGGACGTGTTCACGGTGAAAACATCCCTGTGAGACAAAGTTACTAATTATTCTTACGACATCTAAAAAAATTAGTTTTTATTTGTATTTTAACAGGAATATGCCTACTTTTGTCAATCCTATTAAAATAAAGACAGACATTTTTCATAAATGTCAAGACGCGAAATGCAAAACATATAAACACATTATGACATTATATCCCAAGCTTATTAGAGACATCCTCGCCACGGTCATCTATCCAGGCACGAAGAAGAACCTCGTGGAGAGCGGCATGGTGGCCGACAACCTGCGCATCAATGGCAACTCGGTGAGCTTCTCGCTCATCTTCCCCCGCGATACCGACCCGTTTATCAAGTCGACCGTCAAGTCGGCTGAGGCCACGCTGAAGCTGAAGCTCGGCGACGACGTTGAGGTGAAGATAGGCACTGAGTTCAAGTCGGCTCCGCGCCCGGAGGTGGAGAAGCTGCTGCCCGACGTGAAGAACATCATCGCCGTGAGCTCCGGCAAGGGCGGAGTGGGCAAGAGCACCGTGTCGGCCAACCTCGCCATAGCCTTGGCGCGCCTCGGCTATAAGGTGGGCCTGCTCGATACCGACATCTTCGGCCCGTCGCTGCCCAAGATGTTTGGCGTGGAAGACGCGCGCCCCTACGGCGTGAAGAAAGACGGCAGGGACCTCATTGAGCCAATAGAGAAATATGGCGTGAAGATGCTGTCGATAGGCTTCTTCGTCAACCCCGACACGGCCACGCTGTGGCGCGGAGGCATGGCCACGGCTGCCCTGAAGCAGCTCATTGCCGATGCCGACTGGGGCGACCTCGACTATTTCGTGCTCGACACGCCTCCGGGGACCAGCGACATACACCTCACGCTGCTGCAGACACTCGCCATAACAGGCGCGGTGATAGTGTCGACGCCGCAGAAAGTGGCTCTCGCCGACGCGCGAAAGGGCATTGACATGTATACCAACGACAAGGTGAACGTGCCCATTCTCGGACTGGTGGAAAACATGGCGTGGTTCACGCCAAAGGAGCTGCCCGAAAACAAGTATTATATCTTCGGCAAGGACGGATGCAAAGACCTGGCAAAGGAGATGGGCGTGCCATTGCTGGCCCAGATACCCCTCGTGCAGGGCATTTGCGACAGTGGCGACGCTGGCAAGCCCGCGGCCACCGATGCCGACAGCATGACGGGCCAGGCGTTCATCAACCTCGCGCAAGCCGTGGTGACGCGTGTCAACCTGAGAAACAAGCAGCTGCCCAAGACGAAGATAATCAAGGTGAAGAACAGTTGAAGCCGATAGCCATAACGGTGGTTTGCCTTGTCGCCCTCTTCTTAGCGTCGTGCGGTGCCGACAAGTACATGAAACGGGGTGAGAAGGAACTCGCCCTGGGTGAGTATTTCGATGCCGCCGCCGACTTCAAACAGGCTTACCAGAAGACTCCGCCCAAGGAGCGGCAAGCGCGTGGGGCCATAGCTCGCCGCATGGCGTTCTGCTACGACAAGAGCCTGCAGACGGGAAAGGCGATAGTGGCTTACCGCAACGCCATACGCTATAAGGCAGACCGCGGCACCGACCATCTCGCCTTGGCGCGCTTGCTCATGAGAAACGGCAACTACAAAGACGCCGCGACGGAGTTTCAAGTCGCGCTCGACTCCATGCCAGGCGATGGCATGGCAAAGGCAGGACTGGAGGCGGCGAGGCGCGCGCCGGAGATAAGGCGGGTGGGCAGCCGCTACACCGTGAAGCGGCTCGACGAGCTGAATGGCCGCCGCGCCGACTACTCGCCTATGCTTCTCGGCGATGACGCCGACGAGATTTACTTCACCTCGACACGCAAGGAGGCGGAGGGCGACGAGCTTAGCGGCATCACGGGCATGAAGCCGGGCGACATATTCTATTCCACGAAAGACGACAAGGGCAAGTGGACCAAGCCTGTGGCGGTGACGGGCGTGAACAGCGCCTACGACGAGGGCGCGTGCAGCTTCTCGCCCGACGGCAGGGAGATGTACCTGACGCAGTGTGTCACCGATCCGTCGTCGCCACGCTATGCCAAGATAATGAAGGCGGACCGTGCCGACGCGTCGTGGGGCAAGCCGTCGGTGGTGGAGCTGTCTCGCGATACCCTCTCCAGTTTCGCCCATCCTGCCGTGTCGCCAGATGGTGAGTGGCTCTATTTCACGAGCGACATGCCAGGCGGCATGGGCGGCCTTGACCTGTGGCGCGTGCGCATCACGGGCCACGACTTTGGTGGCGTGGAGAACCTCGGCAGCCAGATAAACACCACCGGCGACGAGGCTTTCCCGACATTCAGGCCAAACGGCGACCTCTATTTCTCAAGCAACGGGCATCCCGGTCTGGGCGGCTACGACATTTTTATTGCGCGTAAGGGCAAGGACGGCAAGACGACGCTGTCGCATCCCGGCTATCCGCTCAACTCGGCCGGCGACGACTTCGGCGTGACCTTTGAGGGAGCGCACAACCGTGGAGTGTTCTCAAGCAACCGTGGCGACGCGCGAGGTTGGGATCATCTCTACTCGTTTGTAAACCCTGAGATTGAGCAGACCGTGAAGGGTTGGGTATATGAGATTGACGGTTACGAACTGCCGCAGGCGCAGGTCTATTGCGTTGGCGATGACGGGACCAACGAGAAGTTGACGCTCAAGAGCGACGGCTCGTTCACGAAGACCATGTCGCCGGGGGTGAGCTACCTCTTCCTCGCGGCGTGCAAGGGATTTCTCAACCATAAGGAGGAGATAAAGGCGCTCGCCAACCCGAAGGCCTCGCGCGACACCACGCTGCAGTTCGCGCTCGCCAACATCTCGGCTCCGGTGCTGATAGACAATATCTTCTACGATTTCGACAAGGCCACGTTGCGCGACAGTTCCAAGGTGGCCCTCGGCCAGCTCGTCAATATACTGAACGACAACCCTAACGTTACCATTGAGCTTGCGGCGCATACCGACTTCGTTGGCTCTGACGCTTACAACAAGGCTCTCTCGCAGCGCCGTGCCGAGTCGGTGATACGCTATCTTATCGGGCACGGCATAGCGGCCGACCGCCTTACCCCCGTCGGTTATGGCAAGGAGCGGCCGCGCAAGGTGAACCGCAGGCTTGCGGCACGCTATACGTGGCTGAAGGAGGGCGACGTGCTGACAGAGCAATTCATCAAGGCTCTTGGCGATGCCAAGCGGCAGGACATCTGCAACCAGCTCAACCGCCGCACTGAGTTCAGCGTGCTACGCACGACGTATGGGCTTTTCGACAAGGACGGCAAACTAAAACAGATGCCAAAGCCGAGGAAGCAGCCGCAAACGAATGGCGACGACGATGGCTACATAATCGTGGAGTGAAAGAAACGAAGATGGGAAAAGGCAGAAAGTGACTTGACCAATCAAAATAAGACAACGCCCATAATACAATCGTATTGTGGGCGTTATTATAATTGTCAGCATGTGTTGTCAGCATGTTGCTCTTGTCTATATCATCAGTCGAGGATAGTGTGATGTTTGCGATGTGTGATGTGTGTCGTGCTTTCTCATTGGTCCTTGTTCTCCACGTATCCTTGATACTCGGGCACGAGGCTTGACATTATGGCCTCGTAGCTTTTGTCCTTTATATGGTCGATGTTCTCGCGACCCTTGCCTATCGGATGGATAGGCTTGTGGATGGTGAGCGTGAGAGGATGCCAATTGACCCAATGCCAATCCTTCATGCGTGGCATGATGTTGAACGATCCGTTGATTGTCAGTGGGCAGACGGGCAGTTGCAGTTCGTCGGCAAGCATGAAGGCGCCACGGCGGAAGAAGCCCATGTGGCCGGTGAACGTGCGGGCACCCTCCGGGAACACCACTACCGACATGCCCTCTTTCAAGGTCTCACGCGCCTCGTCGTAGGTCTTCTTTATCTTTGACGCGCCACGCTTGTCAACAATGATTTGGTGCGACGACCTGCAAGCCTGACCAATGATTGGGATTGTTGCCAGGCCGTGTTTCATCATCCACTTGAAGTTGCGGTTGAGGAAACCATAGATTAGGAATATGTCGAAAGCGCCTTGGTGGTTGGCCACGAAGACATAACTCTCGCCAGCCTTGATGTTTTCCCTCCCCTCCACCTTCACGGGAAGAAGCATCAGCCTTACGGTAATCCACGACCAAACGTGTCCGGGCCAATAGCCCCAGAAGTGGCCGTTGCTGATGGCACACCCCACAACGGTCAGGAGTGAAGTGATGATGGTGATAACGAGAAATATGGGCAGTGCTATGAAAAGCTGATAGGCGCGATAAATAAATTTCATTGTTTTGTCGTTTATTTGTTGTCGTCTTATTGTTGGTGTTGCGTTTTAACCCAAATCGGTCATTAGAGATTTTTTCGTGCAAATAGTCAGGTTATAGTAAATTGTACCATCGTAATAGCATCTGTATGCTAACACAATATGCTTTTTCTATCCTATTCATAGACAAAAAGAAAGCGAAATTTTCT
>JALEJI010000076.1 GCA_022769825.1 Prevotella sp. | reverse complement strand
CAGCACACTCACATGGGAAGGCTTAGGGGATGACTACGATGAGCTCAAGCCACATATTAAGAAATATGAGGACTATCGTACAGACAAAGGCTCCGGACTGAATATCAGCAACATGTGGCTTTCCGGAAAGAATATCCCTGTGCTGCGGTACGCTGACGTGCTGCTAAGCTATGCAGAATGCCTCAATGAACTCAACCGTACCGACGAAGCCCTCACCTATGTCAACCAGGTGCGCCAAAGAGCCGGTGTGCCCAATTGGACGAGTATGACACAAGAGCAGTTCCGCACAAAGATCATGGACGAGCGTATGCGCGAGCTCTTCGGTGAGAACTGGCGCCGCTTCGACCTCATACGCACCGGCAAGTGGGAAGAGCTGGTCACCAAGCGCAACAAATGGTGCGAGCGCAGTGTGGCCAACGGCACCTTTGTCAAGAGCAACATGATATTGCCTATTCCTCAGACCGAACTGAACCAAAACACACAGATGAGGAAGGAAGACGGCAGCATGGACCAGAACGAGGGCTATTAACAGACTTCCAATGAAGGAAACGCATTAATTGATATACGATAACACAGGCAATGGCATTTTGGAAGGTTAAAGACCATTTACTTCATCAGCAGATGCCATTGCTGTTAATTTGCTTATTAGTAGAAGATTATCCAACACTTTTTCTTTTTGGGTGTTTACCGAGCCAGTACCAAGCCCTTCCTGCATGCCATTGATTGATTAACTTTGCACGAAGACAATCAACATAATGAAGATACCACATACAATTATGATGGATAAAAAGTTCATTCTCTTTTGGGCTACCCTCACAGTCGCAATGAGTGCCCATGCACAACAACAAAAAAACGACACGCTTGCCACAGCCACTGCAGAGTGAGACGACCGTAATGTCATGCTCAATGCGGCTGACTCGTACAAGCCACGTGAGATACAGATTCTAAACCAGCTAATATCCTTACATTATGAAAAAGCTTTTCACGCTGCTTGCAATGTTCCTCACAGTCTTAGGAATCCAAGCAGCAGACAGACAGAACATCCGTATCAGTACCGACAATATCGACCTCGTACTGCAAGTAGGTGACAACCATCGCCTCTACCAGGTCTATCTCGGCAATAAGCTCGCCACCGATGCTGACTTCAGCCATTTCAACTGGAAGATCAAACCTGGTTCCGACGGCAGCTATGGCATACGCGGGCTCGAGGCTTATCCGGGCTCAGGCGGTGAGGACTTCTTCGAGCCGGCACTGGCCATCACACACGCCGACGGCAACCTCTCCACCTATTTATATTATCAAGGCAGCGAGCAGAAAGCGGTGAAGGGCGGAACAGAGACTATCGTACGCCTTGCCGACGACCAGTATGCCGACGAGGTGACTTTGCACTACGTGGCCTACGCCAAGGAGAATGTCATCAAGACCTGGAGCGAGATTTGCCACAAGGAGAAGAAGTCTGTGACGCTGTGGCGCTATGCCAGCGGTATCTTTTATTTCAATGCCGACAAATATTTCCTGACCAACTATCACAGCGACTGGGCGCGCGAGGGACAGCCTGCCGTCCAACAGTTGCAGTTTGGCAAGAAGATTATTGACACCAAGCTCGGTACGCGCGCCGCTGAGCAGAGCGAGCCGTTCTTCGAGTTGGGCATAGACGGGCCTGCCAAGGAGAACGAAGGTAAAGTGATGCTTGGCACCATTGGCTGGACCGGAAATTTCAGCTGCACCTTCGAGGTGGACAATGTCGGCTGTCTGCGTGTCATCCCCGGCATCAATCCTTATGCCTCCGACTACGTGCTCAAAGCCGGCGAGACCTTCAAGACGCCGGAGTTTGTCTTCACGCTCAGCGACACTGGCACGTCACAGGCTTCACGCAATCTGCACGACTGGGCCCGCCGTTACCAGCTCTGGAACGGTGAGGGCAGCCGCATGACACTGCTCAACAACTGGGAGAATACCGGCTTCGACTTCAACCAAGCGTCTCTGGCGCAGCTGATGAAAGATGCCAAGGATCTCGGCGTAGAGATGTTCCTGCTCGACGACGGATGGTTCGGCAACAAATATCCCCGTAAGGACGACCACGCCGGTCTGGGTGACTGGGAGGCTACAAAGTCAAAGCTCCCCGGCGGCATCCCCGCGCTGGTGAAATCGGCAAAGGAGGCTGGTGTGAAGTTCGGCCTGTGGATAGAGCCGGAGATGGTCAACCCCAAGAGTGAACTCTATGAGAAGCATAAGAACTGGGTCATCGAACAGCCTAACCGCCAGACCTACTATTATCGCAACCAGCTCGTGCTCGACCTCTCCAATCCTGAGGTGCAGAATTATGTCTTCGGCATCGTTGACAAGCTGATGACCGAGAATCCGAACATCGCTTACTTCAAGTGGGACTGCAACTCGCCCATCACCAATATCTACTCACCATACGAGAAGGCGCAGCAGGGCAACATGTATATCGACCATGTCCGCGGACTGTATAAGATCCTCGACCGTATCCATGCCAAATACCCCAAGTTGGAGATGATGCTCTGCTCTGGTGGCGGTGCCCGCTGCGACTATACCGCGCTTAAATATTTCGGGGAGCTGTGGCCCAGTGATAACACCGATCCCTTCGAGCGACTCTACATTCAGTGGTCTATGTCGAAGTTCTTCCCGGTGAAGGCCATTGCCGCGCATGTCACCAACTGGAACAAGGCTACTTCCGTCAAGTTCTGTACTGATGTGGCTTCCATGTGCAAGCTGGGTTTTGATATCGACCTCAAGACCATGGATAAGGCCGACTATGCCTATACGCAGGGGGCTGTCGCTAACTGGCGCCGCCTGGAGGATGTTATCCTCAATGGTGAGCTCTACCGCCTTGTCTCACCTTATGAGAGCAACCATGCGGCTGTCAACTATGTGTCGCAGGATAAGAGCAAGGGCGTGGTCTTCGCCTACGACCTTCACCCCCGTACCCAGGAGCCTGTGCGCAATGTCAAGTTGCAAGGGCTCGATGCCAACAGAATGTACACGGTGAAGGAAATCAACCTCATGCCCGACACCAAGTCGGCACTCGACTGCGACGGACAGCAGTATTCCGGCGACTTCCTGATGAAGGTGGGACTGAATATCCTCACTCCAAACACGGCTACGAGCCATGTCCTTGAGCTTACGGCTGAGTAATAGTTGCGTAAAAGTTGCGTAAAGCCAGCAATTTTATATCACGTTCGACGACTGCCAGTTCTGACCCTGGCAGTCGTCGTTGTATTGTAGAACCCGTGGCATGGCACAGAGTGAGGAACTAAAAAAACTGCGTGTAGGCACCATACAATTCGTCTTTCTTTACGGCAGAAGTCAAACATGTTTTGTAACTTTGTGGCTAAATGATCCCGTCTATGAAGAAAGCAATCCTCTTCTTTCTTGTCTTGTTGCCATTCAGGGTCTTTGCCCAAGGCGATCTTCTTCAAAGTCTTGACAGTGTCCTAAACCGGCGCCGTTATTATATGGACATCAAGGAAAACCGTATACGCCGTCTCACCCAAGAGGTGAAAGGGCGTGACGACCGGCATCGTCTTACCGTTGCAGGAAAGCTCTTTTGGGAATATTACACCTACCGTTTCGCAAGCGCGCCATCCATCCCGAGACTTTCGAAGACGATGTGAAGAAACTCAAGTGATAGTTTTTCCGAAAGTTATCTTCATGGAGCCTGAACATTATAAACCCCGGTAATGACAGCGCCATTACCGGGGTGTTTTATAATGCTTTATGCGAACTGGTTTTCCACGATGTCGGTGAGCACGTCCTTGATGTCGAGGCCTGCCGCGCGCACCTGCTGCGGTATGAAGCTCGTGGCTGTCATGCCCGGCGTGGTGTTTATCTCCAGCATGTTCACCTTGTCGTTGCCGTTCTCGTCCTTGGTGATGATATAGTCGATGCGTATGATGCCGTTGGCGTGCAGTATGTCGTAGATGCGGCTTGTCTCCGCCGCCACGGCCTTAGCTGTCTCTGGCGAGAGGCGTGCGGGCGTTATCTCCTTCACCTTGCCGTTGTACTTGGCGTCGTAGTCGAAGAACTCATCCTCTGTCACCACTTCGGTTGCGGGCAGCACCACGCTCTTCTCCTTTGTCTTGTACACGCCTTGCGATATTTCCACGCCTTTGAGGTAGCTCTCCACCATTGCCTCGTTGCTCTCCATGAAGGCCACGCGCAGGGCAGGGGCGAGCTGGTCGGCGTTCTTCACCTTGCTCACGCCGAAGCTGGAGCCGTCGGCTGCCGGTTTCACGAAGCATGGCATGCCCAGGCGCTTCTCAATCTCGGCGGGGTCGTAGTCGTCGTCGCGACGCAGCAAGATGCTGTCGGCGACGTTCACGCCAAAGCCGCGCAGGTAATTGTTGAGCACGAACTTGTCGAACGTCATGGCCTCCACCAGTACGCCTGAGGTGGAGTAGGGCAGGTGGATAAGGTCGAAATAGCCTTGCATCAGGCCGTTCTCGCCCGGCTGGCCATGTATGGTGATATAAGCGTAGTCGAACACCACGGCCTTGCCGTCCTCGCCTATGAAGGAGAAGTCGCTCCTGTCGATGGGTGCCACGTTGCCGTTGTCAAGGTTGACGTGCCAGTTGGTGCCCTTGATGTCAACTAAGTAGATATTGTAACGCTCCTTGTCGAAAAAGGAGTAAAGTCCTTGTGCCGAGCGCAGCGAAACGTCGTGCTCTGATGAATCGCCACCGCAGACGATGGCAATGTTTCTTTTTAAATTTTCCATTTGCTGTTAATATACTTTCTCCATTTATCTATCAATGCCTCAAAGTCGTCGGGCCACTGCGAGTCGAAGTCCATCTCCTCTCCCGTGCGCGGGTGCTTGAACCCGAGGGTCTTGGCGTGCAGTGCCTGTCGTGGGCACAGCTCAAGGCAGTTGTGTATGAACGCCTTGTAGGATGAGCTTCGTTGCCCCCACAGTATCTCCGTGCCTCCGTATCTCTCGTCGCCAAACAGCGGATGCCCTATCTCTTTCATGTGGGCGCGTATCTGGTGGGTTCGCCCAGTCTCCAGCACGCACTCCACGAGTGTGGTGTAGCCGAAGCGTTCCAGCACGCGCCAATGCGTCACGGCCGGCTTGCCTATGCCCGAGTCGGGCGCGAACACTTTCATGCGCAGCCTGTCTTTTGGGTCACGGCCTATGTTGCCCTCTATCCGCCCGGCGTCTTCCTGCAGGTTTCCCCACACGAGGGCGTTGTAGGCGCGGTGCGTGGTCTTGTGGAAAAACTGCTTCCCGAGCGATGTCTTCGCGTCGGCGGTCTTCGCCACCACGAGCAGTCCGCTTGTGTCCTTGTCTATGCGGTGCACGAGTCCCACGGCTGGGTCGTTGGCGTTGAATGTCTTCAGGTCGCGCAGGTGCCATGCCACGGCGTTGATGAGCGTGCCGTTGAAGTTGCCCGCTCCCGGGTGCACCACCATTCCGGCCGGCTTGTTCACCACGAGCACGTCGTCGTCCTCATATACTATGTCGAGCGGTATGTCCTCCGCCTGTATCGTGGAGTCGTGCTTGGGGTGGTCGAGCATGAGCGTGATGACGTCTTCAGGCCTCACCTTGTAGTTGCTCTTCACGGGCTTGCCGTTCACCTGTATGCACCCCGCGTCGGCAGCCGTCTGTATGCGGTTGCGCGAGGAGTGCTGCATGTGCTCGGCGAGGAATTTGTCTATCCTCACCGGTTGCTGTCCGGTGTCCACCGTCATGCGCCAGTGCTCAAACTGCCCTGGTTCCCCGGTCGTGGTCTCGTCTTGCGGCTCCTCTATTATGTCGTCTATTGTCAAATCGTCGGTCATTGTTCTCGTCCTTGATGTTTATTCCACGGGCGTGAAGGGGTCCTCCTCCGGTTCCTCTTTCTTCTTGGCGTGCTCCTCCTCCGCGGGCGCGCCCACCTCTTGAAACTCGTCCACGTCGCCCTCGCCGTTGTCGGGCGTGTTGAGCTCCGGGTCAACGTAGTCCACCGAGTCGCTCGCGTTTCTCATGCCGTTGCCGGCCTGTATCACGAGCCGCGCGTCCACGGGTATGCGGTCGCCATAGGCCACGTGCCTCCCGTTTACGAGTATGCCGTAGACCCAGTCTTTCTCTCCCGGCACAAACTGCGGCGGGTTGAGCTTGAATCCCATTGCCGTGAGCTTTGCCATGGCCTCGCGCAGCGAGCAGTTGTCTATCACGTCGGGCAAGGCTATCGTGGGCGTGTGGGTGGCGTTGATGGTTACGAACACCGTGCGCCCGGGCTTCACGCGCTCTCCCGGCGCTGGATATTGCTCGAGTATGCATCCCGGTGGCAGCGTCTTGATGTAGCCGGTGTCGCTCACCTCAATGTTGAGGCTGAGCTGCGAGAGCACATGCTCCGAGTTCTCAAAAGTCTTGTGGGTGAGGTTGGGGATGGTGACGGCTTCGCCGTGGTGGGTGTAGATGTCTACGGCAAACTTGAACCCGATTGCAAGGGCCACGATGACCATCGCCATTGCCATGAGGTTGCCCCAGAGCTTCATGCTCTTGAATTTGCCTATGAACTCTTTAATCGACATCGGTTGCTGTTTTTCACATTATATAAATAAGGCGCGGTTCGGCCTATGGTGTGCAAAGGTAAGTAAAAAGGCTGGAAAGGGAAAGAAAATGCGTTTTTTTCTCTCTCGAAATCACTGCTCACCGCAAACGCGAAACCATCAGTCAATACAAAAGGCAGACAAAGGTATACCCTTGCCTGCCTTTTGCTGCGTGCTGACGTTGTGAGAAAGCTTACTTTCCGTGATTCTCATCAGAAACAGTGAGCTTCTTGCGGCCACGAGCGCGACGAGAAGCCAAAACGCGACGGCCGTTCTTGGTGGCCATACGCTCACGGAAGCCATGCTTGTTCACACGGCGGCGATTGTGAGGCTGAAATGTTCTTTTCATCTTTTATTCGTAATTTAATTGTTATCTGTTGTTGCTTCAAGGGCAAACTAAACCCTTTCGGGATGCAAAATTACTCATAAAAATCGAATTGACAAAGAATTATATCATTTTTCGATGTTTTTTTCTGATTTCTTAGTAACTTTGCACTCGCTTACAACGCATAATAATATAGTAAACATACAATTACCATGATTAATTCACAGGAAATCAAGAAAGGCACTTGCATCCGTATGGACGGTGGCATTTGGAAGTGCATCTGGTTTGAGCATCGTAAACCCGGAAAGGGCAATACCGTTATGAACACCAAGTTGAAGAATGTTGCCGATGGCCGTGTGCTGGACCGCACGTTCCAGGTTGGTTTCAAGCTCGACGACGTTCGCGTGGAGCATCGTCCATACCAGTATCTTTACGAGGATCCCACAGGTTGTATCTTCATGAACCAGGAGACTTTCGAGCAGTTCCCTATCAGCCGCGACCTCATCACTGGCGGTGAGTTCATGAAGGAGGGCGATGTCGTAGACGTGCAACTTTCTGCCGACGATGGCGCCATTCTCTCTGCCGAGATGCCTCCTAAGACCAACCTCGTGGTGGCTCACTCTGAGCCGGGCGTGAAGGGCAACACCGCTACCAACGCCACAAAGCCCGCCACACTGGAGACCGGCGCCGAGATTCGCGTGCCTCTATTCATCAACGAGGGTGACCTCATCACTGTCAACACCGAGGATGGCAGCTATGTTGGTCGCGTGACCGAGAAGAAGTAAAAACAAGTCATATCTTATATATATTGGAAACGTCCGCAGCCACAGAAGCCATGTGATTGCGGACGTTTTCTTTTTACATTACGACAAAGGCAAATGAAATACAGCATTATCGTTCCCGTTTACAATCGTCCCGACGAGGTGGACGAACTCTTGGACAGTCTGACCCGACAGGTCTGCAACGACTTTGAGGTGATAATCGTAGAGGATGGCTCGGCCAACCCTTGCAAGCAGGTCTGCGACAAGTATGCCGACCGCTTGGCGATAAAGTATTTCATGAAGCCCAACAGTGGCCCCGGCCAGAGCCGCAACTATGGCGTGGAGCGCGCCTCGGGCGACTATGTGCTCATTCTCGATTCCGACGTGGTGGTGCCCGAGGGCTATCTCCAGGCCGTCGACGATGAGCTGCGGCGCGAGCCGTGCCAGGCCTTTGGAGGGCCAGACCGTGCCGCCGACTCGTTCACGCCGACGCAGAAGGCCATATCCTATTCCATGACGAGTTTCTTCACCACGGGCGGCATACGTGGCGGCAAGAAGAAACTCGACAAGTTTTACCCGCGCTCGTTCAACATGGGCGTGCGTCGCGATGTCTACAACGAGCTGGGCGGATTCTCGAAGATGCGCTTCGGCGAGGACATCGACTTCTCCATCCGCATCTTCAAGGCCGGGTGTCGTTGCCGCCTGTTCCCCGGCGCTTGGGTTTACCACAAGCGCCGCACCGACTTCCGCAAGTTCTGGCGGCAGGTGTTCAACAGTGGCATAGCGCGCATCAACCTTTACAAGAAATACCCCGAGAGCCTGAAGCTGGTGCATCTCCTGCCCATGGTGTTCACCGTTGGCGTGTTTTTCCTCCTCGCCCTTTTCGTGGCCGGCGCGGTCATTGCCCAAGCTTGCTGCCAATCGCTGGGCATCGCGCTCAGCCTTGTCGCCTTGTCGCCGCTCGTGCTCTATTCCCTCCTCATCTTCGTCGACTCCAGTCTCCGCAACCACAGCCTACGCATCGGCCAGTTGTCCATCCGTGCCGCGTTCACCCAGCTCATGGGCTATGGCTGCGGCTTCATCAAGGCATGGTGGCAACGGTGCGTGCAGGGCAAGGGCGAGTTTGAGGCCTATAAGAAGAATTTTTATAAATAGAGTGGATTTATTTTTCTCTACGATAATGCCTGTGAAGTCACAACCATGCTAAATAGTCGCCATGGGAAGTTCAGAATGTTAAATCGCTACATTCTTTTAGAACTATTTATCACGGCAATCCAAACCGTTGGGAATGGTGACGCTTTTTAGTACCACGGTTATCAACCGTTTTGGTACGAGGAGTACCACGGCGTGGTATTCACAGTACCACGCTTTGGTATTCACGGTACCACGGCGTGGTATTCACAGTACCACGCTTTGGTATTCGCAGTACCACGCCGTGGTACTGTCTTCAGGACGCGAAAAACAAGATGGCACGTCAGCTTTTTCAGCATGACGTGCCATCTTGTTTATGTTGAATGGCGGTCTTGTTTCAGAGTTTCACGAGCTTGTCGATGTCTATCGACAAGCCAGCCATGAGGTTCACGCCGTCGGTGAGAGGCGCGTTGAGATAATAGTATTTTGGCTTGTAGTTCAGCAGGTTGTCCACGGTGACGTTCAGCTTTACCGCCTTGCCTATGCGGTTGCTTATCATCAGCTTCCACATGGTGTAAGCCGGGTATCTGACGTTTGCCACGCCCTGCGAGATGTCGTAATAGTTGACATATTCCACGTTGTCAACCCCCGACATCACCTTTCCGTCCACGATGATGTCCACGCCGTAGCCCTTGCAGAAGCTGTGCTCCCAGTCGGCGTGCACGTTGAGGGCGTGCTTTCGCGCCGGTATGTACTGGTTGTTTGCCGTGTTGCCGTCCTTGTCCTTAGGCATCTTCTCCAGGGTTAGCGCGTAAGCCACGCTTGCCGAGAGGCCGTTGCTCCAGTGTCCCTTTGCCGAAGCCTCCAGTCCGCTTACCGAGTAGGTGTCGAGGTTCACGTAGGGCAGGGTCGGCGTGCGGTCGGTCTTGCTGGCATAGTATGGCACGCCGGAGGCAATCTTGTCTTTCACGTGGTTGTGGTATCCGTCGAGCAGGAACTCATAGTTTCGCCAGTGGTATTCGAGCGACAGGTTGAAGTTGTCGCTGTATTCCGGCTTCAGCTCCGGGTTGCCCTGTATTATCCATATCCCCGCGGCGTCGTACTGATAGTATTTCTCCTTCAGCGACGGTGCCCTGAATCCCATACCGTATCCGAAGCGCACGTTCAGGCCCTTCATCGGCGTGTGGCGTATGCTGAGCTTCGGCGTGAGGCGTTGCAGCGACGAGCCGTCAGAGAAATAGTCGTAGCGCAGGGCCGCCACGACCTCCCAGATGTCGTTCAGCTCGCCGTCGTATTGCGCGAAGGCGTCGAGGCAGTCTTGGTGGTGCGTGCCGTCGGCCAGTCGGTTGTTTCTCAGGAAGTCGTGCATGTAGTCGGAGCCCACGGTGAGGATGTTGCCCTTGCCGAACGAGTGGTTGTAGAGCATCCTGAAGGCGTTTTGCACGTCGGAGTAGTAGCGTATGTCGAGCTTGCTCAGGCTTTGGTAGTTCGACTTGTCGTATTGGTCGAAGGCGTAGCTGCCGTAGAGGTGGTCGTCGGCTGTTATGCGCCAGTCGGCTTTCACGCCCCCGTTGTAGTCGCGGTATCTCTCCGGCGTGTCCACCGACCGTTTCGTCTGCCTGAAGAAGTAGCCGGCGTGCGCCTTCAGGTTTATGTCCTTCGTGGGGTGGAAGGCGAGCTGCTCCTTGAAGTTGTAGGTGTTGTTGCCGTAAATGGTAGAGAATACCCTCGTGACGGGGTCGCTGGCGCTGTGCACGTCGTAGTTGGCGCTGCTGTTCCGGCTCACGTCGAGGCTGTTGTCCCATTTCCCGAAGCCCTGCGTCCACGACAGTCCGTATCTCTGGCTGTCGTGCTTGCCCACTCGCGCGTTGACGTTGAGCTTTAGCGGCTTGTCGCTGTTTTTGGTGATGATGTTTATCACTCCCCCGTTGGCGTTGCTGCCATAGAGAGCCGACACGGGGCCTTTCACTATCTCTATGTGGTCCACGTTGCTGAGCGTTAGGCGGTCGAAGTCCACGTCGTCCATCGTCTCGCCGGCGAGCCTCTCCCCGTCCACGAGGATGAGCATGCTCTGTCCGCCGAACCCCGAGAAGTTCATGTGTCGTTGCTGGTTCATGGAGTAGGAGAACTCCACCCCTGGCACGTTCTGTCTCAAGATGTCTTGCAGCGTGGTGGCGTCGGCCTTCTCTATCTCCGCGCGCGTTATCACGCTTGTCATCACGGGCGTCTTGAGCAGCGTCTTCGGCGTGCGCGTTCCCGTGACGACCACCAGGTTGAGGTCGTCGGCTATGAGCAGCGAGTCGGTTTGTGCGGCAAGGGCGAGCGGCGCCATTGCCGATATGAGGAGTGTCGATAAGCGTGTTTTCATCATTTCCTTTCCGGTGGGTTAGTAGGGGTATTTATAGTTTATGGTGAGGATGCCCTTGTCGCCGTTGGCGTCCATGTAGTTTTTCAGTTGCACGGCGGCATATCGTCCGCTTTTCAGCCTGATGAGGAAGACGTGGGAGTCGAGCGTGAAGAGAGGCGGCAGGCTCTTCATCTCCACTTGCAGCCACGACGACAGCACCTTGTTGATGTTTATTCCCTGGCATCCGAGAATCTTGTTCAGCTGCTCGGTCTGGTCGGCCCACACGTCGCTCTCCGACCACTCGTCGGGCGTGAACTCCGTGCCCGAGAAGTCGGCCGACGATGCCGGCAGGTCGTCAATGCTCGTGTAGCTTGTCTTTAGAACCGCCCCGCCGTTGGTGCGCGCGTCGGCATAGTGTATGGCGAGGTCCCAGTGGTCGGGCTCGGCTTGCGTAGCCGTTGGCGCGAACGCCCGGAACTCGTTTTTCGACAGGCCTTGGCCGAAGATGTCGTACCAGTAAGTGTATAGCCCCGTGGTGCCCTGCGCGGGGTGCGAGGCGGTCTTGTCGCCGGTGGGAGTCACGGGTATGGGGTAAGGCGTGAAATGGGTCTGCGCGTATTTCAGCTTCGCCATGTCGCCCTGCTCGCGCAGGGCCTCCAGGGAGTCGAAAGAAATGTAATACCAGTTTTGCCAGCTTGAGGCGTCCATGATTATCTGCGATTCCGTTGTCTCAGTCTTGTTGTCGTCGGCATCATCGTAGACCGATGAGAACAAGCCGTTGCACGAGACGGCAATCAGGGGGAAAAGAACGGCAAGGCACAAGCGAAACGGTTTCGCGACAATGCCCCGTGGGAATAATTTCATCGTGTTGAGATTATTTTATTGAAAATGCACTGCAAAGTTACGGCTATTTTATTTAATTTTGTCCTTAATATTAACATTCATATCAATTTATGTTGAAAAGAACGCTTTTGTGCCTTGTGGCATTAGTGGCCTTGCTTGCCTCCACGCCTTCCTACGGGCGCAAGACCACGGTTCTCGTGTCCTTCGACGGCTTCCGCTGGGACTATCCCTCATATTACGACACGCCTTTTCTCGACCGCATGGCCTCCCACGGCGTCGAGGGCTCGCTCATTCCCTCGTTTCCCTCAAAGACGTTCCCCAACCACTACACCCTTGCCACGGGATTGCGGCCAGAGCATCACGGCATAATAGCCAACAGCTTTCTCGACCGCGCCACGGGCGCCAAGTTCTCGCTGGGCAACCCAAAGACGAAGTCGGACCCGCGCTTCTACCACGGCGAGCCCCTTTGGCTCACGGCCCAGCGGCAAGGCCTGCGCACCGCCGTGTTTTACTGGCCTGGCTCCGACGTGGCCATCAGCGGCAAGCGTCCCGACGTGTGGCACGACTACGGCGAGAAGCCGCACATGACCTTCGCCCAGCGTGCCGACAGTATAGTGGCCTACCTGGACAAGAAAGCCGCGCCCGACTTGATAATGGCTTATTTCGAGGAGCCCGACTACAGTGGCCACTCCTTCGGCCCTCAGGCTAAAGAGACGCGTCGCGCCGTGGAGGCCGTGGACTCGCTGCTCGCCTCGCTTTGGGCGCGCATAGAGCGAGCGGGCATGGGTGGCAAGGTAAACCTCGTGGTGGTGTCAGACCATGGCATGACGTGGTTCACGCCGTCGAGGAAGATAAAGCCTTCCGACTATCTGCGCAAGGAGTGGTACGACGCGCTGGAGGGCAACCTGCCCTGCAACGTGTACGCGCCGGAGCGGTGGCAACAAGACAGCATAGTGAAAGCCCTTGCCGGCGTGCCGCACCTCAGGGCGTGGCGCAAGGCTGACATCCCGCGATACCTTCATTACCAAGCCGACGCCAACATCGGCGACGTGCTTGTGCTGCCCGATGAAGGCTACCTGTTCTGCGATGGCGATACCTACGATGGCGGCGTACATGGCTATGACCCATATTGCGGCGACATGCAGGCCGTGTTCAGAGCGTGGGGACCCGACTTGAGGCAGGGCGTGAGCCTTGGCAAGATGAACAACACGGCGGTATATCCCCTCGTTTGCCACCTGCTGGGCATTAAGCCTGCCGCCAACGATGGCGAGGAAGCCTTTGAAGAGATAAAAGGCAAGGCCCTCGTGAAGTGAGAGCCTTGCTGACCAAACAACCTGTCTTTGACCTATGCAAAACCTGACAATAGCCAACTGGGCGGAGGAAGACCGCCCGCGCGAGAGGCTTGAGAGGCTTGGCCCCGAAGCCCTGTCAAACGCCGAGCTGCTGGCCATACTCATTGGCTCGGGCACGCCGAAGGTGAGTGCCGTGGAACTGATGAAGACGGTGATGGCGGCGTGCAACAACAACCTCAACACCCTTGGCAAGATGTCGATAACCGACTTGGAACGCTTCAAGGGCATAGGGCCGGCGAAGGCGATAACCATACTCGCGGCGTGCGAGCTGGGCAAGCGGCGCGCGAGGGAGAAGGCGGAGGAACGGGCCGACTTGGGCTCTGCCACGGCGATATACAACTATATGCACCCCCTTATGCAAGACCTGGACGTGGAGGAGTTTTACGTGCTGCTGATGAACCAGCGGTTCAAGCTGATAAAGGCCATACGGGTGAGCCACGGAGGCATAACGGAGACGGCGGTCGACGTGCGCGTGATAATGAAGGAGGCCATCCTCAACAATGCCACGGTAATGGTGGCGTGCCACAATCACCCGAGCGGCAACAACAGGCCCTCGAAGGAGGACGACAGGCTGACCGAGCGCATGAAGAAGGCGTGCGAACTCTTGAGGGTGTATTTCCTCGACCATGTGATTATCACCGACGGCGCCTATTACAGCTACCGCGAGGAGGGAAGGGTGTAGGAAGTGATGAGTGAAGAGTGATGAGTGGAGAGTGATGAGTGAAGAACGAAGGAAATAAAAGACATTAGGCTTGCTGTTCTCGTTTTTTATTCGTAAGTTTGCAAATAATCACAAATTCACATAGATGAGAAACATGACACAAGAAGAAAAGACAAAGATAGAAGAACGCATAGTGGACGTGCTCAAGACAGTTTACGACCCGGAGATACCGGTCAACATCTACGACCTGGGCATGATATACAAGATAGACCTCAACGACGACGGCACGCTGAACGTGGACATGACGTTCACGGCTCCCTCATGCCCCGCGGCCGACTACATTCTTGAGGACGTGCGCTCCAAGCTCGACAGCGTGGACGGGGTCAAGACGGCCAACGTGAACCTCGTGTTTGAGCCGGCGTGGGACCAGAGCATGATGTCGGAGGAGGCACGCGTGGAACTGGGATTTGAGTAAGAGAAGCAGGTATAAGGTTTAGTTTAAGAGGATGCTTATGCGAAAGACGGTTTATTTCCTTTCAGACGCGCACCTCGGTTCGCTCGCGGTGCCACACCGCAGGATGCAGGAGCGCAGGTTGGTGCGATTTCTCGACTCCATCAAGGACAAGGCATCTGCCGTTTACCTCCTTGGCGACATGTTCGACTTCTGGTATGAATATAAATATGTGGTGCCAAAGGGTTTCACCCGCTTCCTCGGCAAGCTGTCGGAGCTGACCGATATGGGCGTCGAGGTGCACTTCTTCACGGGCAACCACGACATTTGGGCTTACCACTACCTGGAGCAGGAGTGCGGCGTGACGATGCACTACCAACCCCTTACCACCGAGATTTACGGCAAGGTGTTCCATCTTGCCCACGGCGACGGCCTGGGCGACAACAGCGGCTCGTTCAAGTTGCTGCGCTGGATATTCCACAACCGCGTTTGCCAAACATTGTTCTCTGCCGTGCATCCGCGTTGGGGCATGCAGCTCGGCCTTGAGTGGGCTAAGCACAGCAGGCTGAAACGCGTGGATGGCAAGGAGCCTCCTTTCATGGGCGAGGAGAAAGAAAACCTCGTGTTGTGGACGAAAGAATATGAGAAGCATCATCCCAACATCGACTATTACATCTACGGCCATCGCCACATAGAGCTCGACTTGAACCTGCCTCGCGTGGAAGGTCATACGCCGCGCATGCTCATCCTTGGCGACTGGATAAGCCAGTTCTCTTATGCCGTCTTCGACGGCGAGCACCTCTTCCTTGAAGAGTATGTGGAAGGCGAGAGCAAGTTGTAGGAAAAACCATTAAGACCCCGTTCAGGGTCGCCCTTAATGGTTACGATAGGCCAAGACATCTTTTGGCAAAACAAAACGTGCCGGACTCTCCATTGCTTGGAATCCAGCACGTTTCTGTTTGTTAGTCTTATGGCCGAAGGCTTAGATCTCAGGCTCGCGACCCTCCACGATGGCGAGCGTGTCGCGCGCGATGACAATCTCCTCGTCGGTAGGAATCATTACGACCTTGACCTTAGAGTCGTCGGCGGAAAGAATCTGCTCCTTAGAGCGCACGTGGTTGCGCTCCTTGTCTATCTTCACGCCGAGGTACTCAAGACCTTGGCAGCTGTCCCAGCGCACGCCTTCCTGGTTCTCGCCCACGCCGGCGGTCCACACGATGATGTCCACGCCGTTCATGGCGGCAGCATAAGCGCCGATATACTTCTTGATGCGGTAGTTGTACATTGCCAATGCGAGGTGAGCCATCTTGTCGCCCTCGTTGTCGGCGTTCTCGTTGTCGCGCATGTCGCTTGATATGCCAGCCACGCCGAGCACTCCGCTCTTCTTGTTGAGATACTCAGACATCTCTTGAGGTGTCATGCCGCTCTTCTCCATCATGTAGCACACTGCCGACGGGTCGATGTCGCCGCAGCGAGAGCCCATCATCAGGCCTGCCAGAGGCGTGAGGCCCATGGAGGTGTCGATGACCTTGCCATACTTGACGGCTGCTACCGACGCGCCGTTGCCGATGTGGCAAGTGATGATCTTCTGCTTGTGGATGTCCACGCCGAGGAACTCGCAGACGCGACGTGACACGTAGCGGTGTGACGTGCCGTGGAAGCCGTAGCGACGCACGTGGTATTTGGAATACCACTCGTAAGGAATGGCGTAGAGGTAAGCGTAGTCGGGCATGGTGGAGTGGAAGGCGTTGTCGAACACCGTCACCTGTGGCACGTTTGGCATGAGCTCGTCCACGGCCTTGATGCCAGCCAAGTGGCCCTTGTTGTGTACAGGGGCGAGGTCGATGAGGCTCTCGATGCCTTCCTCCACCTTTGGCGTGACGAGGCAGCTCTTCTCGAAGAGGTCGCCGCCCTGCACGACGCGGTGGCCAACGGCCCCAATCTCGTCGAGGCTCTTGATGGCTCCGAACTCAGGGTCGAGAAGGCACTTGAACACGAGCTGCACGCCCTCCTTGTGGGTTGGCAGGTCGGCCATGATCTTCTTCTTCTCGCCGTTGGGGAGCTTCACCTTGATGAAGGCGTCGTTGATGCCGATGCGCTCCACGCCACCTTGGGCGAGCACGGCCTCGTTGGTCATGTCGTAGAGTTTATACTTAATGCTGCTGCTGCCGCAGTTCAATACGAGAATATTCATGTTAAAGCTTACAGTTACTGATTGATGATTATTTCTTGGCGTCTTGTGCCTGGCAACTCGTGATGGCCACCATGTAGTAGATGTCGTCGACAGAGCAGCCGCGGCTGAGGTCGTTGACAGGACGTGCTATGCCCTGGAGGATTGGGCCGATGGCTGTGGCTCCGCCGAGGCGTTCCACGAGCTTGTAGCCGATGTTGCCCACTTCGAGGTTAGGCACCACGAGCACGTTGGCGCGTCCGGCGATGTTGCTTTGCGGGGCTTTCTTCCTTCCCACTGCCGGCACGAGGGCTGCGTCGGCCTGCAGCTCGCCGTCGACCTGCAACTCAGGGAACTTCTCGCGTGCTATCTTCACGGCGTCGACCACCTTGTCGATGACGTAAACGCTCTTGCCCGTGGCCTTGTCGATGGCGTCCTTTGCCGAACCCTTTGTGGAATAGCTCAGCATGGCCACGTGAGGCTCGTTGATTCCGGCGATGGTCTTGGCCGTCTGTGCCGTGGTGTAGGCGATCTGCGCCATTTGGTCTGCTGTCGGGTTAGGCGTCACGGCCACGTCGCCCATGACGACGATGCCGTCCTTGCCGTATTGCGACTTGGTGACGAGCAGCATGGCACCGCTCACGCAGGTGATGCCAGGAGCGCACTTGATGATCTGCAACGCCGGGCGAAGGGTGTCGCCGGTGGTGCTGAGAGCACCGCTGATCTGTCCGTCGGCGTCTCCGCTCTTGATGATCATGCAACCAAGGTAGAGGTTGTTGTGGGTGACGAGCTCGCGGGCCTGGTCAACGGTCATGCCCTTCTTCTTGCGCAGCTCGGCGAGCTTCTCGGCGTACTCCTCCGTCTTGTCGAAGTGGAGAGGGTCGATGATGGTGGCCTTGTCGATATTTTTCAAGCCCCATTCCTCGGCTTCCTGCTTGATATGGTCGGGGTTGCCAATGAGGATGATGTCGGCGATATCGTCGGCAAGCACATGGTCGGCTGCTTTCAATGTGCGCTCTTCCTCAGCCTCAGGAAGAACGATGCGCTGCTTGTCAGCTTTGGCGCGCGCCACGATTTCTTCTAATAAACTCATCTTGATTAGATTTATATTGTGTTGTTATATTAGCGATTAACCCATGCAAAATTACAAAAAAATATCCTTATGCACCTTGGCGCATAAGGATATTTTTCATACGGTGGTCATTTCTTTTGTGAGGAGGCTCTCCAGGTCCTCGGCTGAGAGCCGCAAGCGGAAGTTGCCCTTTATGGCGGCGCTGATGCGTCCTGTCTCCTCGGAGACCACCACGGCGATGGCGTCGCAGGCCTGCGATATGCCAAGGGCTGCGCGGTGGCGCAAGCCAAGCTCCTTGGGTATGTCCATGTTGTGGCTCACGGGCAGGATGCAACCCGCGGCCTTGATGCGCCGCTTGGATATGACCATGGCGCCATCGTGGAGGGGCGAGTTCTTGAAAAACACGTTCTCTATGAGCAGCTTGTTGACATTGGCGTCTATCAGCTCGCCCGTTTGCACTATGTCGTCGAGAGGCGTGGCCCGCTCTATCACGATGAGCGCGCCCACCTTGCCTTTGGCCATGTCCATGCACGCCCAGACGATGGGCATGATGGCCTCCTTGTCGGCTTGCTGCGCGCTGTCGCGATGGAAGAACAGGTTGATGAACTTTCTTGCCCGCTGCCGCTCGCCAATCTCGTAGAGAAACTTGCGTATCTCATCCTTGAAGAGGACGATAAGGCCAATGACGCCTACCGACACGAGCTTGTCCATGATGCTTCCGAGAAGGCGCATCTCCAAGACCTGGGAGACGACCAGCCATGTTATGACGAAGACGATGATTCCCGTGAAAACGTTAAGCGACCGGCTCTCTTTCATGAGTCGGTAGAAGTAGTAGAGGAATAACGCTACGGTTACGATGTCTATGATGTCTTTTATGCCGAAGGAGAAAAACATCGAGAGTTACTGTTTATAGATGAATGTGGATAACTTTACCGCTTGCGTCGCCTCCTTAACATCGTGCACCCTGAGGATGCTCGCGCCGTTGGCGAGGGCGACGGTGTTCACTACCGTTGTGCCATTGAGGGCTTCGTCGGCCGTCAGGCCAAGCGTCTTCCATATCAGTCGCTTGCGCGACAGTCCGGCGAGGATGGGAAGGCCCAACACCTCAAGCTTGCGCTGGTCGCGGAGGATGGCGAAGTTCTCTTCCTGCGTCTTCCCGAACCCGTACCCTGGGTCAAGGATGATGTCGTTGACGTGCAAGTCGCGAAGCTGTTGCACCTCTTTCGCGAAATTGATGAGCATGTCGTGGATGTTGCCCTGTACCGACATGAGGATGTAAGGCACCTTCAGCCTACCCATCATGCGGAAGATGGCCGGGTATTGCTTGAACCGCTCGTCGCCATCGGCGACATCGTATCGTTCCTCCAGGGGCTTGCCCACGATGCCGGTGATGCCTCCCTCCGACACGTCGTTGATGATATCGGCGCCATATTCCTCCACGGCCATCCTCGCCACGTCGGGACGGTAAGTGTCCACGGAGATGGCGACGCCGGGCTGCTCGCGCGCCACTATTGGCAAGGCATGGCGCAGACGGTTCATCTCTTCCTCCTGGCTCACCTCGGACGCTCCGGGGCGCGTGGAGAAGGCGCCAACGTCTATTATAGAGCCGCCCTCGGCCACGATTTGGTTGGCGCGGTCGGCTATTTCCTTCTCTGTCTGCTTGCGGCTCCCGGCGAAGAAACTGTCGGGGGTGCAATTGAGAATGCCCATGACAACAGGGGCGGAAAGGGAGAGCAATCGGCCTTTTATGTTGAGCGTGTAGTCCATGACATTGATATTTTCGGCAAATGTACGAATTAATTTCGTGTTACACTTTGCCATGCAGATAAATTATACTATTTTTGCAAAGGAATTAAGCTTACATAATATATAAGAAATGAGATTTGTCCGTCGGATTTCGCGACTGTTCATGTTGCCCTTGCTGAAGAATGGCGTTTTCTTTTTCGCGATGTATGCGTTGGGCATACTGTGCGCTTATCTTACGCTTCCAGACAACAAGGGGCAGGATGTCTACGACAACTTGTGGCTGGAGCTCTTCCTTGATGTTTATTTCGCTTGTGCGGTGCTCACGGTCATTCCCGCCAAGGTGAGGCGCTGGGTTAGCCTTGCCCTCTACGTCGTGTTGTATGGCGTGGCGCTGACCGACGTGTTCTGCTTCTGGAAGTTCGGCTCCGTAATCTCCCCCTCCATGCTCATGCTCGTGGGCGAGACCGACAGTCGCGAGGCGGGCGAGTTCCTGTCCACTTATCTCAGCCTGGACGTGCTTTCCTCTCCCGTGGCGTGGATAATGCTGCTTTTCATCCTTCATTCCCTTGTGGATTTGCGCAAGCCCCTATGCCGGTTGTTGAAGGTGGACTACGCCAAGTTGCAAGCAAGGTTCCACTTCGGCTTCCTTCGCTTCTTCCACCGCTACATGCTTTACCCGGAGTGCGGCATGCTGGTATTGGCGTTGCTCGCGTGGAGCGTCGTCACGAGCTGGGGCAACAAGCGAGGCATGGCGCGCCTGATGACGGCCGACACCATAGGGTCGATAGAGCACATACTTACCGAGCCGGACCACGGCGAGTTTTATCTCCCGATATATCGCCTCGTCTTTTCCGTTTACAGCAACCACCTTGCCTCGCAACAGGTGGACAAGTGCGTGGCTGCCTCGAAGAGGGTAGTGGTGGACTCATGCTCGTTCCGCTCGCCTACTATAGTGCTCATCATTGGCGAGAGCTACAGCAAGGCCCATTGCCAGCTTTATGGCTATCCGCAGAAAGACACGCCAAGACAGAGAAGGCTTGAGCGCGGCGGATGGCTGACGAAGTTCAACGACGTGGTGTCGTGCTGGAACCTCACGAGTTTCGTGTTCAAGAACGTGCTGTCGATGCACGTCGTTGGCGAGAAGGGTGAGTGGTGCGACTATCCTCTCTTCCCGGAGCTTTTCCGCAAGGCGGGCTATCAGGTCACGTTCCTGACCAACCAGTTTCTCCTTGCCGCCGGGCAGGCGGTTTACGATTTCTCGGGAGGCTTCTTCCTCAACGACCCGGTATTGAGCAAGGCGCAGTTTGACCTGCGCAACACGAGCCTTCACCGCTTCGACGAGGGATTGCTCAGCGATTACGACAACTTCTTGAACGAAGGCAAGATAAACCTCAAAGGCAACAACCTCATCATCTTCCATCTCATTGGCCAGCACGTGAGCTACAACACGCGCTATCCCAAGGACCGTGCCAAATGGCATGCCGACGACTACAAGGAGCTTCGCCCCGACATCGCCGGCGACCACTACCGCCGCCGCATGATTGCCGCTTACGACAACGCCTGCCTCTACAACGACTCCATCGTGACGCAGATAGTGAAACGCTTTGAGGACAAGGATGCCATAGTGGTGTATATGCCCGACCATGGCGAGGAGATTTTCGAGCCGGGGCGCGACATCATTTGCCGTAACCACTCTGCCGCCGTAGACTGGCCCTTGGCCCACTACGAGTTTGAGGTGCCTTTCTGGATATGGTGCTCACGCAAGTACGCCCATCGCGAGCCGGAGGTGTTCAAGGCGATAAAGGACGCCAAGAACCGCAGGTTCATGACCGACGCGTTGCCGCACATGATGGTGTGGCTCGCGGGGATAAGTTCGAAAGACTATAACGACAAGTACAACCTGTTGTCGCCAAATTATGATGAGAGCCGGCCGCGTGTCCTGAAAAACAGTGTCGACTATGACAAGCTGAGGGACGCGGCTCGCCAAGATGAAAAAGCACAAGGAAAGAAATAATGCGAATAAGCCTTTACAATGACAGAGAAGCCACGGAGAATGGCGGCGAGAGCCTGCTCACCCGTGCCGAGTGCAACGCCTTGCGTGGCATAGCCATCCTTGGCATCTTCCTGCATAACTTTTGCCACTGGCTTAACCCCGTGGTAAAGGAGAACGAGTATCAGTATTTTCAGCACAACGTGGACTGGTTCGCCCAGTGCGCCGCGCGCGTCAACGAGCTTTTCCCGGCTCATGTCATCTCCTTCTTCGGCCATTACGGAGTGCCGGTGTTCCTCTTCCTAAGCGCTTACGGCTTGGAGATGAAATACGGCAATGGCCAGGGCAAGGCCCCCGACGGGCGGCGCGTGGTGGTGTCGTCTTTCGTGCGCTATCATTATCTCAAGTTGTTCAAGATGATGATAGTGGGCTTCATCTGCTTCACCGTCGTCGACGCCATGACGGCGGGCTCGTGGCACTATAACGTAGCGCAAATAGTGGGCCAGCTGCTGATGATAAACAATTTCTACGACCAACCCGACCGCAACATCTGGCCTGGCCCCTTCTGGTTCTTCGGGTTGATGCTGCAGTTGTACGTGGTCTATCGCCTGTTGCTCTATCGCCGTCATTGGGGATGGACGGTAGGCTTGATGGCCGTGTGCACCGTGGCCCAACTGTTCATGGACCCCGAGGGCGAGAACCTCAACTATTGGCGCTACAACTTCATGGGCGGCATGTTGCCATTCGGCCTTGGACTGCTCTTCGCGCGCTATGGCAACAAGGTAATGCTTGTCAATCTCACCTTCGGCTCGTTTCTTATGAGTTGGGTGGTGTGCTCCTTCTTTATCGTGTCGGCCTCAGGGTCGTTTTATACCTGGGTCATCGTGCCCGCTCTCGTTTGCTACGCCTCGGTTTATTTCATCAAGACCGTCTCCACCCTTCCCTTGCCCTGGCTCCGCGCGCGCATTGGCTACGTGCTTGGATGGCTGGGCAACGTGTCGGCGGCGCTGTTCGTGATCCATCCCGCCATAAGAAAGGTCTTCATCACCGTCTCGCGCCAGGGCGACATCTACACTGGCCTCTTGCTCTACGCCATAGCCAGCCTTGGCGCGGCATGGCTCGTCATGAAGCTGATGAGGCACATACCGAACCCTAAACTCTGACGCCATGAGGATTCCAGACATAGAGCTCGCCAATATCTCGCGCTTCCGTGGCGCGCTGATGGGCATCGCCATGCTCATCATCATCCTGTTTCATGTTGACCTCGCGCGCTCCGACATGTTTTTCGGCCTTCGGCGCATGGGCAACCTTGGCGTGGACATGTTTCTCTTCCTGAGCGGCATAGGCTTGTGGTTCTCGTGGATGAAGACTCCCAGCTACCGCCACTTCTATTTCCGCCGCCTGATACGCATCTACCCGGCGTGGCTCATCATAGCGTGCCTCTACTACCTGCCGCGCTTACACGTGCATGATGCCGCGTCGCTCGTCAATCTCATTGGCGAGATAGGCTTCAACTGGAACTTTTGGCTCCACGATGAGCTAAGCTTCTGGTATATACCGGCTATCATGATGCTGTATCTCTTCGCGCCGCCCTACATTGAGCTGATACGCCGCCATTCCGTCTACCGCTGGCTGCCCGTGGTGATGATAATGTGGTGCATACTGGTGGAGTGGGTCACGCCCATCCACCACGCCGTGGGCCACCTTGAGATATTCTGGAGCCGCGTGCCTATCTTCTTCATTGGCATCAACATGGGCGAGATGGTAAGGCAGAAGCGCACCATCGACGGGCAAGGCATCTGGATGCTTATCATCATGTTCGTGATGACGTCAGTCTCTTGTTTCTTCCTTGAGCAGGAACGCCACGGCCAGTTCCCGCTCTTCGTGGAGCGAATGCTCTACATCCCCCTTACCATCACCTTTATCCTCATCTGCAACAGGGTGCTGCGGCGCACGCCGAAATGGGTTAACGGAGCGTTGGCCTTCGTTGGCTCGTTGAGCTTGGAGTGCTATCTCATACACCTGCATTTCGTGCTCGATTATTTGCCTAAGGCGTGGAGCTACTGGCCGACGTTCCTTGCCTGTGTCGTGGCCACGCTGCCATTGGCGTGGGTGCTGAGCAAGATAGTGGATTGGATAGCCAAGAAAATCATAGATTCGCATACGAAATGAACACAATGAGACATACCGAGGCGTTGGCGCTCTTGCTCCGCCCCATGCAGTGGATAAAAAACTTCTTCGTCTTCGCCCCGATAATCTTCGGTGGCGCGCTCTTCGACGTTGGCGCGCTCACGCAGGGGCTTGTGGCGTTTTTCGCCTTCAGCTTTGCCGCGTCGAGCATATATTGTTTCAACGACATCCACGACGTTGCCGACGATCGCCGGCATCCCGAGAAGTGCCACAGGCCCATAGCCAGTGGCGCGGTGAGCATGGGGCAGGGCTATGCGCTCATGGCTTTCATGTTCCTGCTGAGCATGGCGGCTTGCGGGCTCGCGTCGGGCCAGGCTTGGAGGCTCGCCTTTGTCATAGCCTTTTATTGGCTGCTCAACCTTGCCTATTGCGCGCGCATCAAGCAGTATGCCATCGTCGACGTGTGCGTGGTGGCGTTCGGCTTCGTGCTCCGCATGTGCGCCGGAGGCGTGGCCACGGGAATAGTGTTGAGCAAGTGGATAGTGCTCATGACCTTCCTGATTACCCTTTTCATGAGTTTCGCCAAGCGGCGCGACGACGTGCTGCGCATGGAGCAGACCGGCGAGGCGCCGCGAAGGAACACCAGCCGTTACAACTCCACCTTTATCAACCAGGCGCTCACCATCACCGCCTCGGTCACGCTCGTGTGCTACATCATGTACACCGTGAGCCCGGAGACCGTGGCGCGGTTCCATTCCGAGTACCTGTACCTGACGAGCGTCTTCGTGCTCTTAGGATTGCTTCGCTACATACAGATTGCCGTGGTCGACAAGAAGAGCGGCAACCCTACAAAGGTTATCATCCACGACCGCTTCATACAGCTCGACGTGCTGGCGTGGCTCGTGACATTCGTGCTCATCATTTATGTTGGATAACAAGATTCTCGTTTTCGATTTCGACGGCACGCTCACCACTCGCGACACGCTCATCGCCTTCATACGCTTTGCCCGTGGCACGGCGTGGCTCTTATGCTGCCTTGCGTTGCTGTTGCCACGTCTCTTGTTGATGAAGGTCGGTCTCGCCGACAATGGGCGAACCAAGGAGCGGCTCTTCGCCATGTGCTTCAAGGGCATGCCAGTGGCCTGTTTCGATGACCTTTGCCGAAGATTCGCAGCCACGGTGGGGCGGAGCCTCAAGCGGCAAGACACGTGGGGCGTGATGGAAAAGGCCGTGGCCGATGGCCGTCCGGTCTACGTGGTCAGCGCGAGCGTGGACAACTGGGTGAGGCCGTTCTTCCAGGAAGCCGTCGCGGTGATAGGTACGCAGGTGGAAAGCGAGGACGGACGACTGACGGGACGGTTCCTCACGCCCAACTGCTATGGAGCCGAGAAGGTGAGGCGCCTCAAGGCGTCGCTGCCCGACCTTGCCGACGCCCGTCCACATTATTATATTATAGCCTACGGCGACAGTCGGGGCGACAAGGAGATGCTTGCTTATGCGGATGAGAGCCATTATGTCGGGTAAGTTGGGCGAGGTGGTGCGCTTCGCCATTGTCGGAGCCGCTGCCACGTTGCTGCAATATGCCATTTACTATCTGCTGATACAGTTCTTGGGCACCGGCGCGTCCAAGGCCGACGCCCATTTGTGGTCCACGGTGGCGATGACCGTGGGCTACGTGTTGAGTTTCGTGTTCAACTTTTTCGCGTCCACCCGTTTCACGTTCAAGGTGAAGGCCAACGCGCGGCGCGGCGCGGGGTTCCTTTTCAGCCATGTGGTCAACTACACGTTGCAGATGCTCACGCTGAACCTCTTTCTTTGGCTTGGCCTGTCAAAGCAGGTGGCGCCGATACCCATGTTTTGCGTTTGCGTGCCGGTAAACTTCATTCTCGTGCGCTTCTTCTTGAAGAGGTGAGCTTGTCTGTGAATCTGCTACTTTGGCATACTGACATCGTGCTATTGTGGCAGGCGATATGCTAACGACACATACAGAACGTGAATAATGACTAACAGCGTGGGCGCGCCAAAATGTTGGCACATTTCTTGTCGGAATGGAAATAAACCGCTACATTTGCAACCAATCAACATTATAGAATAATCATCTTATAACAAGAAAATTATGGAAGTTCAAGATTTAGAGAAAATGGTGAAGGAGCAAAGCTCCATGTCCAATATGGAGCGCGACTTGTCCCGCTCCGCCGCGTTCCCCATGTTGATGCGCAAGGTGTATATATGGATGACCATGGCCCTCGTCATCACGGGCCTCTGCGCTTGGGGTGTTGCCACGAGCCCATCCTTGGTGCAGCTCGTCTACGGCAATCGCGCGGCCATGTGGGTGCTGCTGTTGGCTGAGCTGGGCCTGGTGTTCTACACCACGGCACGCATCAACAGGCTCTCGCTCTCCACCGCCACTACGTTGTTTATCGTCTATGCCGCGCTCAACGGTGTCACCATGTCGTTCATTTTCATGGCGTTTACCACGGCTACCATTGCCAAGGTGTTTTTCATCACCGCCGCAACCTTCGGGGCTACGGCCGTCTATGGCTATGTAACCAAGGCCGACTTGTCGAAGATGGGCAACCTCTTCCTCATGGCGCTTTTCGGCCTTATCATCGCCACGGTTGTCAACATGTTCATCAAGAGCACCTCTCTTGACCTGGTGCTGAGCTATATCGGCGTGGTGCTGTTCGTGGGCCTCACGGCGTGGGACAGTCAGCAAATCAAGCGCATGCTTTCCATGCAGGTCGGTCTCGACGAGGGCGCGCAGAAAGTGGCGTTGATTGGCGCGTTGTCGCTTTACCTCGACTTCATCAACCTCTTCCTCTATCTGCTCAGGATATTCGGAAGAAACGACAACTAAAAGTCGACAGCTTCAATAGCATGTTTTTGGGTGATCCATCATGGGTCACCTTTTTTTGTGGGTTGCGCATGCCTTACCGTAATGCTCTGCAGGGGCCGCCCCTGCAAAGCATACGATACGCATCGATATTATCGGATAAAATATTTTACAAATGGTCGTCTGAGAATCGATTTTTTTCAACCAAGGTGTCGCTTGGGCGGAAATAACGGAATTATGGGCTATTTTGGTAAGAGCTTAACTATTAGCAGGTTACGATTTTCGCGGTTTTCAGTCGGTGCCGACGAGCTGATTTAGCGGTGCCGTTACAGTGCAATCGCGTCGCCGTTACACTGTAATCGCGATGCGATTGCACCGTAATGGCAACGATTTTTGGCCAAAAACCGGCCGACGGTGTTGCCAAAGGGCAGAAGGCTACCCTTTTTCCGCTCTATTTGCCCCTGTTTCCAAGTGTTAAATTTTGGCAATAATATTTTACAATTCAGCGTGTCTACGCCATGGTGCCTGTTATGGATAAGAATCATAAAGCCATGGTCGCGTTTCATGGTGCGCGTTGACATGCCTCTTGTGTTCAATAAGTTTTAACTGACGGCAGCGATTGTATATATATTGCGTTAATATGTCATACGCATTACGTTTTACAAGAAAAATACAAAAATAGTTGTATATATGTTTGTAATATTCAATAATTCGTGGTAATTTTGCAGCGAATAAAGGATAAATATACAGATGAAGATAAAAGGTCAACGCTTGGATACCATAAAGATGCTGCTTTCGAGCAACGAGATAGGCAGTCAAGACGAGTTGCTTAAAGAACTCCGGAAAGAGGGCTTCGTGGTGACGCAGGCAACGCTAAGTCGCGACTTGAAGCAGCTCAAGGTGGCTAAGGCGGCAAGCATGAACGGACATTATGTATATGTCCTCCCCAACGAGACGATGTATAAACGTGTGCACACTCCGCTGAGGGCGACGGAGATGATGGCCGTGCCAGGTTTCCAGAGCATCAACTTCTCTGGCAACCTCGGCGTGATACGCACGCGCCCCGGATATGCCAGCAGCATTGCCTACAACATTGACAACAGTGAGATACCTGAGATTCTCGGCACGATAGCCGGTGACGATACCATATTTATCGTCATTCGCGAAGGCACCGACCATAACGCCATCATCGATGCCATGCGCGAGAACTTGATAATCTGACCTGTCATAGAAGATAATCATTAAGGAAAAAAAGAAGAAAGAGATAAAATGAAAGACGTAAAAGTGTTGGTTGCCGACGAGAGTCATATAAAATTTGTTGACACCATTCTCAAGACCATTGCCGACGCGGCGAAGGTGCGTGGCACCGGTATAGCGAAACGCTCACCCGACTACGTGGCGACAAAGATGCGCGAGGCAAAGGCGGTCATCGCCCTCGACGGTGACAAGTTCGCCGGATTCAGTTATATCGAGACGTGGGGGAACAAGCATTATGTCACCACCTCCGGACTGATAGTCCATCCCGACTATCGTGGCTTGGGACTCGCCAAGCGAATAAAGAACCTCACGTTCACCCTGGCGCGCATGCGTTGGCCGCACGCCAAGATCTTCTCGCTGACGAGTGGCTCTGCCGTGATGAAGATGAACACTCAGCTTGGCTATCTGCCCGTGACCTTCAAGGATCTCACCGACGACCAGTCGTTCTGGCGTGGCTGTGAGGGTTGCATCAATTCCGACATCCTCCATCGCACCAATCGCCAGTATTGTATATGCACCGCCATGCTCTTCGACCCTGCCGAGCATCTGCCTGTGCATCTCCCCGACGACGTGATAGAGAGGATAAAGAAGATTGACGGGGTGAAATGACGGAGGTCTCACTTCCAAGGAATAACACAAGGAAAGAACAGAAAACAAAATAGTAAAGATTATGGCAAACAAGAAAGTAGTAGTCGCTTTTAGCGGCGGTCTCGATACATCATATACAGTAATGAAGTTGACCCAGGATGGCTGGGATGTTTATGCGGCATGCGCCAACACAGGTGGTTTCTCTGCCGAGCAGTTGAAGACCAACGAGGAGAACGCATATAAGTTGGGTGCCAAGGCATACGTCACTCTCGACGTTACCCACGAGTATTACGAGAAGTCATTGAAATACATGATTTTCGGTAATGTGCTCCGCAACAACTGCTATCCTATCTCTGTATCTTCTGAGCGTATCTTCCAGGCTATCGCCATCGCTCGTTATGCGAAGGAGATTGGTGCTGACGCCATCGCTCACGGAAGTACAGGTGCCGGCAACGACCAGATTCGTTTCGACATGACCTTCCTCGTTATGGCTCCTGGTGTAGAGATTATTACCTTGACTCGTGACAAGGCGCTCTCTCGTAAGGAAGAGGTTGACTATTTGAACGAGCATGGCTTCTTTGCAGACTTCACCAAATTGAAGTATTCTTACAACGTAGGTATCTGGGGAACCAGTATTTGCGGTGGTGAGATTCTCGACCCAACACAGGGCCTGCCAGAGGAGGCTTACTTGAAGCACGTTACAGCTAAGGAAGAAGAGGCTGAACTGAAGATTACCTTCGAGAAGGGTGAGATTGTAGCTGTCAACGGCGAGAAGTTTGATGACAAGATTGCTGCCATCCAGAAGATTGAGGAGATTGGTGCTTCTTACGCCATCGGTCGCGACTGCAATGTGGGTGACACCATCATCGGTATCAAGGGTCGTGTAGGTTTCGAGGCTGCGGCTCCTAAGCTCATCATCGAGGCTCACCGTCTGTTGGAGAAGAGCACATTGAGCAAGTGGCAGCAGTATTGGAAGGACCAGGTAGGCAACTGGTACGGAATGTTCCTCCACGAGAGCCAGTACCTGGAGCCTGTAATGCCGGATATCGAGGCAATGCTGACTTCTTCTCAGCGCAACGTAAACGGTACAGCTATCCTGAAGCTCCGTCCATACAGTTTCCAGACTGTAGGTATCGACTCACCAGACGATTTGACCAAGTCTAAGCTCGGTGAGTATGGTGAGATGCAGCACGGTTGGACAGCCGAGGATGCGAAGGGCTTCATCAAGGTAAGCTCTACCCCACTCCGTGTTTATTATGGTATGCACCCTAACGAGGAAAGATAATATGGTAAAAGTAGGTATTTTAGGAGCAGCTGGTTA
>JALEJI010000066.1 GCA_022769825.1 Prevotella sp. | reverse complement strand
GTTACGGTGAAATCGCGACGCCGTTACGGTGAAATGGCGACGCCGTTACGGTGTAACCGCGATGCGATTACGCTGTAATGGCAAAACTTTTTGGCCGAAAAACTGTCAACTGTGTTGTAAAAGGGCGAAAGGCTACCCTTTTTCCGCTCTATTTGCCCCTGTTCCCAAGTGTTAAATTTTGGCAATAATATTTTACAATTCACGTAGGAGCGTGTTGAGCCGTCCATGCCATTTCCCACGTTGTTCCAACAAAGAAAAAAGTCGCAAGACGCCATAAAACGTCTTGCGACTTTCCTATTTACATGTTATCTCTAAACGCCAATCTCTTCATTGCCATTTTAATTGCTGAACTTCATGCCGTTGGCATCCGCGTCGACTACTATTGGCTTGTCGCGCAAGACCTTCTCGGCAAGAATCTGCTTTGAGAGGTCGTTTAGCACGTAGTCTTGTATGGCGCGCTTCACAGGACGGGCGCCGAACTCTGGGTCGTAGCCAACGTTGGCGAGCCATTCTATTGCCTTTGGAGTCCATGTCAGCGTGAAGCCTTGTGTCTCAAGCATCTTGGCGACACGGTTCATCTGCAATGTCACGACCTTGCCTATTTGTTCTTTCGTCAATGGCAAGAACATTATTATGTCATCGATACGGTTGAGGAACTCTGGGCGTATGGTTTTCTTCAGCATGTCCATCACGTGGTTGCGCGTGTCCTTGACCACCGAGTCGCGATTATATTCGTTCAGGTCGGCGAAACGCGACTGGATGTACTGGGAGCCAAGGTTCGACGTCATGATGATAATGGTGTTCTTGAAGTTCACCGTGCGCCCCTTGTTGTCGGTGAGCCTGCCATCGTCAAGCACCTGCAAGAGTATGTTGAACACATCAGGATGGGCTTTCTCAATCTCATCGAACAACACCACGCTGTATGGTTTGCGGCGCACGGCCTCGGTGAGCTGTCCGCCCTCATCGTAACCTACGTACCCCGGAGGCGCGCCAATGAGCCTTGTCACTGAGAACTTCTCTTGGTATTCGCTCATGTCGATTCGCGTCATCATGTTCTCATCGTTGAAGAGGTAGTCGGCAAGTGCCTTTGCCAACTCGGTCTTACCAGTGCCGGTGGTTCCGAGGAATATGAACGATGCTATTGGGCGCTTCGGGTCTTGAAGTCCGGCACGCGAGCGGCGCACGGCGTCTGCCACGGCGTTTATGGCCTCGTCTTGGCCTACCACACGCTTGTGCAGCTCATCCTCGAGATGGAGCAGCTTCTCCCTCTCGCTCTGCATCATCCTCGTGACAGGTATGCCAGTCCATCGGCTCACCACCTCGGCTATGTCGTCGGCGGTCACTTCCTCTCTCACCAGTCCGTCGCCACCTTGCGTGGCATGAAGCTGCAACTGCACGGAGTTGATGTCGTCTTGCAAGCTTTTCAACTTGCCATAGCGAATCTCGGCCACTTTGGCATAGTCGCCTTCACGCTCAGCCTTCTCCGCCTCAAACTTCAGGCTCTCAATGGTTTGCTTGTCCTGTTGAATCTTGTTCACCAGTCCTTTCTCGGCTTCCCACTTAGCCCTGTAAGAGTGCTCCTTTTCTTTCAGTTCAGCAATTTCCTTGTCGAGCTGCTTTATCTTGTCGTCATCACCCTCGCGCTTGATGGCCTCACGCTCAATCTCAAGTTGCTTGAGTTTACGCGAAATCTCGTCGAGCTCTTCCGGCTCAGAGTCACGTTCCATGCGCAGCTTGGCGGCAGCCTCGTCCATCAGGTCGATGGCCTTGTCGGGGAGGTAACGGTCGGAGATGTATCTCTCTGAGAGTTTCACGGCGGCTATACAGGCATCATCGGTTATTCTTACCTTGTGATGGTTCTCATATCTTTCCTTCAGTCCTCTAAGAATGCTTATGGCGTCAGCCTCGTCAGGCTCGTCCACCATCACGGTTTGGAACCTACGCTCCAGGGCCTTGTCTTTCTCAAAGTATTTTTGATACTCATTGAGCGTCGTGGCGCCAATGGCCCTCAGCTCGCCTCTTGCTAAGGCAGGTTTCAAGATGTTGGCGGCATCCATGGCACCTTCGCCGCCACCGGCTCCCACAAGTGTGTGAATCTCGTCAATGAAGAGAATGATGTTGCCGTTGGCGTTGGTCACCTCTTTTATTACGCTCTTCAAGCGCTCCTCAAATTCGCCCTTGTATTTCGCGCCTGCTATAAGCGCGCCCATGTCAAGCGAGTAGAGCTGTTTGTTCTTCAAGTTCTCAGGCACGTCACCTCTCACGATTCGCTCGGCGAGACCCTCGACGATAGCTGTCTTACCCGTGCCCGGCTCACCTATTATAATAGGGTTGTTCTTGGTGCGACGGGAAAGGATCTGCAGCACGCGCCTAATCTCTTCGTCACGGCCAATCACAGGGTCGAGTTTGCCCTTGCGAGCCTCGTCCACAAGGTTGCGGGCATATTTCGAGAGAGCCTGGTAGTTGTCGTCGGCACTCTGGCTTTGAACCTTCTGCCCCTGTCGCAACTCCTCAATGGCTTTTGTCATATCCTTTTCCGTGCAGCCGGAATCCTTGAGTATGCGGCTCACGGTGCTGTTGACCTGCAAGAGGGCGAGCATGATAGGCTCCACGGAGACAAACTCGTCGCCCATCATTTGAGAGTCTTCCACTGCTTTTTCCAACACTGTGTTGGAGTCGTTGGAGAGATAAGGCTGACCACCGCCTTCAACGCGAGGCAGGTGTTTCAGCTCCTGCTGTACAAGACTCTCAATCTGCATGGCGTTTACGCCAAGTTTCTGAAAGACGAAGTTGGTCACGTCTCGGCCTTTTTGCAAAATACCTTGCAAGAGGTGTACTGGCTCAATGGTCTGCTGGTGAGCCATTTGAGCAGTGTTGACTGCTTCTTGGATGGCTTCCTGCGCCTTGATTGTAAATTTGTCGAATGTCATATTTCTTCCTTTCTTTTATTTTCGTGTTTTTGTTACACCCGCTTTCTATCAAAGGATGTACCTAATTGCCAAATGTGACAACATGTCATTGCCGCGTGCCAATTTAGCAGCGTTTGTATAGATGGAAACGATGGAATTGCTAACTTTGTTTCCATTAATTTTGATTATTAATCAAATTGTGTTACCTTTGCCTACATTATTACCAAAACTGAATAAGATGACAAAAGCTATCATTACTGTTGTAGGGAAAGACACGGTTGGAATCATAGCACATGTATGTTCCTACCTTGCCGAGAGCAACATTAACATTCTTGACATTAACCAGACCATTGTTCATGGCTTCTTCAACATGATGATGATTGTCGACATATCGCAAAGTGGCAAGACTTTCGAGACGATTAGTTCTGAACTTGACGACGCTGGAAAGGAAAAGGGCGTGCAAGCAAAGATACAGTTGGAAGCCATCTTCGATAAGATGTATAGAATCTGACACGGCTGAAACGTGTTAACGGTAATTCTTGAAAGATAAATTATGATTACAGCTTCTGAAGTTCTCGAAACCAAGCGAATGGTTGAGCAGGACAACCTTGACGTGAGAACCATCACGATGGGTATCAGCCTGCTCGACTGCGTGAGCTCTGACTTGAAAGAGACTTGCGACAAGATATACAACAAGATAACCACCCTTGCCAAGGATCTCGTAAAGACCGGCGAGAGCATATCGCACGAGATAGGCATTCCTATCGTACACAAGCGCGTCAGCGTCACTCCGGTGTCTTTGGTGGGTGCGGCTTGCTGCAAAACCGTCGACGACTATGTGGCAATAGCCAAGACCCTTGATGACGCCGCGAAGAAGATAGGCGTCAACTTCCTTGGCGGATTCTCCGCGATAGTGAGCAAGGGAATGACGCCGAGCGAGGAATTGCTCATTCGTTCCATTCCAAAGGCTCTAGCCGTCACGGATGTGGTTTGTTCAAGCGTCAACGTGGGGTCCACGAAAACTGGCATCAACATGGATGCCGTGCGATTGATGGGCAGTATTGTCAAGGACAGCGCTGAGCAAACCAAAGACAAGGATTGCATCGGTCCGGCTAAGTTGGTCGTGTTTTGCAACGCCCCCGACGACAACCCGTTCATGGCAGGCGCGTTTCATGGAGTGAGCGAGGCCGACGCCATTATTAATGTGGGCGTATCAGGACCTGGCGTAGTGAAAGCGGCGTTGGAGGAAATGGACGCGGAATGTCGTAAGGCTAACGGTGACGACAAGTCTGCCACGTTTGAGACTCTTTGCGAGACTATCAAGCGCACGGCGTTTAAGATAACACGTGTAGGTCAATTCGTGGCGCAAGAGGCCAGCCGCAGGCTCAACGTGCCTTTTGGCATAATAGACCTCTCGTTGGCACCGACACCAGCTGTAGGCGATTCGGTAGCCGACATTCTTAAATGTATAGGCGTTGAGCAGCCGGGCGCGCCTGGAACGACTGCCGCCCTCGCCCTTCTAAACGACCAAGTGAAGAAAGGCGGCATCATGGCAAGCTCCTATGTCGGTGGCCTGTCTGGAGCCTTCATACCAGTGAGTGAGGACCAGGGAATGATAGATGCTGTTAATGTCGGGGCCTTGTCGATGGAGAAGCTTGAGGCCATGACTTGCGTTTGCTCTGTCGGCCTTGACATGATAGCGATTCCCGGTGATACGCCGGCCACCACTATTTCGGGCATTATCGCCGACGAGTCCGCAATAGGCATGATAAACCAAAAGACCACTGCCGTGCGAATAATACCGGTGATAGGAAAGCACGTGGGCGAGACCATCGAATGGGGAGGACTTTTAGGCCATGCGCCAATTATGCCTGTAAACAAGTTCTCAAGCGAGAGGCTTGTCAACCGCGTCGGTCGCATACCCGCTCCTATACATTCGTTCAAGAATTGATATTGAAAAAATGCAATATCAGTAGATCTTGACATCAGAAATAATCGACCCGCCTGCCGACTCGTTGAGACGGCGGACGAGTTGCGAGCGCATCATACTCAAATCCTGCCTAAGGGCGGGATTTGTTATTTTCACGAATAGCACTTGGTTCTTTATGAATTTCTCGGCGGTGTATTGTGCAACCACTCTACCTGTCACCTTCTCCCAGGCGTCCACCACGCGCTTCTGGAGAAGCGGCGTTTCCAACCCCTCGTTTCTGATGAACTGGCGCAGCACATCGCCCAATGCCTTAACGTCCCTTTTAAACATTGCTTGTCCCTGGTTTGGTTAATTGGCCCTTTCCGTTATCTCGCCGTCCTTAACGTCAAACAACTTGTAGTCGACGTCGGCATGGCTAAGTATCTTGTCAAGGTGTTCCCTGTTGGTGTCTGTTATGAAAATCTGCCCGAAATCGTTGTCTGCCACCAAGTGGATAATCTGTTCCACGCGATTGGCGTCCAGCTTGTCGAAGATGTCGTCGAGGAGCAGCAATGGCATCTTTCCTGCCATTTTCCGTTTTAGGTAAGCAAACTGCGCGAGCTTCAGCGCCAAGACGTAAGTCTTCGTCTGTCCTTGGCTGCCTTCGCGACGTATAGGGTAACCATCGATAAGCATCTCAAGGTCGTCACGGTGGGTGCCATGCAGACTGTACCCCACGGCCCTGTCCCTGAACCTGTCGCGCTGAATCACGTCAAGCAATGGGCCACGTTGGCAATGAGACACGTAGCGCAGTGACACATTCTCGCGTCCACCGGATATTTGGGAATACGCCTCTTGGAAAGTCGGGGTTAGCTCGTTTACGAGCTCGTCTCTTTTCTTGTATACGATTTCACCATTTCTCGCCATTTCCTCTTCAAGGAGCTGCATGAGGGTCATGTCGGTCTCAGAAATGGATTTCAAGAGGGCGTTGCGTTGTTGCAATGCCTTGTTGTACCTGTTCAGAGCATCGATGTAGCTATTGTCAAGCTGCGCGATTACCACGTCAAGGAGTTTTCGTCGTTCCTCACCACCACCAGTCACGAGACTGTTGTCGGCAGGCGAGATAAAGACAAGCGGTATCATGCCGATGTGCATCGACAGTCTTTTATAATCCTTGCCATTGCGCTTGAAATGCTTATGCTTGCCACGCTTCATGCCGGCGTAAATGCGCTCTTCGGTGGAGTTCTCGGAAAGATAGTCTCCCTCGATGACAAAGAAGTCTTGGGCGTGATTGATTACCATGCTGTCGAGATTGGTGAAACTGCTGTGGCAGAAAGACATGAAGTACACGGCATCGAGCAAATTGGTCTTCCCCACTCCATTGCTTCCGACAAAACAATTCAGCTTTTCAGAGAGCGTGAGGTTGGCTTGCAAGATATTCTTATAGTTGATTATTGAAATTTTCTTGAGTATCATAATTATCCGCAAAGGTAACTTAAATATGCGACAAACCTGCTCTTTTGTATTACAAAATGAAAAAAGAGCTTTATAAATTTCAATGTTTGAATAAAAATGACTAATTTTGCCACGCATTAAGTATTGGCAAACCAAAAAGAAAAACAACAACTAAAAATAATGGCAAACAACAACGAAAAGGAGACTTTTGATGCATCCGTAAAGTCGGAGGCATTTTTCGAAAAGAACAAGAAAATCATCAGTGGTGCCATCATTGCCGTCATCGTTATCGTGGCAGCCGTGATTTGCTACAACCAGTTTATCGGTGGCCCTCGCCAAGAGAAGGCCAGCACGGCTTTGGCTCGTGGTCAGGAGTATTTCAACGCTGACCAGTTCGACAAGGCTCTCAACGGCGATGGCGCGGGCTATACTGGCTTCGTGAAAATCGCGAGCGATTATGGCAGCACCGACGCCGGCAACCTCGCCAACCTCTATGCCGGTCTTTGCTATGCCAACCTTGGCAAGTGGCAAGACGCGGTTAAGTATCTTGAGGATTACTCGCCTAAGGGTGATGCGATGATTAGCCCTGCGGCTATCGAGGCTTTGGGCAACGCTTATGCTCACGTTGGCCAGATAGACAAGGCCATCAGCACATTGAAAGACGCTGCGAGCAAGGCTGACGCCAAGGCAGACAATGGCACAAACAACAGTCTCTCACCAACGTTCTTGCTTCAGGCAGGAGAGTTGCTGGAGTCGCAGAACAAGGTGGATGAGGCCAACAAGCTTTATCAGGACATCAAGAAGAAGTATGTCAATTCGGCTATCGTTCAGAGCAACGACATAGACAAGTACATCGAAAGGACAACCAAGTAATGGCAACAGAACTTCATAATCTTACCGATTTAGTCGACGTTAACATCCCTGACGCAAGCAATATGAACTTCGGTATCGTGGTTGCTGATTGGAACCACGAGATTACCGGGGCTTTGCTTCAGGGCGCGGTGGACACGCTCGAGCAGCATGGAGCATTGCCGGAGAACATTCACGTAAAGCATGTTCCAGGTAGTTTTGAGCTCATTTATGGTGCACAGCAGATGAGCAAGAATGATGGATTTGATGCCATTATCATCCTGGGAAGCGTTATTCGCGGTGAGACTCCTCACTTCGATTACATCTGCCAGGGCGTGACTTATGGTATCGCTCATCTCAATGCCACGCAGAACATTCCGGTAATCTATGGTCTTCTGACCACAAACGACCTGCAACAGGCAAAGGAAAGAAGTGGTGGAAAACTTGGAAACAAGGGTGCTGAATGCGCTGCCGATGCCATCATGATGGCTAAATTCTAAAGGACTAATATTTTTTCTTATGCGTTTATACGAACTTCTTCAAGCCTATGATTTCGACGAGATAATGCCTGTCATCGTTGACATGTTTCCAGGCACGGGTAAGTATAGGGGACAGTTGCGTGAGGCTTGGGACACTCTTCTCGGCATGAGACCGGTACCTTCGAAGAAAGAAATCAAGTATAAGTTCATTAAAGGCGCCAATGATGATGAGCAGTATGTCGGTGCTGACGACCGTGACTTTGACACGACATGGGAGGTTATCATCGGAAAAAACGTTAGCCGGGAAAAGGGTATTGATCTTAATGACGCGGAGATGCTTGCCAACTGTTTGGTAAACATCTGCTTGATAGGAAAGCACCCAAGAAGTTTTGAGAATTCGTACAGGATTCTTTCCACACCCGACAGATAGCGATAAGACGATAAAGAAAAGATATGATGGAGAGCGAGTAAGATGAAATTCTTACTCGCTCTCTTCGTTATTGCTTGTTGAGATGGAAATGCCGCCGATGTGGCTTACCGTTATGTCGAGTGATGCGAAGTCGTCAATAGAACGGTCTGGGTTGCCGATGCTTGCGGCAAATTTCAAGTTGTCGCCTTCCGCTTTTTCCAATATTATACCGATAAGCGCACCGTGTTCATAGTAGTTGGCGTCGACATAATTCTTTAAGTCGGATTTAGTGAAAGTGTGGTTGAAAAAAGAGGAGCCGTCAGAGCGGATGATATTGATGTTCACTCGGTTGTCGTAATAGCTCGTTACGCCATCGGTGGCCAATGGCAGTGACGTGTCGCTTTTCACGGTAACCCTT
>JALEJI010000034.1 GCA_022769825.1 Prevotella sp. | reverse complement strand
TCCCACAATCTTGGCATGCGACCCACCGACTACAGAAGCAGAGGCAGGGCCATTGGCTATTTCCCGTTCAGGAAATACACGGGCGAGTTTTTTGCCCCTTCCCTCTTCAGCAATCCTGTCTCAGTGAAGTGTCGCAGGCATTTCAGCGCCGCGCTTGGCCGCAAGCCGAAATGCTGCTCCAGGGCGCGCCGGGTGATGCAGTTGTTCTCAGCGAGATATTCCTTTATCCTCTCCCGCAACTCTTCCTCAGTGTATTGCCGCGACTTCGACGAGAACTTGGCACGCTCAAACCGCACGTTCTTCTTCACCTCGCTGAGCAGTTCGGCGTCGGGACGGAACTTGATGTTGCGCACGCTGATATCATCGCCGCGCACTTTCTCCAGGGACTTGCCGTCGGGCAGGTTCAGGTCGACAGACAACGAGAAGTAGCCTATCTCCGGAATGTGGAACCTGTTGCCGTGCGAAAGCTCGCGTATCATGCAGTCGCGCAAGGTCATCAGCGTGGCTTGTATGTCGCCTTTCGTTAGCGAACAACTGTCTTGGATATAGCTTTCGAGTTGGCGGTCGGTCTGAGGCTGATTCTCGAATATCCGCACGAACTCCTGTTCCTTACCTGTGCCCTTGGCGTTTTTTATGGAATGTATCTCGTATTTTATGCTCATCTCGCTGTTTGTTTTTTAGGGATGCAAAGATAACGCAAGGCGAGAGCAGAGATGCAAGCTTGCTTGCAATCTTTGCCGAGCCGCAGCTTATCTTCTGCAAAGATACTAAATAATCGGCAAACAACGAAATTTCTGGCGGTCTCGCATCGTTCGAAACGCACGCTCACACCGAACGAAACGCGTGTGCGTTTCGAACGAGATGAGAGCGCGTTTCGAACGTTGCGCGTTCACCTTGCCTGTGGTTTCGCGCGACCATCGCGCCGTTATCGCGAAACCATAGAGGCCTATTGGCACCGCTATTGCTTCCTTGCCTCGGCTTCCACGTCACGGCGCGACTTCGACTTTATGACGAGCCACACGCCACTGAAGACGAGCGCCACGGCCAGGGCCTGCTTCCACGTGAAGACGCACATGCCGCACGCGAGGCTAACGCTCACCGACACCACAGGTTGCACATAGTTGTAGACGCTCACCACCGTGGGGCGCAATATGCTTTGGGCTTTCTGCATGAGCAAATAGGCTACGCACGTGCCGAACAGCACCACGAAGCCCGCCTCCGCCCAAGCCTTGGCCGGCACGGCGTGCCATGGGGTTTGCGCGGCGTGGGGCACAAGGAATGGCGACATGAGCAGCGCGGCCCACGTGAACATCCACTTGCTCACGGTGATGGGCGAATAGCGGCGCAGGTAGTCGCGGTAGAGGGCGAGATATAGGGCGAAAGAAAGCTGGGCGAAGATGCACATCAGGTCGCCACGTATGTCGCCAACGCGCGAGTCGTGGGCGACGGCACTGCCCAGGATGAGGATGAGCGCGCCCGAGCAGCCTATGCACACGCCGAGGGCCTTGCGACCGGTGATGGGCTCCTTCAGGATTATGGCCGAGAGAATCATGGCGAAGATGGGCAGCGACGTGGTCACGATGCTGGCATTGGAGGGCGACGTGATGCTCAACCCTATCGTGAAGCAGCACTGGTTGCCTATCAGTCCGAGCAACCCGGCCCCGCAGAAGGCGAAAATGTCTTTCAGAGGAACGTGCTCGCGCTTGACAAACAATGACACTATCCAAAAAAACAATGCTCCGCCCAAGGCTCGCATGAACACGAGGTTGAGGTTGTCTACACCATTGAGCATGGCATCCTTGCCTATCGGCGACATGAGTCCCCAGCAAATGTTGGCTGAGAGAATGCAGGCATGAGCCAAGAGGGGGCGTTTACTGTTATCCATATTCATATCCCTTATACCTATTATTATAACGACCTGCAAAGGTAGCACAAATCAATATAATCAAACAACATTTTGCCTCGTTTCTTTCCTTTATAGGGCACCACTGCCCAACCAGCACAAAAACACTTGCGACGTGGCTATCTCTCAAATCTTTTTAATCCAGGATTATTCAATAATAGACCTCCTCACAGGCGCACGTAGCATGGCAACGAATGTTTTCAGCATTTTAACCCGACTTCTTTTTGCGGTTTCAAAATGTAGCATTATCTTTGCACCGTAATGCATCAGGAGTGGCCCAATGAGGGCCTGCCAACCGAGCGACGACAAGCCACGGTGGAAACATGATGCGAAGTTGATAAACTTAAACAAATTGTCATGAACAGAATAGTACTGAACGAGCCCCACTCCATCGAGTTGCTGACCCACGGCAACAAGTTGGCGGATGTCATCGGAAACGTGATAAACACCCTTGACGCCTAAGGCACACGAAAGCAAGCAACACGGTGGAGCAACATAATCAAGCAACATAACAGGCATCATAATCATGAGAGACAATCCAAACGAACAGTTCCCCATAGTGGATGAGGACGGCAACATACTCGGGGCGGTAAGCCGTGGCCATGCCCACGACGGCAGCAAGATATTGCACCCCGTGGTCCACCTGCACGTGTTCAACAGCAAGGGTGAGCTTTACCTTCAGCACAGGCCAGCGTGGAAAGACATACAGCCCGACAAATGGGATACCGCCGTCGGGGGACACGTCGACCTGGGCGAGAACGTGGACCAAGCGCTCAGGCGAGAGGTGAGCGAGGAACTTGGCATAACCAGCTTCACCCCGGAGCCACTTGGCCATTATGTCTTTGAGAGCAAACAAGAGCGTGAGCTTGTGAACGTGTTCCGCTGCGTGTACGACGGCGACGTGAAGCCAAGCAAGGAGGAATTGAGCGGAGGCCGCTTTTGGACGCCTCGCGAAATAGAGGACAACATGGGCAAGGGAGTGTTCACGCCAAACTTCGAGAATGAATACCGGAAGTTGTTTATCCACGATAAATAAAGACCGACATTATATATACAATATGTCATGCCCATGACATTGTTCATGCGCAAAGGCAAGGGAAAGCCATCAAGGAAACTACCAACCGCAGAAAGAATGTCTGAATGGCAATATAATTATTAAAAAATAATTTGCCAAGACGCATATTTTGCTTAACTTTGCACTGATATAAAACAATAACGGGAAAACCAATATAAACAAGATAAACAGCTATGAGAGTCATTATCGAAAATGATTATGACAGCCTTTCCAAATGGGCTGCGGAGTATGTAATCAAGCGCATCAATTCAGCCAAGCCAACCGCTGACAAGCCTTTCGTGTTGGGTTTGCCCACAGGTTCATCGCCAATCGGCATGTACGCGGCTTTGTCGAAGGCTTGCAAGGAAGGACGCGTGTCGTTCCGCAATGTCATAACGTTCAACATGGACGAGTATGTGGCGCTGCCCGAAGAGCATCCTGAGAGCTACCACAGCTTCATGCGTCGTAACCTCTTCGACAATATCGACTGCCCTAAGGAGAACATCCACATCCTCAACGGCAACGCCGACGATCTGGAGAAGGAATGCGCCAACTACGAGGAGAGCATTCGCAAGGCGGGAGGCATCGACCTCTTCATCGGTGGCATCGGTCCCGATGGACACATAGCTTTCAACGAGCCTTTCTCTTCTCTCAAGAGCCGCACTCGCAAGAAGAGCCTGACGACAGACACCATCATCGCCAACTCACGCTTCTTCGACAACGACGTGAACAAGGTGCCAAAGCACGCACTCACCGTAGGCGTAGGCACAGTGATGGACGCTCGCGAGGTGCTCATCCTCGTTAACGGTCACGCCAAGGCACGCGCCTTGCAGGCTGCCGTGGAAGGCCCTGTCACCCAGGTTTGGACAATAAGCGCGCTGCAACAGCACGCACACGCAATCATCGTGGCTGACGACGCCGCAACCGATGAGCTTAAAGTGGGCACTTATCGCTACTTCAAGGACATCGAGAAAGACAACCTGTAAGCACTAAAACATCTTGCCGCGAGGCCAACGAGGGGTCTCCGCGCAAAATGTGCCACAATAGAAAAACGAACAAGTCAGAATAAGTTTTTCGGGAACAGAGGTTTCCTTCATACGCTTTAAAAATACAATTATTGGTATCACAAGGCAACCCTATTCTCATGCTCTCAGTGATGAGGGAGGAGAATGGGGTTGTCATTTTAATGGCCTTAAAAACAAAAGCATTACTTTTCAACGCAAATTAAAGCTTTTCCCGCAGTTTATTCGTAATTTTGAGATTGATTATTGCCACGCACTACAAGCAATAAAAGAAGGAACCTATCCAAACAATGAAATTAGACTTACAAAGACTCACGGCCACAGGCGCAATCGCCTTAGGCTATGCCGCACAGATGATGGCGCAATCGGCAAAAAAGCCAATGAACATTGTCTACATCATGAGCGATGACCACTCGTATCAGACTATCAGTGCCTACGACCACCATTTCATAGAGACGCCAAACATCGACTGGATAGCCCAAAACGGGGCAAGGTTCACCAACAGCTTCGTGGCCAACTCGATGCCTACGAGCCAAAACGCAGCATGCGCTATCAACGCGCGCTATTCTTCCCCACACAAAAGACGGGAAAGTTCAACAGCAAGATAACCAACTTCAAGGTTGAGTAATATTGCTTTGCTGGGACTTCGCCGATTCATTGCTTTGCAGGGGCGGGCCCTGTGCCCGTCCGCAACCCGAATGGCATGATGCATTAAATTTGTAGATGCACACACATTGGTTGCGGACGGGCACAGG
>JALEJI010000014.1 GCA_022769825.1 Prevotella sp. | reverse complement strand
CGGTTCTTCAGTCGCTTGTTGTATTCCTGCTCTATCTTGTCCCAGGGAAGATTGTCGGCAAGCTTCACCCAGCGGTTGGACTTGCTCAAACCCGAGAGAGACTCTTGAAGCTCAAACAGCTCGTGACTGTGGTATTGGGAGTAGTATTTCATGTCGATTCTTGTTGATTTTAACACCCAAAGGTAATCATTTCCTGTGAACTACGGAAATATATTGAAAGATAATTTATTGAAATTCAATTAGTCGCATTTAATTAGTAGTCCCTACATAGCCAAGGCTTTTTCTGATAAAACATCCACGATGCCTGTCTGTCCGCATAGCGGATTAATGTTTTTTCTTGTAACCACCGTGGAGTTGCCTATATCCGAGCGGTGTGATGCCTTCGCGCTGGTTGAACAGTCGTGCCACGTTTTTCGCGTCGGAAAGTCCGGTTGCAAGCGCGAGGTCAGCGATTGGCATGTCGGTCGACATGAGCAGTTGCTTCATGCGTTCAAGGCGCAAGTCTATGATGTACTGGTGTATTGACGTTCCAGTCTCCATCTTGAACGTTTTTTCGAGTAGACGTCTTGACATGGGCACGAGTTTCAGCAACTGTTCCACGGTGAGCTTGTCGGCGTAGTGTTGGTGTATGTAGGAAAGCACGGCGAGAATATGCTTGTTGGCAGTCATTAATATGTCGGTCGACTGCCGTTCCATTATGCCTATGTAGTCCACCATTATGTCATCGTCGCGATGCTTTCCGCCGTTCAGTACCTGTTTTATGCGCTGCGCCGTCTTGTAGCCCGCGCTGCGCACGTCAAGGCAAACGCTCGACAGGTTAGGGTAGGTGAGCGTACACGTTATCTCATCGTTGTCCACGCCAAGCACGGCTATGTCTGACGGTACCTTGATGCCAATCATCCGGCACACTTCGAGTATCACGTTGGCTCGAGTGTCGTCGCATGCCAGTATGGCAGTGGAGTGGGGAAGGCTACGCAGCCATTCGGCGAGCGACTCTGGGTCGTAGAACCACAAGTTCTCGAGCGACTGTTTTTCGTATATATAAGGAGGCTTATGGCCGTGCGACATCAACTGCTCGGCAAATCCTTGGCAGCGTTCCTTGCTCCACACGGCGTTGGCGTAGCCATAGAAGGCGAAGTTGCGGAATCCCTTGTTTATGAAGTAGTCGGCGGCATGCATGCCCTGTGCCAGGTAGTCGCCCGTGATGTTGGGTATGCTGTCGAACCGTTGCATGAAGTCTTGCGCCACGGCGATGATGCCATTCCTGGCAAAGGCATCCACGTCGTCATGGGGATCGAATTGCCCTATAATGGCATCGGCTTTCCATTGCTTAGCCCATTCCACTACACCGTCGACACCGTGCTCCACGCGGTAGGAAGTAGGCATGCGGCTCACGACCCAAGGCTCATGGCCTTGGGAGTAGTCGAGAATGCCACGCAGGAGCTCGGTGGCGTAGGTCTCGGTGAAGTCGGTGAGCAGTATAAGGTGAATCATTGGCACTTGTTGGTTGCTACTTTATCTTTATGTCGCGTGTGTGGGGCATGTTCCAACCGTCGGCGCTAAGTTTGAGTCCCTTCACGCTGTCGCGTCTTGGAAGTTCGCACGTTATGACGCGGCGTTCGCCCGGCGCGAGGGTTACGTAGTTGTCGCTATAGTGGGCCGGTGCCACGAGGTTGCCGCTTCGGTCGGTCATCGCGAGCCGCACGAGCAAGGCCACCGTCTTGCCGGTGTTGTCAAGGTCGATGCGAATGCGCAAGCTGTCACCGTCGTGGCTTGCGATGGCCTTTGCCTGCAGCTCTGCTTTTTCGAGCGATGCCAGGCTTGTGTAATCAGCGTAGCGTTTAATCGGTGTCGTTATCCAGTCGGAAGCCTCCCAGTCGTATTCATCCATGCGCTCGGCAAGCATATAGTCGTTGTTGGCGATGGTGTCGCCTTTCTCGTTAGTGAGTGTAAGGAAGAGGAAGGCGTTGCCTTTCACTTCGGGCACGGAGAATACCCTGCCGTGGCTTTGGCTGCCCACGATGAAGGTGGTGTCTTTTTCGTCGAGCAACTTGCCGTCGGTGGCGTATAGTCTCATGTTGGCGTTGACGTGCTCGCTGCGCAATGTCCCGTTTACCGCCATTATGTCGTGTGTCGCATAGTCGTAGATGAGCTGCAGCGGGGCGTTGCCCTTTTTCACAGAGTAGTAGGCCGCGTTAGGTTGACCGTAGTGGTCGTATAGCTGCCAGTAGATTCCAGGCCGTGCCGAGTTGAGCATCCATTGCACGATTCCCGTGGATGCGGGAGTGTTCACGCGGAACGCCTCGAACATGGCGCGCGTGCTTTCATAATTGGCTAAATCAGCCTTGTGTAAGAAGTCGTCGAGGCTTGACGGCGCTCCGTAGCGCGACTTCACCATTTCCTGAAGACGGTTGAGTTTTCCCATTGAAGATTTGGAGGCGGTGCAGTGGTAGTTCCACGTGTCGTTTATTGGCCATAAGTCCTTGCCAATCATGCGGCGTAGCGATTCTTTCTGTGGCACTTGGGCGCCGATGCCTGTCTCGGTGTTGAAGCCGAAGGCTCCGCCCGGTGCCTTGTCGCTGTACCAGTAGGCGGGTCCCACATAGTCGTAGGGCCCTGCCATTTTCATTCCTGCCGTGCCCGACAGCCGGCTCTCGAGCTTCTTTGCCGACGTGATGAGCGGCCGTGATGGGTCAAGGCGGTTCAGCAGGTGGCGATAGTTCTGCTCCAGTTCTGGCATTGGCAGTTTGTCGCTGCCCACAAACCAGCAGATGATGCTTGGGTGGTGGCGTAGCCATAGCAGCTGATCCTCGAAGTATTGTGTCATCAGCCGTATGTCTTTATCAGATGTCATGCAGCCGTAAAGCTCGTCGTCGGGCACTCCGAGATAGTCTTCCCACTCCCAGTGGCAAGTCCATCCTGGCAGGAGCATGATGCCGAGAGAGTCGCAGCGGTCGAAGATGTCTTGCGATTTGCCCCAGATATTCTCCATGCGCACGGCGTTGAGGTTCATGTCGCACACCTTGTACAGTTGTTCGGCGTTGCTCTCCGGCGTGTCGCGCATGAAGATGTCGTCGGTCCATCCGCCTCCCCTAACGAGCACTCGTTTGCCGTTGAGCGTGAAGCCTCGGTCGCCACGCTCGGTGAAGTATTCGCCCACTTGGCGAATGCCGAAGCGCAGCGATGTAGCGTCTTGCGTCTTGCCGTCTGCCACGAATGAGAGTCGCATGTCGTAAAGTTCGGCCTTGCCCATGCCTCGGCACCACCACAGCCGTGGGTTCTTGACGTGTAGCAGGTCTATGTCGTCGGGCGATAAGCGCAGCAGCCGTCGTTCACCGGCGCGCAGTGTCACTGGCCATGCGAACACCTTGCCGTCGATCATGCCGCGCAGTTCGCCGCTGACGGCATGGTCGGCAATGTTCTCCACCTGTGCCGACAGTGTCAGCCATGCCTCGTCGAGTGTGGCGGTGTTCACCTCGCTTGTCACGGCAGGGCTTGTCAGTGCCACGTCGCCACACGTGATGATGCTTACCGGGCGGATGATGCCCATGCTTTCGTCGGCCGGACGCGGGTTCCAATCCACGTAACCGGCGTTAGGCTCGCCCGCCTTAGCCTTGAAAAGCTCAATGTCGAGCGTGTTGTCAGCCTTGGCAAGTCGTGTCATGTCGATACGATGGCGGCGGTAAGTGCCATATATGCTTGCCGTGTCGGCTATGAGGGTGCCGTTGAGTCGTATGTTGGCGCGATAGCTGATGCCGTCGAGTTGCAGGAATACGTGGCCTTTAAGGTCGTTGTCGCAGAGATGGAACTTTGTGGAATAGGTCCACGGCTTGTCAAAGCGTGAACGGTCAATGTCCTTATATGCAGTTCCGTTGAGTATTCCGGCATATTCTCCGTTTGCCGTCAGCACGCCCATGACGGTTGAAGGCACGGTGGCTTTATAGCGTCCCTGCAGCGTCCAACCGCTGTTGAGCTCTATGGTGCGTGCCTGTGCGTTGCCGCCAAGCGCGGCCAATGCGGTGGCGAGCATGAAGCCACGATATAGTTGCTTTGGGTTCATTATGTTTTAAGCGTTTAGGGTTATTATTGATTGCATGTGTCATTGCGCTACACGAGGCTTGCCGCTCCGAGCAATGCGGCGTCCTTCAATGTCGAAGGCAGGATGTGTAACCGTTCCACCGATTTGGGATAGGGAAACGTCGCCACGGTGGCGCGCATGGAAGGCGCGAAGAGCGCAAAGGCTCGCGATATGCCGCCGCCGATTATTATGGCTTCGGGGTCGTAGGCGAACATCACAGCCTTCACCATGTTGCCCATGTGGCGGCCGAACTCTTTCCAGTGTTCCATGGCTTCGGCATCACCGCCTACGGCGCGGTTGTAAAGCCGTTCGGCCGTGGTGTGGCATACACGCTCGAAGAACATGCTCGAGCAGTAATGCTCAAGGTCGCTGTCGAGATAGGGCAGTGAACCTATCTCCCCAGCGCCGCCATTCACCCCACCGTATAGCTGATGGTTGATTATTATGCCTCCGCCAAGCCCGGTGCCGAGTGTCGTTCCCACGAAGTTGCCGAAGCGTTGTCCGTCGCCATAGCGTGCTACGCCGAGCGTGAAGCAGTTGGAGTCATTTTCAATGGCTATCTTCATCCCGAATCTCTTATGCAATATGTCTTTCAGGTGCACCTCTTTCCACGATGGAATGTTGGCGGCATTGTAGACGATGCCGTTGTCGCGGTCGATTACCGATGGTATGCCTGCACCGATGCCGTCGATGCCGTCGGACAACAACCGCTCGACAAGCTTGCATAGCACGTCGATGGCTTCTTGCTCTGTTCCATGCGCAGGCGATGCCACTTGTTCCATCCTGACGATTCCATGCTTGTTCACGAGGGCGGCACGCAGGTTGGTGCCGCCCATGTCAATTCCGATTTTCATTTTATATTGTCCTTGGCGGGTCTTACTTCTTGCGCAGCATCCAGAACGTGGCGTCTGTCCATGCGTCGGCGTCTTGTGGATTGTAGCACAGCACAAGCTCGTTGTCGCTCAGCTTGAGGATTTCGAATGTCGTCACCACGTTAGACGCGTCGTAAAAGGCGTGGCCCGACAACATGCTCACGCCGTTGAGCTTCAGTTGCCCTATAGACCATTGCGCGCCGTTGTCAGGGTTCTTCTTTGTTGCGCTCATGTCGAACGAGAACGTGCCTTTCTCTATCACCTTGCCGTTGGCGTCGACTTTCGACACGTTGGCTCCGCCGTTGAGGTCGAACACGAGTGAACAGTCGCGATCTTCAAGTTGGTCGAGTGGTTTCACGTCCCATGCAGGGGCGTCCTGGGTGAGCCATCCGGCGGTGCCATACACGGCTCCTCCTGTGCCGTCGATGTCCCATGTCCATGTCTTACCCTCTGTGCCGCTTCCGGCGAAGAGTGTCCACTCCTTCTGTATCGGGTGGTCAATGTGCGTGATGTGAACATTGCGAGAGGTCGTGACCTGTCCGCCGTCGCATATTCCGGTAAACTTAATCTCAATGTCGCCGACATAGGGCATGACGATGGTGTCGCACTGCCGTGTGGATACGCCTATGCCCGTGTCCCAGTAGGCTCCTGTCCGTGGCGTGTTGTTTTTCAGCACTATGGCGTTGCTTCCCTCGGTAATATTGGTCACGTCGATGTCGAGCTGCTCGGCTGTCAGCACGTCGCCCATGGCCTGGTCGTCGATGACAGGCTCGCAGCCGCACAAGGTGAGCCCTGCCAAAACTATTGCAAATATAAATGTTTTTTTCATGATATTCGTCGTTTGGTTCTATTATTATTGTTTCAGGCTCTCATTGCCCCATCCTGGGTTCTGCTTGAGCATGCCGTTGGAGAGGTCTATCTGGGTCTTTGGCAATGGCAGCAGGCCTTGCGTAGCCTCTATGCGTGCCTTTATGCCAGAGAAGTCCATTGGCTCGTCAACGAGGTTGTCTTTCACGCGCACGTTGTTCTGGTTGTTTTGCAGCACGTCGCCCGCGATGTGCCAGCGCAGCAGGTCGTAGTAGCGCAGTCCTTCGAAGGCCAATTCCCAATGTCGCTCGTTGCGCAGGTTCTCGTCGGAGTAGGCCACGTCGGGCAGTCCGGCACGGTGGCGCACACGGTTCATCGGCGCGGCGTCGTGCTTCAGCTCGGCCTGCATGAGAAGCACGTCGGCGAAGCGCAGCACGTAGATGTCCTGTATGTTGTTGAGCTGGTAGTCGGGGTCGAGCGTGGAGTATATCTTGCGGTAGAAGTTGACGCTGCTGCCGTCGTCGTCGATGCAGTTGAAGGCCGCGTATTTCTTCGACCAGTAGCCAGTCTCATTCATCTGCTTGTCGTTGCCCCACGTATAGTTTGGCATTTCCTTGTCCACGTTCATTATTGAAGCGTCGCGTCTCAAGTCGCCCGATGGCCAATCGGTGTAGGTCTTGGAGTTTACAGTGCCCCATCCCCATCCGAGTCCGTAGGGGAAGTTTGTCATCATGTCGGCTCCCTCGCGTGGTGTCATGTACAGGCATACGCGGTTGTTGCGGTAGGCCGAACCATCGTTCCAAGATGCTTGCGCGGAGTACCTGATGGTGAACATGCTCTCTGTGTTTGCCCCCGATTCTCCAATCCAGTGCAGGTTGTTGCCTTTCACGTAGTCGTAGTCCTTGCCGGTGTATTCGTTGGCGTATGGCCACAGGCTTCGGAAGTCGTCTACTAATGCGTAGCCGCTGTTGGCCACACAGTCGTCAACGTATCTTATCACGTCGTCGCGTGTCAGCGTGCCGTCTGTCAATGGCAGAGCCTCCTCGTTGTAGTAGCCAGTGTAGAAGAGGAAGACGCGAGCGAGCATTCCTTCTGCTGCCCAGTGGTTGGCGCGCCCGAGCTGTGAGGCGTCCGACGTGCTGTAAGGTGTGGCAGGCAAGCATTCTATGGCTGTCTTCAGGTCTGTGGCAATCTGCGCGTAGAGTTTCTCCTTCGAGGCGCGTGGCAGGTTCTCGGCCTTTGTCGTCACTGACAGTGGCACGGTGCCGAACATCTGGCACAGCTGGAAGTAGAAGTAGGCGCGCAAGAAACAAGCCTCGCCGCGAGCTTGCTTCTTGGCCGTTTCGCTGGCGTCAATGCCATCGAGCTTCTCGAGCAGGAAGTTGGCGCGGTAGATGCCACGGTAGTTTTGTCGCCATGGGTCGGCGAACATGTTTTCGTCCGACTTGAGCAGTTGGTCCAACGCCGCGGCGCGGCGGTCGTCTGGTCCGCCACCGCCGAAGCGGTCATCGGAGAGCAGCTCGGCGCTGATGTAGAACTGCTGGCCTTCCTCGCCGTCGGTGGCGTGCCGCAGCTCATCGTAGATGGACGTGAGAGCCGATTGTATGTCGGCCTCGGTCTTAGGGAAGTTGGAACTGTCTTTCTTTGTCAAGTTCTCAGTGTCGAGGAAGCTGTCGCAACTTGTGACGAGTAGGCACAGAGAGAAAGCGTACAGAAATATCTTTTTCATATTCGTCTTGTCTTTGTTTGCTTTTACTTTTCAAGTTTTCTTGAAGATGTCTTTTGTTTTCGGCGTCAGAACTTGATGTTCACGCCGACGATGTAGGTGCGTGCGCTTGGGTATGAACCTATGTCGACACCCGTCACCCACGATTCGTATCCGCCATAGCCCACCTCAGGGTCCATTCCCGAGTAGCCTGTGATGGTGAATAGGTTCTCGGCCGTGAAGTAGAGGCGCAGCTGCTGCAGCGGCATGTTCTTGAAGAGCTGCTTGAAGTCGTAGCCCACGGTAAGGTTCTGCATGCGCACGTAGTCGCCGTTTTCCATGTATAGGTCAGACACGAACTGCCAGTTGGGCGATGTCCCTGTGGTGAGTCGCGGCAGGCGATTGGATGTACCTGGGCCATGCCAGCGTCCGAAGATGTCGGACGTGTAGTTCTGTCGTGTGTAGTCCACGAACGAGCGGTACGACTTCATTATCTGCTGTCCGAACGCGCCATGCAACGTGGCGCTGATGTCGAATCCCTTGTACGCGGCGTTCAGGCCGAGACCCATTGTCACGTCGGGGTGTGGATTGCCTATCATGCCCTCGTCGCGCTCGTCGATTACGCCATCGTTGTTGCGGTCAACCCATATTACGTCGCCTGGGCGCGTGCCGTCGAGCTTCGCTCCCTTGTAGGCGGCAATCTCCTCCTCGGTCTGGAACACTCCTGCCGTGCTGTAGCCGTAGAAGTAACCGATGGGATAGCCCACCTGCGCGCGGTAGATTTCCGTTGTCCCGTTGCTGAGGATGTTGCTTGCCCCGTGGATGATGCCTTCTGAGTTGGCTATGCGCGTCACCTTGTTCTTGTTGTATGCCATGTTCCAGTTCACGCCGTAGCGCAACCCTCCCTTTTCATCGTTCCAGCTGAGCGACAGCTCGAAACCGCTGTTGCGCACGTCGCCGCCGTTGATGTATGGCGCGCCGGTGCCGTAGCTGTCGAGTATAGGTGCCTCCACGAGCCAGTCCTTGGTGGTCTTGACGTAGTAGTCGAATGTCAGTCCGAGGCGGTTGTCAAGGAAACGCGCGTCGATGCCGAGGTCAAGCTGCTCCGATGTCTCCCACGTAAGGTCTTCGTTGGCGAGGATGTCGGGATATGCGCCTTTCACGAGCACGCTCTTGTCAGGCCCGAACGTATAGTCGGAACCCGAGAATGAGATGGTGGACAGATATTGGAATGCCGGTATGTCTTGGTTGCCGTTTTGTCCCCAGCTGGCGCGCAGCTTGAGGTAGTCCATCCAGCGGCTTGTCTTCTTCATCCAAGGCTCTTCGGTGATTATCCATCCTGCCGACACCGACGGGAAATAGCCCCAGCGGTGGCCGCTTGCGAAGTTGGACGATCCGTCGGCGCGGAGTACGGCCGATGCCATGTATTTGCCATCGTAGTCGTAGTTGACGCGTCCGAAGAATGAGGCCAGCTTGCTGTCGCCCCATGGCGCCCCTGACAGTTGTGTGCGTCCGGTTACCACAGGCGTGTTGTCGAGGTAGGCGTGCTTGAAGTCGGAGAAGATGGAGTTGTAGTTGCTGCCGTTGATGCTTTCGCCCATTCCGCTCTTCTCTATCGACTGTCCGAGGAGCGCGTCGATGGAATGCTTGCCGAGCTTGGTGTTGTAGTTGACGGTGTTCTCCCATAGCAGCGACGTGCCTATGCTTGAGCCTTGGCTTACCAGGTTCTCGGTCGTGAAGGTGTTGCTCGCGAGCTTATATACCGGTATGAAGCTGCGCGACGTGCTTGCGCTGAGCTGGTAGCCGAAGTTGGTCTTGATGCGCAGGCCCTTTATCGGTTCGAGCTGTGCGTAGACGTTGGCCATGAGCCAATGTTCCTTCGATCTGTTGTGGCCGCTGCCGTAGTCCATAAGTCCGATTGGGTTGGCCTCTCTCGATTCCCATGGAATGGCGTAGTGGTAGTTGCCGTCCTTATCGAGGTTGGGCAGGAACGGGCTGGAGTGCAGCAGGTTGCGCACGTCGTTGCCCCACATGTCGCCAATGCTTATGCCGCTCCGCTCGATGTAGGAGTAGGTGATGTTCTCTCCGAGCTTCAGCACGTTGAGCTTGCCCGCCTTGATGAGCGTGTGGTCGGAGTTGACACGCGCGTTGTAGCGTTCATAGTTAGGTGCCACGGGCTTGCCTATGATGCCGTCTTGCTTGGTGTAGGACAGGCCAATGGAGTAAGTCGACATGTCGCTGCCGCCTATGATGTTGAGGCTGTGGTTGGTGACGATGGCGTTCTTGTTGCGTGCCTCGTCCATCCAGTTGGTGCCCTTCCATTCTCCGCTCTTTATCTTGTCCCAGTCGGGCACGAGCGACGCGTAGTCGAAGTCGGGCAGTCCGTCCATGTAGCGTGCCTCGGTCATTATCGTGGCAAACTCTTGGGCATTGAGGAGATCGGGTTGGCGGTAGACGTTCTGCCAACCCACGTAGCCGTCGTAGCTCACTTGCGTCTTGCCCATGCGTCCCTGCTTCGTGGTCACGAGTATCACGCCGTTGGCGGCGCGGCTGCCGTAGATGGCTGCCGACGCGGCATCCTTCAGCACGTCTATCGACTCGATGTCGCCGGGGTTGATGGCGTTGATGTCGCCTCCTGTCACGCCGTCGATGATGTAGAGTGGGGAGGAAGAGCCAGTGGTGCCAAGACCGCGAATCGTTACCTTGAATCCCTCGCCTGGCATGCCTGAGCTTGAGATGATGTCAACTCCCGGTGTCTGGCTCTGGAGGGCGCCGAGAGCGTTTACGGTGTTCAACTTGGCTATGTCGTCGCCTTTCACCTGGACAGTGGCGCCGGTGATGAGCTTCTTCTTCTGTATGCCATAGCCTACCACCATCACCTCGTCGAGCGAGTGGGCGTCGATCTGCAGCGACAGGCGCACGGGCGAGGTGTCGCTCACCTTTACGGTCGCGGTCTGGAAACCGACATAACTGAACTTGAGCTTGGCTGGAATCGCGGTCTGAAGCGTGAAGTTGCCGTCTATGTCGGTCACGGCACCGACGGTGGAGCCTTCTTGCTGCACACTGACACCGACGAGAGGCTCGCCGTCGTCGGCGCTCACTACCGTTCCGCGCACGGGAACAGTCTTTTGGGCATTCACTTGTATGACACATGTTAGCATCAATACGAATAGAGACAGGACGCGCCCGAATGCAAGGGCTCCTGAACTGGTTGTCCGGATTGCTTTTGTCATAATTGTTTTTAGTTTAATAAGGGTATGTGTTTCTTTCGGTTGCAAATTTAGGCAATTCGTCAAAGGCTTGTGATATGTTTTCGCGTATAAAAAACTTCGTTTTGCGGATAATGTTCTTTTATCATTGCAGTCCGGTAAAATGACTATCTTTGCTCATGGTTATATATTTTTTCGCAAAACAAAGATAACCAAAAGGGCTGATACCTCGTGGGAAGTGTCAGCCCTAATTTGTTTTGTTTGAAAAAGTTTTTTACCGGACAGCAATAATCAGAAATAAAGCCAATAACCTTATTGCTATTATTTTAAGTTCAACAAAACAGCAATAGTTTTATATAGTGAATTAATTATGGCTTATTTTAAAAGTTGCCTTGTTTAATAGAGCATTTTTCAACTTGCTAAAAGTAGATTCTTTCTTTTGCTTTGGCTTCTTTTCTTCTTTACCGGCTTTCTGTCTAACTTCAGTTTTGTCGCTAACGTTAGATTTTATCTTCGTTCCATCTATACGTACAGTTACCAAACCAGCAACAGAAAAGTTCTCTATACCTTTCATATCATCTTTAGAAAACACCTTATCTATAGACATAAGACACTTATTTCCC
>JALEJI010000002.1 GCA_022769825.1 Prevotella sp. | reverse complement strand
AATGTATAGAGTCTATGCACAATGGAGCAATTCTAATCAAAAAGGCTCGACTAATTAAACAAAAAGTGTTATCTTTGCATCGTGAACATAAACAATGGCCATTCACCTATGTCCTTGATAAATCATCGTAGGCGTAGTGCTAGATGCATGGAGCGAGCCAAAAAGTGGGACAATCAGCGGCCCCTCTTTTCTTAGACCGAATAGACATCCAGTGCGAGATTTCCGCCATTCCTTTCAAGGAACTCAGCAAGGCGCAGCCAGGCGAGCCGTCGGCCAACATTCGCGAGCGCGTCATCGCGGCGCGAGCCATGCAGACGCGGCGATACGAAGGTGTTGCCGGAATACACTGCAACGCCCAGATGACAGAGAAGATGATACACGAGTATGCCGAGCCAGATGCCGCTGGCCTCGAATTGCTTCGCACCGCCATGGAGCGGCTGAGCCTCTCGGCGCGAGCCTACAGCCGCATACTGAAGGTGGCACGCACCATTGCCGACCTCGACGGCTCGGAGAAGGTGGAGCCGAGACACATAGCCGAGGCCATAGGCTACCGACAGCTCGACCGTGGCGACTGGGCCGAAAGAGGATTGTAATCAAAAGCTTTTTCTATATGCATTGCCATAATTGCTTTGAATTGAGCGTAAAGTTAACAAGAGGCGCATGAGTTCACAAGGTTGTGGTCCACAAGTTTGTGAACTCTCGCGTTTTTATCGTCATTGCCGATTGATGCCACGCCTTGTTCTTGTTGAAAATAGCCCCAACCCGCAAAGTTTACGACTAAACAGCATTATTCCGGTGAAATATTTGTGACTGCAAGATAAAAACCGTATTTTTGTCAGCAATACTGAACTTTATAAATCTAAATCTTTGCTTATGAAACTTTTGAACCATAATCACCTGCGTGTCGTTCTCGCGACACTTGTCGCCCTTGCCATGGTCTCATGCCAACGCTTGGCAAGCGAAGACCCGGAACTGCCGTCAGGTGAAAAGTCGATGGTGAGGTTCAAGGTCAGTCAGTTTGAGGCCCTGCCTTTCTCCACTGCGCAGTCGCGTTCCCAGTCAGTTTCCGAATTGTGCAAGCAGATAGACCTCGCGGTGTTTCAAGGCGGAGTTCGCACGGTGAAGACTACGCAAAAGGCAGGCGACAAGGATTTCGGCACGCTCTCCGTGGCCCTTGCGCCAGGGGCGTATAAGGCGGTTATCGTCGCCCATAATCAAGACAAGACACCAACGATGACCAATGCCGAGAAGATAACGTTCAGTGGCGACTTGTCTGACACGTTCTCATGGAGCGATGACATCACGGTCGGCGAGGGCAATGGCCTCGACGTGGACGTCAGCATGCACCGTGTCGTGGCAATGGTGAGGTTTGTCACGACCGACAAGGTTCCAGACAACATCTCAACCTTGCAATTCTATTACACGGGCGGCAGCTCAACACTCGACGGATTGACAGGCAACGGCTGCGTCAACTCACGCCAAACCGTAAAGATAGCCATCACCGACGACATGAAAGGCAAGACGGCCAAGTTTGAGATATACACATTCCCCAAGAGCGACAGCAAGGGGCTGAAGATAGAAGTCACGGGACTTGGCCCAACAGGCGAGGCGGTTTACAGCCACACGTTTGAAAACGTGCCGGTCAGCCGCAACCAGATAACACAGTTCACGGGCGCGCTTTTCAGCGACAATCCCGTAACGGGCGACACGTCGTCCAAGTTCATGCTCACCACGGATGATGAGTGGCTTACCGTGGACAAGAGTTTTTAGCATGGCGCGCAAACGTTTGCATAATTTATATCAATGTTATTGATTGTCTTTTCTTTTTGTTGCATAGGAAAAGACCTAAATTTGCAGTGAACAATCAAAAAAAAGAATTCCTAAAAGCTGCGATATTTAATGGCACATTCTACTATAACAATGAGAGACATCGCGGAGGCCTTGGGCGTCTCCGTGGCCACAGTCTCACGGGCGTTGAAAGACAGTCCTCGGATAAGCGCTGAACAGCGCGACCGTATCAAGTCTTACGCAAAGGCGCACGATTATTATCCCAACGTGCTTGCCGAATGCTTGCGCAGCAATGTGGCGAGGTCGTCAAGGGCGATTGGCGTCATAGTGCCCCAGTTTGAGCATTTCTATTTCTCGTCCGTCTTGAGTGGCATCAACCAGGAGGCCATGTCCCACGGTTATACCTTGATGGTAAGCGAGAGCCTTGACGAGTACGAGACGGAGGCCCTCATCTGCAAGCGGTTTCTTGAGAATCGCGTGTGTGGTGTCATCGTCTCAGAGGCCAAGAACACCGTGCGCTACGATCATTTCAAGCGTATCTTGGACTGCCACATGCCGCTCGTGTTCTACGACCGCATTTGCACGGGAATCAATTGCGACCGCGTTGTCGTCGACGACTACCAAGGCGCGTTCAACGCCGTCAACTACATGATAGAGCGTGGTTGCCGCCGCGTCGCGTTCTATGGGTCGCCAATGACCATGGAGATAAGCAAGAACCGCTATAATGGCTATCGCGATGCCTTGTTGCACAACGGCTTGGAACCCGACGACAGGTTTTTCCGTATCTGTGACAATCGCTCCGACGCCGAGGCCATAACGCCGGAGCTGCTGTCGCAAGAGGAGATACCAGACGCTTTCTTTGCCGTCAACGACGATACCGCCATCGGCATACTCTATACCGCCAAGCGCATGGGCTACAGGGTGCCGGAAGACATCAGCATCTGCGGGTTCACCAACGGGCAGCGCGCCGTGGCCAGCGACCCAATGCTGACAACGGTGGAGCAGAGAGGCCAAAGGGTAGGAGAGGAGGCTGCCAACATCCTCATAAGCAAGGTGGAAGGCGAACTGCCCATGGAGAAGATAGAGAAGCGCATAGTGAGGACGCGCCTGGTCATCAGGGGCACAACACGATGACGATTCAGATTAAATCACGGATAAAAACTAAATACGATGAGTATGGATTTGAATAATGAGACCCCGACAATGTTGAAAGAGAAGCCCGACATGTCGTTTGGGGGGCTGTGGAACCTCAGTTTCGGCTTCTTTGGCGTGCAGATTGCCTACGCCCTCCAGAGCGCGAACATCTCGCGCATCTTCGCCACTCTCGGCGCCGACCCGCACAACCTTAGCTATTTCTGGATATTGCCGCCGCTGATGGGCATCCTTGTGCAACCCATCGTTGGCACCTGCTCCGACAAGACGTGGTGTCGCTTTGGCCGCCGCATCCCCTATCTGTTTGTTGGTGCCGCCATCGCGGTGCTCGTGATGTGCCTGTTGCCCAACTCCGGATCATTCGGCATGACCGTGAGCACGGCCATGGTCTTCGGTCTCATCGCCCTTATGTTTCTCGACACAAGCATCAACATGGCCATGCAACCATTCAAGATGCTTGTCGGCGACATGGTCAACGAGAAGCAGAAAGGCCTGGCTTATTCCATCCAGAGCTTCCTGTGCAACGCCGGCTCGTTGGTGGGCTATGTCTTCCCGTTCGTCTTCGCCGCCTTGGGCATCGCCAACACCGCCGCCAAGGGAACGATACCCGATTCGGTGATTTACAGCTTCTACGTGGGTGCCGCCATCCTCATCCTTTGCGTCATCTACACCGTGTGGAAGGTGAAAGAGTGGAATCCGCATGACTACAACGAATACAATGGCTCGTTGAAGTCGATAGAGGAAAAGGAGGAAGGCTCAGGCAACTGGTTCGTGCTGTTGCGTAACGCCCCGTCCACATTTTGGAAAGTCGGTCTCGTGCAGTTCTTCTGCTGGTTCGCCTTCATGTATATGTGGACTTACACCAACGGCACAGTGGCCGACAACTGTTGGGGCACTACCGACGTGACGAGCGAGGGCTATCAAGCCGCCGGCAACTGGGTGGGAATCCTCTTTGCCGTTCAGGCCATTGGCTCAGTGGTTTGGGCCGTCGTCTTGCCTAAGTTCAAGAACCGCAAGATGGCTTATTCCCTTAGCCTCGTGCTTGGTGGCGTCGGCTTCGTGTCATGCGCCTTCATCCACGACCAGTATGTGCTCTTCGTGCCATTCCTGCTCATCGGCTGCGCTTGGGCCGCCATGCTCGCCATGCCGTTCACCTTCGTCACCAACGCACTTCAAGGCTATGGCCACATGGGTGCCTACCTGGGCTTGTTCAATGGAACCATCTGCGTTCCGCAGATTGTGGCGGCCGCTATCGGAGGTGTCATATTGTCGCTCGTGGGCTCGGTCCAGAGCAGTATGATGGTCGTGGCTGGCGTGAGCGTATTGATCGGCTCTGTGGTGGTCTTCACTATCAAGGAAAAATAATCGTGGCGAGTCGTCAGTGGTTATTGTCGCTGACGACAGCGCCGCAAACAATGACAGATAAAATCAAGAGAAATAATGAAAAGACTGTTCATAACTTTTTTATTCATTCTTACCATGGCCATGATGAACGCAGCCACTGCATTGCGTGTTGATCCCGCCAATTGGTTCGCGGGCATGAAAGACCCTTCGCTCCAGATAATGCTATATGGCAAGGGCATACGCGACGTGCGCAACGTCACTACCGACTATCCCGGGGTGAAGGTCGATTCCGTGGTTCGCCTCGACTCCCCCAACTACCTTTTCGTGTATCTCAACCTCAAGGACGCCAAGGCTGGCGAGATGACGTTGAGGCTCGACGGCAAGAAGATAAAATATGAGCTAAAGGAGCGCCAGATGCCAGGCGAGGCTCACAAGGGTTTCACCAATGCCGACGTGCTCTATCTGCTCATGCCCGACCGCTTTGCCAACGGCAACCCGAAAAACGACGTGGTGAAAGGCATGCGCGACCAACTGTGCGACCGCACGAAGCCGTCGCTCCGTCACGGGGGCGACCTTGAGGGCATACGCCAACATCTCGACTATTTCAAGCAGCTTGGGGTGACGGCACTGTGGTTCACGCCCATACTTGAGAACGACTGTCCCACCGATGGCGTCAACTCGTCTTATCATGGCTATGCCACCACCGACTACTACAAGGTGGACGCGCGCTTTGGCTCTAACGATGAATATTGCAATCTCATAAAGGATTGCCACAAGAAAGGCTTGAAAGTGGTGATGGACATGATCTTCAACCACTGCTCCGACTATCATATCTGGAACCGCGACATGCCGTCGAAGGATTGGTTCAACAATCCAGGCTATGGCCTGCAGACCAGCTATAAGCTCACGCCGGTGCTCGACCCTTACGCTTCAAAGGTGGACTTGGCTGAGACAACCGACGGATGGTTCGTCAAGTCGATGCCTGACCTCAACCAGCGCAATCCTCACGTGATAAAGTATCTCATACAGAACAGTGAGTGGTGGATAGAGACGGCCGACATCGACGGCATACGCATGGACACTTACCCTTACGCCGACCGCAAGGCCATGGCGCAGTGGATGAAGACCCTGGACGCCGAATACCCCAACTTCAACACCGTGGGAGAGACGTGGGTGACGGAGCCGCAGTACACCGCCTCTTGGCAAAAAGACTCCAAGCTCTCAAAGGTGAACAGCTACTTGAAGACGGTAATGGACTTCTCTTTCTTCGACAAGCTAAACCAGGCTAAGCGTGAGGAGACGGATGGCTGGTGGAACGGTTTCAACCGCATTTACAACTCGCTTTGTTACGATTATCTCTATCCCAACCCGTCTTCGGTGTTGGCTTTCATTGAGAACCACGACACCGACCGCTTCCTTGGCAACACCAAAGACTCTACCATGCTAAAGCAGGCGTTGGCTCTGCTGCTCACCATCAACCGCATACCGCAGCTCTATTATGGCACCGAGGTGCTGATGAACGGCACGAAGGAGGTTACCGATGGCTACGTGCGCAAGGACTTCCCCGGCGGATTCGCTGGAGACCAACACGACTGCTTCACCGCCGAGGGACGCACCAAGACCGAGAACGAGATGTTCAACTGGCTGAGCGCGTTGCTGCATTGGCGCCAGGGCAATGAGGTGATAAGCAAGGGCTCGCAGACCCAGTTCATACCTTATAATGGCGTTTATGTCATTGCCCGCCAGTATGATGGCAAGACGGTGATGACCATTCTTAATGGCAAACGCTCCGACAACGTGCTCGACGTGGCTCGCTATGCTGAGATAATCAAGGACAACAAGACCGCAAAGGATGTCGTCACGGGCAAGACCTTGGACATCTCCAAGAACGTGCCGCTGACGCAACGCGAGTCGCTCGTCATAGAGTTCTGATGTTTCAACATGCTGCTTTCGGTTATCATTCCTGTCTATAATGTCGTGGGTACGCTTCGGCGGTGTGTCGACAGCGTTTTGGCCCAGGGCATTGACGACATGGAGATAATAATCGTCGACGATGGCTCGACAGATGGTTCCGCGGTGATTTGCGATAAATACAAGTCGCCGCGGGCTATTGTCGTGCATCAGGCCAACGCCGGACTGTCAGAGGCGCGCAACGAGGGTTTAAGACTTGCGCGAGGCGAGTTTGTCACGTTTGTGGATTCCGACGATTATATTGAGCCAGACACTTACCCAGCGTTGCTCGAGCGGATGGCTCGAGCCGACGTTGACATTCTTGAATATTCCATTGTGCGTGAAGGCGGACGTGGCCCAGTCTCGCGCATTGTTTTCCCAGACCACGATTACACCGACATGGCCGCTTATTGGCTTTGCGGCAAAGCCTATGCCCATACCTATGCTTGGAATAAGATTTACAAGCGTCAGCTGTTTGGCCATGTCCGTTTTCCAAAAGGAAAGAAGTTTGAGGACGTGTCCACGCTGTGGAACCTTTTAAGGGAAGCGCGAAAAGTCGAGACCACGTCGTTGGGCGCGTATCATTACACCGTCAACCCCTTGGGCATCACACAACGGGCAGGCGGAGCGGAATACCGCGATTTGCTTGACGCGCATCTTCAAATAGTGTCAAGCAAGATGTTGATTGCCCATCAAGAAGGCTTCTGCGAATACTACCGGCATGTGCTTGACATCCAGTTGCAAACCTATATCTACACGGGCGACATGTCGGATGTCAAACTGCCCATGATGCGATTCTCTGGCAGCTTGAAACTGTTGTCGCTCAACGTCTTGGGCATGCGAGGACTGTGCTGGCTCGTGAGGGCGGTGAAACACTATTTATAGCGCATCCACTTTATTATCTCTTTTATGCTTGGCTTCTTGCCATACATGAGTATGCCTACGCGGTAAATCTTGCCGCCAATCCATATCATGAGGAATGCCGAGGCGTAGAGCAAGGCTATGCTCAGAAGCTCTTGCCATAATGGTACGCCAAAGGGAATGCGTATCATCATCACGATGGGCGACGTGAGCGGGAACAGCGATGCCCAGAACGCCAAGGGCCCGTCGGTGTTCTCTATGCTGTACATGGCGGCGTAGAGGCCGAAGAGGGTAATCATCGTTATGGGAACCACAAACTGGTTGGCGTCTTCTTGCTCGTTGATGCTTGCCCCTGTGGCGGCGAAGAAGCTGGAATAGAGCAAGTAGCCACCTACGAACATGATGATGAACATCAAGCCTATCTCAGCGTATGGCAGGTTGACTATGGCAGTGAGAAGTTCTTGCGTGTCTTGGCTCATGTTCATCGTGGGCGAGGGCATGGGTTGCCCTGCCGCTATCGACGGGGCTTGACTGACGCCGAAGCCGACGGAAGCCACTGTCATGATGATGCTTAGCATAACGCCCCACAGCGCCATTTGGGCTATGCCCACGAGCATCACGCCGATAATCTTGCCCATCATGAGCTGGAAAGGCTTGACGCTGCTCACCAAGAGCTCCATTATGCGGTTGGTCTTTTCCTCTATCACGCTCTGCATCACCATGCCACCGTAGGTTATTACGAAGATGTAGATGAGGAGCGTGAATATGCCGCCCACTATTATGGCCACATACGTGCTGGAAGCTTGCTCGTCGCCTTCCTTGCTCCATTTCACGGTTCTCATGTTCACGTCGCGTTGCACGTCGTCTATTATCTTGTCGAGACCGGCTATTCCCGTGGCCTCGAGCTTTTGCTTCTGCACCGTCTCGTTGAGTTTCGACTGTATGTAGTCGAGCATGTTGCCCGGGATTTCCTTGTGGCTGTATATGGTCACCTTGCCGTTGTTTTTCACGAGGTCGCCCGATATTGCCACCACCGCGTCGTAGGGCGAGTCTTCCGAGCGCATCTCCTCGGTTATGACAGGCTGCGCGGAGAAGGCAAACGACTTAGACGCCTTCAGGGCCTTGGCGTAAACGCCGGTGGGGTCTATCACCGCCACCTTTTGTTGCTCGTCGTTTTCTATTGACGAGAGCCATAGCGGCACGAAGACGAGAGCCGCCATGATAAACGGCATGGTGATGGTGAGGATGATGAAGCCTTTTGTTCTTACGCGCTTTAGAAACTCGCGCTGGATGATGATAAGTATCTTGTTCATTGCTTGCTTTCTATCTGCTCTTCGTTCCACTTGGTTTCCTTGCCTATCACTTTCAGGAAGATGTCGTTCATCGACGGCACGTGCTCGGCGAAATACGTCACGTCTGCCATCTCGCTGAGCGCGCGCACGAGTTCGCTGCCGCTGACACCCTCGTTGGCCTGGAGCAGGTAACGCTCCGTGCCATGGCCATTGTCATGCTCTGTTATCTTGAAAGGCAGGCCGTCGCGGTCGGGCAGGGGCGTGGTGGCTTTCAGCTCGTACAGTCCAGTGCGGAAGCTGTCTTTTATGCTTCTCATCTCGCCTTGCATCACCACCTCAGAGTGGTTTATCAAGGCTATGTCGTCGCATATCTCCTCCACGCTCGACATGTTGTGCGTGGAGAATATTATGGTGTGGCCTTGGTCACGCAGTTTTAGGATTTCCCGCTTCAATTGTTCGGCGTTCACCGGGTCGAAGCCAGAAAACGGCTCATCGAAGATGAGCAACTCTGGCTTGTGGAGCACGGTGATGATGAATTGCACCTTCTGCGCCATGCCCTTCGACAGTTCTTCGAGCTTGCGGTTCCACCACGGCATGATGCCGAACTTGTCGAACCAGTCTCGCAGCCTGCTCTCGGCTTCATGTTTGTCCATTCCCTTCAGGCGCGCGAGATACACGGCTTGCTCGCCAACCTTCATCTTGCGATAGAGGCCGCGTTCCTCGGGAAGATAGCCTATGCGAGTGACGTCGGTCGGTTCCATGGGGCGACCGTCGAATATTACCTCGCCGCAGTCTGGGGCCGTTATGCGGTTGAGAATCCTTATCAGTGTTGTCTTTCCGGCACCGTTCGGGCCAAGCAGTCCGAATATCCTGCCGCGTCTGACAGACAACGACACGTCGTTGAGAGCCACGTGGCTCTCAAACCGCTTGGTGACATTCCGGACTTCTACTAATTTGTCCATATCGATTTATAGAGTGTGCTGTAAAGGTAGTAATAATAATATAGAAACAAGGTCTACGGCCTCATGATTTAAGTTTTTTTGGTTATAAAAAAGAAGGCAACGGCTTTACATTGTGATGCCGTTGCCTTTTCAGTCGCAATCTTCTGCAAACTTACAGCGTTATGCCAACGCCAAACGACAATGAATGTCGGGTGCTGTTTTCGTTGAAAAGGTGAGTTTCGTGTGAGTCAACATCGTAGATGTAAACGGGAACGTCGTTGAACCTCTTTAGGTTATACGCAATCTGGAAGTTCAAGCCAAAGTGCTTCTTGAACATGTGCGTGTAGCCTATTCCTATGTTGCCAGTGAAACCTTTTGTGAAGTCGCCAACCTTTAGCGCGTATCCTAAATCGGTGAAAATATAAAGGTTTGGCACTTTCTCCATGGCCTTGTACCTCACCGTAGCGTAGACAGGCATCGTGTTATAGTCAAGGTTGGTGTATCTGCTAAGCCCAATGCCTATTCCTGCAGACCACTGTCGGGTTATGTCGTAGCGTGGGGTGAACTGTATGGAGTTTCCTCCCATCTTGTATTGACTGCGTTTAAGGGGCACGCCCATTAATTTTTCGCACAATCCCAAGTTGTAATGATAATCAATATCAAAGTGGAATTTGCCTTGTCCCTTGGTGGTTGAAAGGCAACACACAGCCATCAGTACTGCCAATACAACTTTCCTATATTCTGATTCCATTGAATGTGCCATAATGATAACTTTCTAAATGAATTCAAACCTGGTTACAAGAACCAATTGCTTATCTTACTTGGTCTTTGCTTTTTGTAATCCTTGCCGCGAGCCATCTGCCATTATACTTAACGGCACCATAGACAACGCAGCTTGAAAGCTTAGTGGATTTTCCTCCGTCAATAGATATGTTTTTCAAATTCCAGTTTCCATTATAAGAAATACCTACTGCATAGTTACCTGGGAACCATTTCTCATAAAAATTCCTGGTGAATGTTCTGATATTCTTTTTACCATCTTCATCGGCTCCTGTTATGACGTACAAGGCTGAATTGTCAACAGAATACAAGCCCCTTTGACTTTCTGGTGTGGAGTTTATGTAATCCCTTAGGCTCTTGGCACCGTTATTCAACAGTGATTTGATGCCTGACTTAAGAAGTGAGTTGACATTTTTGACAGTGACATTATATGAGGTAAATGGAACATGGAACAGAACGCTATTTTCGTTTTTAAAAGGGAAATTATGTTTCAGCCAAGATGGATAGTCTGTTTCGACTGCTTGTTTTGGATTCACATTTGGATTTAGATACTGTATGACAGGTGAAGGGAAAGTGTATTTTAATTCTATTGCTGACCATCCGACACGGATTTCATCAGCTTTGCAATTCCACCATATACCGCATCTTTTCTTTTGCATCTTCATCGTTGTGCCAATGTTGGCATAAACATAATAATTTTGATCATATAGTCCCAAGCGTAGTCTTCTGTGTCCATTGAATTGGTTTATGGCTAATACGTTTCTCCCCCATAGCCGACTCCATGCACGATGCAACCACCCACCGTCTCCTTTGCTATTGTAATCGACATCTCTAATATTGTTTGCGGTAATGGTGACTCCAATTTTTAGTTGAAGTGCTTCATTGTTCGTGTATGCTCTCGTGCCTGTATTGTCGTCAGTCTCTTCCGTCGCGGTATAGTTGTAAGGAATGAATCGTACGTCTTTGTTAATTGAAAGTGTTTTCCCTATGTTGTTGTCGTCAACAGTTATTTTTGCTACTTCTGCATCAATGTCATTTAGTTGTTTGGCCTTAGAATGCTCCGAGAAGGCAACACCGTTCCCATAATATTTATATACTGTGTCATCTACTTCTATCTCACGTGTGACATTAAGAAGTTGGGCAAAGTTGTCATCTGCAATTATAGAGTCCGACATACAGAATTCAAGGCTGTCTTCGTCCGTATTTATGGAGTCTATCTGTGCTTGTGTGAATCTTGCCATGTATTTTTGTTTGTTGGCATTAGGCAAAGAAAGAAATTGCATGGTCCCACTCCCGCCGTTGTTGACTTTGTCATTATTGACAGTTGACATGTTCGAGGCTCTTGTCGCGTCGTAGTGTTTCCCACTTCTTAAGTTGGAAATAGCCTCAGCGAGTTCCCTCTTGAGGAGAAAACAAGGAAAGCATTGTTGTTATCTTCTTGTTTTTGGCAAGGACTTGGCGTTAGCTCGCTTTCAATGCCGCGGTCTTGACAAGAGCATAATAGCAATGCTCCAAATAAAATAAGAAAAAAGTGCTTCATTTTGTTACTTTTTGAATGTACTTTAAAATTGATGAAGCAAAAATATGATAATTTCGTAGTTACTGTAATGTCATTATCCTTGAAACGGATGAAAATGGTCATGAACACGGAAAATCACGCCATGAAATGTTCTTGGTCTGCTCTTATCCGAATGGTAGGAAGTTTAGAAAAGATAGAAGAATGAGACAAAGCATCCATGTGGATTTTTTCTTTCTGGATAGTATGCGTTAAATAGTTTGCCATCAAAAATCATATTGCGGCGCATGCCAAAAATGTCAAGGTCTGAATGTATATACCCAATCGAACATCCGAATTGGTCGTAGGTAAGACTTAAACCTATTTTATAGTCAAAAGCATACCATCGTCCTTTATTAGTCTGAATTTTCGATTAATTTGTAGCGATAACGCAAGCTGCAAAGCCAATTATCTATAAATCAGTTTATATTTAACTTATTATGTTTTGTCATTTCATTTGTTATTGTTACATTTGTAGCGGTAATCAAAGATATAGCACAATGGCAAGGCCTATAAGCGATGAGACGGCTCACAAGGTGACGCTTCACATCAATAATGGATATAGATATGCTACACTACGTCCACGTGTAACGAATGAGGC
>JALEJI010000080.1 GCA_022769825.1 Prevotella sp. | reverse complement strand
ATTAGAAAATTTCGCTTTCTTTTTGTCTATGAATAGGATAGAAAAAGCATATTGTGTTAGCATACAGATGCTATTACGATGGTACAATTTACTATAACCTGACTATTTGCACGAAAAAATCTCTAATGACCGATTTGGGTTTATCAATCAATTACAAAATGGACATTTTTGAGTGACGAAGTCGGGATAAAAAGCACGCTTCCGAACTGGCCTTGTTCTGAGCGTGCTTCTTTTTTGCGTGTTTAGAATGTGCTTATCATAGTTGTCAATAAAAAGACAAAAGGAAGACACGCAAGCGAAGTCTCGGTCGAGTGTGGCCTTGGTAGGGGGGTGGAAAAGCATGGATGGCAACAAGCGCGAACGCTAAAATGTAAAATATTATTGCCGAAATTTAACACTTGGGAACAGGTGCATTTAGAGCGGAAAAAGGGTAGCCTTCCGCCCTTTGAAAATGCCGTCGGACGGTTTCTTGCTAAAAATCGTTGCCGTTACAGTGTTATCGCATCGCCGTTACACCGTAACGGCAACGCGATTGCACCGTAACGGCATCGCGATTGCACCGTAATGGCGATGCGATTACACCGTAACGGCGACGCCTTTTCAGCGTAGAAATGACTATTGAAAAGTGTAAAAGTCGTAGCAAGCTGATATTCAGCAAGTTGCGAAAATGACCAATAATCGCGTCATTTCCAGCCAAGAGACAGGTCGGTTGAAAAAATCGATTCTCAGACGACCATTTGTAAAATATTATTATCCTTTATTGTCTTGCGCTTGTCACTTGTTTCTTGCCTGTATCAGGGCGTCTATTTTCCGGTAGCGGGCGTGCGTCTTGGCGTCTCTCACCTGGCGCGTGTTGGTGTCGATGAGCATCACCGGCGGCACGTCGCCATTGTTGTTGTAAGTGTCCCACTGCGGCAGGCCAGGCCCGTTGGGGTTGCCGTTTCTCACGAAGTTGACATATATCTGCTGGAATATCTCCGACGTGGCATAGTCGTCGGCTGTCCAAGGGAATGCCTTGTTGGTGGAGAGGTTGCCCATGGCGTATTCTATGTCGGCCGAGTGTACGGCGCTTGTCGCCGCCGGCAGTTTAGGCTCATCGTCGTTGGCGTCTACCGTTCCTCCCGCGAGTCCGGGCTTCTTGCCTTTGAGCTGCATGTTAGGGCGAGGGTGACAGTAGACATATCGGAAGACGGGAGCCTTGCTGCTATGGCTCACCATGTCGGTCCATTTCCATGTGGCATAGGCGATGAACATGTCGCCCCCGAGCGCCATGCCCTTGTCGCCAAGGAGGTCGGCGTCGGCGTGTATGTCGTAGAGGTCGAAGATGGACTTCGCGTCGGTGCCGAAATAGTTGGCGATGGCCGGGCTGAGGTTGTCTAACGTCGGTGCCTTGCCACCGGCGAAGGCAGCGATGGCGAACTCGCCGTTGTTGTTGCCGAGCAAGCACGGCACCTGCGCCTGCCGCCCCTCGCCGATGACCTTGTCGGGATCCTCGTCGAGGAAGATGCCGTCGATGCACTTTGTGCCCTCGCCAAAGGTGCCATCGTCGAGCTTCTTCAGTTGCTCTGCCGAGAGCTTGCGCATGTCGCTGAGCCTCTTGAGATGGTTCTTCTTGGCCCATGCCGCCCCTTTCCGCTCAGCCTCGGCAAGGGTTATGGGCTTGGCGTTGGAGACGACGGCTCCGCTCGAGCACATGTAGCCATTCAGCAGGTCGCGCGTGAGCGGTGATGTGGTGAGGGCGCAAACCGACTGCGCTCCCGCCGACTCGCCATTGATGGTCACGCGGTCTGGGTCGCCCCCGAAGGCGGCTATGTTGTCCTTGACCCATTTTATGGCCGCGGCCTGGTCGAGCCATCCTTGGTTGCCGTGGCAGCCTTCCTTTGACAGCTCAGGGAGAGAGAAGAAGCCGAAGATGCCCTCACGGTAGTTTGCCGTGACCACGATGATGTTGCCGCGGCGCGCGAGCCGCAAGCCCTGGTAGCGAGGTTCCGAGCCGCTGCCCGCAACGAGTCCTCCGCCATTGAAATATATCAAGACCGGCAGCTTCTCGTTCATCTTCTTGGCAGGCGTCCACACATTGAGATACAGGCAGTCTTCGCTCTTGCCCTTTCCCTCGAAGACCATGTCGCCAAAAACGTTGTTCTGCTCAGGGTCGGGGCCAAACGCCTTGGCCGGTCGCACGCCGGTCCACGCCTTCACGGGCCGCGGGGCCTTCCAGCGCAGGTCGCCCACCGGCGGTTGGGCAAAGGGGATGCCGCGGAAAATCTTCACGCCGGAGGAGTCGATGCCCTCGACGGTTCCGTCGCGGTAGGTCACTTGTGGCCCCCCGGCTTGTGCCATGGAGCACAGGGAGAGGCTTGAGGCAAAGATAGCCAAAAACAGTTTCTTCATCATGACTTGAATATCTATTTATATGGTTTAATAACGCAAACGAGAAAGGCACGGCTTGAACCCAACCGGTTCGAACCGTGCCTTGCGTATTGTTGGTATCCGATTGGCGATTATTACTCAATCACCACGGTCGTCCATCCGTGCTTGTCCTCGATGGTGCCGTATTGTATGCCACGCAGGGTCTCGTAGAGCTTTGTTGACCAAGGGCCTGGCTTGTCGCCGAAACTGTATTTCTTGCCCGTGGCCAGGTCGTCGAGCTCGGATATTGGCGAGATGACGGCCGCCGTGCCGCAAGCTCCAGCCTCCTCAAACGTGGGCAGCTCATCCTCAGGCACAGGACGGCGCTCAACCTTCAGTCCCAGGTCCTCGGCAATCTGCATGAGGCTCTTGTTGGTGATGGAAGGAAGGATCGACGTGCTCTTAGGCGTGACGTAAGTGTTGTTCTTGATGCCGAAGAAGTTGGCCGCGCCACACTCGTCGACATATTTCTTCTCCTTGGCGTCGAGATAGAACTCAGAGCCATATCCCTTGCCGGCGGCGAACATGTGGGCGCGCAGCGAGGCGGCGTAGTTGCCACCCACCTTGTAGCAACCCGTGCCGAGAGGCGCCGCACGGTCGTAGTCGCGCACGATGGCATACTTGTTGCAGGCGAAGCCACCCTTGAAATAAGGGCCTACCGGCGTGGTGAAAATCAGGAACAGGTAGTCCTTGGCAGGATGCACGCCCACCTGTGGCGTGATGCCGATAAGCAGCGGTCGAATGTAGAGCGTGGCACCGCTCTCGTAAGTCGGGATGTAATCTTGATTGAGGCGCACGACCTTCTTCACCATCTCCTCGAACATCTCGGTGGGCACCTTTGGCATGACGATGCCGTCGCAGGTTGACTGAAGACGCTCGGCGTTGTCTTTCACGCGGAAGACGCGCACCTTGCCGTCGGGGCAGCGATAAGCCTTCATGCCCTCGAAAGCCTCCTGGCCGTAGTGCAGGCAGGTGGCAGCCATGTGCAGATTGATGTATTCCTCTGAGCAAACCTCAATCTCGCCCCACTTGCCGTCGTGGTAGTAGCAGCGAACATTGTAGTCGGTCTTGCGATAACCGAAAGTCAAATTCCCCCAATCTAAGTCTTTCATAATATAATAATTTAATGCTGTTTCCTAATAGTTTGTTGCAAAATTAGCAATAAAAACGATAATGCGATAATATTTATGCGATAATTTAATCGTTATCCAACAATTTCTTTATTTCGTTGTCGGTTTTGGTCAGTTTTTCCTTGCATAGCTTGATGAGCTGCTGGGCTTTCTTCAGTTCGGAAGACAGCTGGTCTATGCCGAGCTCGTTGCTTTCGAGCTTGTCGACGATGGTCTCCAGTTGGCGCACCGCGTCCTCGTATTTCAGTTCTTGTTTAGTCATATCTCATGGTTTTTGTTTATCCAGATGTATGGTGGAGACGATAGAGCCTTTCTCAACCCTTGTCTCGATGACGTCGCCCTCTTTCAGCGTCGCGGGGTCGTGAACCGCCTTGCCGTTGAACAGGGTAATGCTGTATCCCCGCTTCAAGAGAAGCTGTGGGTCGAGCGCCTCGGCGCGAAGGGCGAGCCGGTCTACGCGGTTGCCTTCCAGTGTGAGCTTGCGTTCCACCAATGGCGCGATGTTGTTGTCGATAACGTCTATCTCGTGCATGGCGCGCTGCAGCCTCTCCCTTATGGTGCCGGAGATGTCGGTCATCAGTCGCGTGAGCTTCGCCTGCTGCCTTTCCTTCACCAGGGAGAAGAGCAGTGGCACGCGCCCGGATATTCTGCCAAGGCGTTGCCGCTCGGTCTCCATGCGCCGTCTCACCGTCGTGGCCACGCGTTCGCGCATGGCGTCTATGTGACTCCAGAGGCCGGCGAGGTTGTCGACGAGGAAAGCCGCCGCCGCCGTCGGCGTCTTGACCCTGGTGTTGGAAACCATGTCGAGCACGCTCTCGTCGCGGTCGTGGCCTATGCCCGTGATGATGGGCAGGGGGAAGTTGGCCACGTTCTCGGCCAGGGCCAAGGTGTCGAAGCCGCTCATGTCGGCCGTGGCACCGCCGCCTCGGATGATGACCACCACGTCGAAGTCGTCCACATAATTATATATGTCGTTCAAGGCGTTGATGACGGTCGCCTCCACTTGCTCGCCTTGCATTATGGCCGGGAAGAGCCTTACGCTGAACGCGAAGCCGTGGTCGTTGTCGAGCAGCTGGTGGCAGAAGTCGCCATATCCCGCCGCGCTCTCGCTTGATATCACCGCCACGCGTTGCGCGAACATCGGTATCGTGAGTTCCTTTTGCAGGTCGAACACCCCCTCCTCCTTCAGCTGGCGTATGATGTCGAGGCGCTTCCTCGCCATGTCGCCAAGGGTATAGGTCGGGTCTATGTCTTGCACTATCCACGCGAAGCCGTATGCCTCGTGGAAATTGGCGGTGACACGCAGCATGACTTTCATGCCGGCGTGTAGCCCTTGCCCCGTGGCGCGCTCAAACTTGGGCCTCAGCCTTGCCCACGTCGTCTTCCAGCACTTGGCCGAAGCCTTGGCCACGGGCGTGGCAGAGAATATGTCCTTTTGTATCAGCTCCATGTAGCAATGCCCCCTGACCTCACGAGCCTCGGAAAGCTCGGCCTCCACCCAGAAGGCGTGGTCGAAAGCCGTGTCGATGACATTGCTGACAAGCGAGTTGAGTTCGAAAAGAGTTAGGGCGTGCCTATCCATGGAAAATATTTTTTGCAAAAGTAGCTTGAAAAACGCTAAAGCCCAAATAAAAATGTTACTTTTGCACTATGGATAGAGAGAAAGAAAACAAAAGAGCCACCCTTGCGTTGGGTACCCAGCCCGTTGGCAAGCTCTTGCTTCAATATGCCATGCCGGCGGTCATTGCCATGGTCGCCTCTTCATTGTACAACATCATCGACCGTGCTTTCATAGGCCAGGTGGTGGGTCCGCTTGCCATATCGGGCCTTGCCATCACGTTTCCCTTCATGAACCTTTCAGCGGCCTTCGGCGCGGCGGTGGGCGTGGGCTCTTCCACCGCCATATCGGTGAAGCTTGGCCAAAAAGACTATCGCACCGCCGAGGAGCTACTTGGCAACACGGTGACGCTGAACCTCATCGTCGGCTTCTGCTTCTCGGCGATATGCCTTATATTCCTTGACCCCATACTCTATTTCTTCGGCGCCAGCAAGGACACCATACCTTACGCCCGCAGCTTCATGCAAATCATCCTGTGTGGCAACATGATTTCACACATGTATTTTGGCATGAACGCCGTGTTGCGCGCGGCGAGCAAGCCACGCCAGGCCATGAACGCCACCATCTTCACCGTGGTGATGAACATCCTGCTCGACGTGCTGTTCATCCTCGTCATGCACTGGGGCATACGCGGCGCGGCGTTCGCCACGGTCATATCCCAGACGCTGGCCCTCGTTTACCAAATGAAGCTCTTCACCAACAAGAGCGAGCTGTTGCACCTGAAGAAGGGCATATACGGGCTGAAGGCGCGTCTCGTGAAAAACATCATAGCCATAGGCATATCGCCATTCTTGATGAACCTGTGCGCCTGCCTCATAATAATCTTCATCAACAACCAGCTCGTCAAGTATGGCGGCGACTTGATGGTGGGCGCTTATGGCATAGCGTCGGCCATATCCACCGTCTTCGTGATGATAATCATAGGCGTGAACCAAGGCATGCAGCCCATTGCCGGATACAACTATGGCGCGCAGAAGATAGACAGGCTGCTGAGGGTGCTCAAGCACGCCATGATAACGGCAACCGTCATCATGACCACGGGTTGGCTCATTGCCATGACGTTGCCACATCTGCTCGCCCGCATCTTCACCAACGACCCATCGCTCATAAAGATAGCCGTGCCGGCGATAAGGCTGAACATGCTCGTGTTCTTCATCGTCGGGTTCCAGATGGTGATAACCAATTTCTTCCAGTGCATAGGAAAGGTGAAGATAAGCATCTTCCTCTCGTTGTCGAGACAGTTGCTGTTTCTTCTTCCCTTGCTCTACGTGTTCCCGTTGCAGTTTGGCGTCAATGGCGTGTGGTATGCCATGCCTACGTCCGACTTCATAGCGGCGACAGTGGCTGGTGTAATCATGGTTTTGTATATGAGAAAATTCAAGCAGCAAATAAAACAATCTATTCATGAAAACTGATAAGAAGATAATCATAAACGTTGGCCGGCAGATAGGCTCCGGAGGCAGGGTCATAGCGAAGATGCTTGCCGAGGAGTTTGGTTGCAAGTTCTACGACAAGGAACTGCTGAACCTCGCCGCCAAGGAAAGTGGCTTCAGCGAGAAGTTTTTCGAGCAGAACGATGAGCGCAAAGGCTTCTTGAAATCGCTATTCCACGTCAGGGTGCCGCTCATGGGCGAGAGCAACTTCTACAAGGACAACTTCTCGCAAGACTCTCTCTACAAGTTCCAGAGCGACGCCATAAAGAAAGTGGCCGATGAGGGCAGTTGCGTCTTCGTGGGCCGTACCGCCGACTATGTGTTGCGCGACTATAAAAACACCGTGAGCGTGTTCATAACCGCCAATATCGACCAGAGAATACAGGCCGTTTGCAAGCGACACGGCTTTGACCGGGCCGCGGCGCGGAAATACATCCACTCGCAGGAGGAGACAAGGGCTTCATATTACAACTACTACACGGGCAAGACCTGGGGACACTCAGAGAGCTATGACCTGTGCGTCAACTCCAGCTTGCTGGGACTGGAAGGCACAGAGAAATTTATCGCAGAATTCATTAAAACACGCTTTGATTTATGAAAACATATCTCGTCACCGGAGCCGCGGGCTTTATAGGCTCCAACTTCATCAAGTACCTGTTGCACAAGAAATACGTCAACGACGACATTAAGGTCATCGTTATCGACGCCTTGACTTACGCCGGCAACTTGGGCACCATCAAGGACGACATCGACAACAAGCGTTGCTTCTTCGTGAAGGGCGACATACGCGACCGCAAGCTCGTGGACAGCCTCTTCGCTGACAACGACATCGACTTCGTGGTCAACTTCGCGGCTGAGAGCCACGTGGACCGTTCGATAGAAGACCCGCAGCTCTTCCTGAGCGTAAACATCCTGGGCACGCAAAACCTCATGGACGCGGCGCGCAAGGCGTGGGTCACGGGCAAGGACGCGCAAGGCTATCCCACGTGGAAGGCCGGCAAGCGTTACCACCAGGTGTCGACCGACGAGGTGTATGGCGCCTTGGGCGCTGAGGGATTCTTCACGGAGACCACACCGCTGTGCCCCCACAGTCCTTACTCGGCAAGCAAGGCGAGCGCCGACTTCTTCGTGCAGGCCTATCGCGACACCTACCACATGCCTGTGAGCATAACGCGATGCTCAAACAACTACGGGCCATACCATTTCCCGGAGAAGCTCATACCGCTCATCATCAACAACATACTTGAGGGCAAGAAGCTGCCAGTGTATGGAGCGGGACTCAACGTGCGCGACTGGCTCTACGTGGAAGACCACTGCAAGGCCATTGACCTCGTGGTGCGCGAAGGCAAGGCCGGAGAGGTCTACAACGTGGGAGGCCACAACGAGATGAAGAACATCGACATAGTGAAGCTCACCATAAAGACCATCCACGACATGATGGAGGCTGACAAGGACTTGCGCAAGGTGCTGAGGAAGCAAGTGCGCGACGCCAATGGCGACATCGACATCTCGTGGATTAACGATTCGCTGATAGAGCACGTTGCCGACCGTCTCGGCCACGACGCGCGCTACGCCATAGACCCGACGAAGATAAAGGAGGAGCTGGGATGGTATCCAGAGACTAAGTTCGCCGACGGAATAGTTAAGACCATCAAGTGGAACCTCGACAACCAGCAGTGGATAAGCGAGGTGACGAGTGGCGATTACCAGAAATACTACGATGAGATGTATGGAAAGGAGCGTCATGGACAACTCGTCTGATGAACTCCGCCTGGACAAGTTCTCACGACAGTTGCATAGCTATCTGCTTCTTGCCCACAGTTCCGCGCTCCTCGTCAGTGAGGCTGACAAGGCAAACCTCAACATCCTTCTCACGATGCTCGGAGGTCTCGACAAGGACATCCTGGATGCCTATTATGGCCTCTTTGGCGAGACGGTGAAGCCTGTGGAGCAGCTGGCGCTGAAATATCGTGTCACGCAGGACGCGCTTCGCGAGATAATAAGTAAGGATTTGCATCGCCTCTCCATCTCCCCGGAATGGCAGATGGTGATGAGGCGGATGAAACCGATAGTTCAAAGGAAAATAGGTTTTGCTATATGAAGAAAATATTGCTTTTGGGCTCAGGAGAACTGGGCAAGGAGTTTGCTATCGCCGCGAAGCGTGCCGGACAGTATGTCATAGCTTGCGACAAGTATGATAACGCGCCAGCCATGCAGGTGGCTGACGAGAAAGAGGTCTTCTCCATGCTCGATGGAGACGCCCTTGCCGCCGTCGTTGGCAAGCATAAGCCCGACATCATAGTGCCAGAGATAGAGGCGATACGCACGGAGCGCCTTTTCGATTTTGAGAAGGAGGGCGTGCAGGTGGTGCCTTCAGCGCGTGCGGTAAACTACACCATGAACCGCCGCGCCATACGCGACCTCGCCGCCAAGGAGCTGGGCCTGCGCACGGCCAAGTATTTCTATGCCAAGACTTTCGACGAGTTCAAACGTGCCGCTGACGAGATAGGCTTCCCCTGTGTGGTAAAGCCGCTGATGTCGTCGTCGGGCCATGGACAAAGCTACGTACACAACGATGACGAGCTGCAAGAGGCTTTTCGCGATGCCATGGAGGAGGGTCGTGGCGACGTGAAGGAGGTGATAATAGAGGAATTCATAGACTTTGATTCTGAGTTCACCTTGCTTACCGTGACCCAAAAGAACGCGCCAACCCTCTTCTGCCCGCCGATAGGCCACGTGCAGAAGGGCGGCGACTATCGTGAGAGCTGGATGCCGTTCCATATAAGCGATGAGGCCCTCGCGCAAGCGCAGCACATGGCCGATGAGGTGACCAAGGCGCTCACTGGTTACGGTCTTTGGGGCGTGGAGTTCTTCCTGACGAAGAAGGGCGAGGTGATATTCTCCGAGCTTAGCCCCAGGCCACACGACACGGGAATGGTGACGCTGAGTCATTGCACCAACCTCTCCGAGTTTGAGCTTCACTTCCGCGCCGTGATGGGACTTCATATCCCGGCCATCCATTTGGAGCATAGCGGAGCCTCAGCGGTGGTGCTCTCGCCGAAGGAAAGCACAGAGCCTCTCGACTATAACCTCGATGACGTTTGCCATGAGGATCACGCTCGTGTGCGCGTCTTCGGCAAGCCGGTCGCCCACGTCGGCAGACGCATGGGCGTGGTGTTGTGCTACGACGAGGTGGGTTGCGACATGAACGCCCTGCGCGACAAGGCCAAGCGATTGGCAAAGACCGTGCTCGGCACCGACCCTTACATGAAGAAGTGATAACCCCACGATTTTGATTGCCCGCGCTGGTGAGCCATGTAGTTCAGCTGCGTGGGCAAGCAATGTTGTTGTTTATTGGGGCAAACTACATGTTGAGCAACCATTTTTTCGTTTGGAAGGTAATATCTTCGAGCTTTGATATAATACAACTGCCATGCAGTAGGCGTTTGCTTTTTAGCGTCGTTGGAATTAGTACAACAATACTTTAATTCTTTCTGAAACACAATAAAACTTGTGCTTTTCCGTTAATATTATATGGAAAAACAAGTAGGACAAATAGTGGACCTCCCAAAGATAGTGGATCCACGAGGAAATCTTACGGTGGCGGAACAGATGAAGGAAGTGCCGTTCGCCATCAGTCGGGTCTATTGGACTTACGACATTCCTGGTGGCGCGCACCGTGGAGGGCATGCCCACAAGCATTGTCGTGAGCTGATAATAGCCGTATCGGGATCGTTTATCGTTACGCTTGACGATGGCAATGTAAAACAAGATTTTATGCTTAACCTGCCAAACAAGGCCTTGTTTGTTGACAGGGGAATTTGGCGGTCGTTGAGCGACTTTTCATCGGGTGCCGTTTGCTTGGTTCTTGCGGAAGATCCTTTTGACGAGGATGATTATATATATGATTATGGTGTTTTCTTGAGATATAAATCGGTAAATGTTTGAAATTAGGCGATACCGTGACAGCGACAAAAACGCCTGGAACAACTTTGTGAAGCTGTCGAAACAAGGCACGTTCCTCTTAGACCGTGCTTATATGGAGTATCATCGTAAACGATTCAATGATGACTCTCTGATGTTTTTCAAGGGCAATAAGCTCTATGCCGTGCTTCCTGCCAATATCGTTGGAGATACGCTTTGGTCGCATCAGGGACTCACATATGGAGGATTGATTACCAATGAGCATGCTACCACTGCTGAAGTTTGTGCTTTGTTTGAAGAGTTGATGTCGTTTTTGGAAAACATGGGTGTGAAGAGGATGATTTATAAACCCATGCCTTGGATCTACCAACGCTTGCCAGCTGAGGAGGATTTGTATGCTCTTTTCAATCGTTGTAAAGCAAGGCTTTATGTGAGGAATGTGTCGTCTGTTATCATGCGTGGTAATGCGCTTAAATGGCGACGTATCAGACAATTCGGGGCAAACAAAGCTATAAAGACAGGCATTGGCGTCGAGGTGGACAATGATGCCTTGGATGAGTTTTGGCCTGTTTTGGAAAACAACCTTCATCGCACCTATAATGCCAAGCCTGTTCATTCTCTTGAGGAAATACAGTATCTTCATGATGCTTTTCCTGAAGACATCCGGCTTTATGTTGCAAGGTTAGGAAACAACTTGATAGGTGGTGTACTTCTATATATCACTCCGCAAGTGGTGCACGCGCAATACATATCTGCCACTGAGGAAGGGAAGAAACTTCATGCCATAGATGCGATATTCCACAAAATCCTCATGGATGACTTCCATGGTTACAAATATTTCGATTTCGGTACTTCAAACGAAGACATGGGACGATATTTGAACGAGGGTCTTATATACCAAAAAGAAGGCTTTGGAGGCAGGGCCGTATGCTATGATTGGTATGAGGTTATGATTAATCGGTAGTTGATAATAAGAGATACGAGATGATACCTTATATGTCGTTGAGATTAATGCTCGCCCTTCATGCCGAAGAGATACACAGTGCCGTGAACCGTGTCATTGATAGCGGATGGTATCTTCAAGGCGAGGCCACGAGGCGGTTTGAGCAAGACTATGCCACGTATGTTGGAGCCATGACCGATGACGTGGCTGATGACGCGGGCTTTGCCGTTGCTGACGGTCGTGGTGGTCGCCAATGCCATTGCGTCGGATGCGGAAACGGGCTTGACGCGCTGACGCTTATCTT
>JALEJI010000058.1 GCA_022769825.1 Prevotella sp. | reverse complement strand
TTATTCCTTCATAAAAGCAGTTTACAACCCGTAGGGCCGTCTTCCTGCACGCTACTTGGCTGGTTCAGGCTCTCGCCCATTGACCAATATTCCTCACTGCTGCCTCCCGTAGGAGTTTGGACCGTGTCTCAGTTCCAATGTGGGGGGCTTTCCTCTCAGAACCCCTACTGATCGTAGCCTTGGTGGGCCGTTGCCCCGCCAACAAGCTAATCAGACGCATCCCCATCCCACGGCAATGAATCTTTACTCCAAGGTTGATGTCAAGCTCGGAGGCCATGAGGTATTAGGCCGCGTTTCCGCGGGTTATCCCTCACCGTGGGGCAGGTTGGATACGCGTTACTCACCCGTGCGCCGGTCGACGTCCAGCTTAGCGAGCTAAGCTGCCGTTTCCCCTCGACTTGCATGTGTTAGGCCTGTAGCTAGCGTTCATCCTGAGCCAGGATCAAACTCTCCATTGTAAAATATCATGTTTCACCTTCCAAGGCCGAAACCTCGGAAGGCAAGTTTGCTCTGTCCAGGACGCTCATCCTTTTTCATCGAATCGGAAGTCTGAACTTCACTCTTCAAAATCGTCTCGTTGGAGACATTCCCCACTTGGTTCGGCACGGCCCAAGCAAGCTTGGCCCTGCGCTCACCCGCGGGGAGAATTGAACGGTTCGTTTTTCTACCCAAGCCGCATACACCATATATTATATAATGTGTACGGCTCGCTTCTTGTACTACTTCTCTGTTTATGTAAATCTCTTCAAAGAACTCTTTTCTTGTTTGCCAACCGGTGTATTTCCGAAAAGCGAGTGCAAAGGTATAGACTTTTGCGATACCCTCCAAATGTTTTGGCGATTATTTTTCAAAAATGATGGATAATTGATGCAAATCAAGGGAATGGGCGGTTTTTAGACGGGATAGACTTTATAGACTATTATAGACAGGATAGACTATTATAGACAGATGGACAAGATGGGACGGGATGGACTTTATAGACCGGATGGACATTTATAGACAAGATAGACTTAGCCAGCATTATTCAACTGGGATGCTGACAACTTTTAACGCTACCTTTTCAATTTGTGGTTGGAAAATGGTAATTTTGCATACCATATTAAAAAGTGCATCATACTAAATAAGTGTGGCATTATTAATATCAATATTAAAGAAGAGATGAAAAGAATACAAGATATAGTAAAAGAGAAAATAATGATATTGGACGGAGCCTTAGGCACGGTCATCCAAAAGCGCGGTCTGACTGAGGATGACTTTCGTGGCGAAAGGTTCAAGGACGTGGCCGGGCAGACGAAAGGCAACAACGACATGCTCAACTTGACTCGTCCCGATGTCATCCTTGACATCCACCGTCGTTACCTGAGCGCAGGCGCAGACATCATAGAGACTAATACGTTCTCGTCGCAACGCGTGTCACAAGCCGACTATCATCTGGAAGACGCAGCCCACGACATGGCCCTTGCCGGAGCCAAGCTCGCACGCCAAGCCGCCGACGAGTTTTCCACAGAGGAATGGCCCCGCTTCGTGGCTGGATCGGTAGGGCCAACAAACAAGACGCTGTCGATGTCGGCTGACGTGACGAACCCGGCATCGCGCGAACTGACTTATGATGAGCTTTGGACCGACTACACCGAACAAATAGACAGCTTAATAGAGGGTGGCGTGGACGCCATACTGATAGAGACAATCTTTGACACGCTCAACGCCAAGTGCGCCATCGACGCCGCGATGAGCGTGATGCGGAAACATGGCGTGGACTTGCCCATAATGATGAGCGTTTCGGTGAGCGACCTCGCCGGACGCACGCTCAGCGGCCAGACGCTGGACGCCTTTCTCGGCAGCATGAGTTCCTACCCCATCTTTTCCGTCGGCCTGAACTGCTCGTTCGGTGCCCGGGAGATGAAGCCGTTTCTTGAAGACCTGGCACGCAAGGCACCTTATTATATATCAGCCTACCCCAACGCCGGTATGCCCAACGCCATGGGCGGATACGACGAGACGGCGGAGAGCATGGCCCCGCTCATTGGCGAATGGATGGATGAGGGCTTGGTGAACATCGTGGGCGGATGCTGCGGCACCGACTACTCGTTCATTGAGAGATACAGCGCGCTGTCGCAAGGCAAACGGCCACACGTGCCGCAACCCAAGCCGTCGACCCTGTGGCTCTCGGGCCTGGAGCTCCTCGACGTGAACAGCGACGTGCGTTTCGTGAACGTGGGCGAGCGATGCAACGTGGCTGGCAGCAGAAAGTTTCTCAGGCTTATAAAGGAGAAGAACTTTGAGGAGGCACTCTCCATAGCGCGCAAGCAGGTTGAGGACGGGGCCCTCGTCATCGACGTGAACATGGACGACGCGCTGCTTGACGCCAAGGAGGAGATGGTGAACTTCCTGAACCTCGTAGCCTCGGAGCCAGACATATCAAAGGTGCCGGTGATGATCGACTCATCGAAATGGGACGTGGTGACAGCCGGACTGAAATGCCTGCAAGGCAAATGCATCGTGAACTCCATCTCGCTGAAGGAAGGCGAAGACGTCTTTCTCGCCCACGCCCGCGACGTGAGACGCTTCGGCGCGGCTGTCGTGGTGATGTGCTTCGACGAGAAGGGACAAGCCACGACCTATGAGCGGAGGGTGGAGATAGCCAGCCGCGCCTACAAGCTGCTGACGGAAGATGTGGGCATGAACCCTCTCGACATAATCTTCGACCCCAACATCCTGTCGATAGCCACAGGCATTGAAGAGCACGACGGCTATGCCTTGGAGTTTATCCGCTCCACGCGATGGATTCGCGAGAACCTCAAGGGCGCGCACGTGAGCGGCGGCGTGAGCAACCTGAGCTTCTCTTTCCGTGGCAACAACTATATACGCGAGGCCATGCACGCCGTGTTCCTTTACCACGCCACCAAAGCGGGAATGGACTTCGGCATCGTGAACCCTTCGACGAAGGTGACTTACTCGGACATCCCGGCCGACGAGCTCAAGATATTGGAAGACGCCATCCTTGACCGCTACCACGGGGCCGCCGACAAACTGACGGAGCTCGCGGAACGCAAACTCGCGGAAAAAGAGGCGCAGAAAGCCGCAAACGGCGGAGTGGTACCCAAGACCACCAACACTGACAAATGGAGAAAGGAACCGCTACACGACCGCCTTGTCTACGCCCTGCGCAAAGGCATCGGCGACTACCTGAAAGAAGACCTGGAAGAAGCCATAAAGGAGTTTCCTCGCACCGTGGATATCATCGAAGGGCCACTCATGGACGGCATGAACGTCGTCGGCAAGCTCTTCGGCGACGGCAAGATGTTCTTGCCGCAAGTGGTGAAAACGGCAAGGACAATGAAACAAGCCGTGGCAATACTCCAGCCATACATAGAGGCAGAAAAGACCGGCGGAGCCTCTACCGCCGGAACCGTGGTGATGGCGACCGTGAAAGGCGACGTACACGACATTGGCAAGAACATCGTGAGCGTGGTGGTGGCCTGCAACAACTATGAGGTCATAGACATGGGCGTCATGGTGCCTGCCGACCAAATAGTGAAAAAGGCAATAAGCGCACACGCCGACGTGGTGGGCCTGAGCGGACTGATAACGCCCTCGCTCGACGAGATGGTGAACACCGTGAGGGAGATGGACAAGGCCGGACTGACGATACCCGTGCTCATTGGCGGAGCCACGACATCGGAGATGCACACGGCCTTGAAGATAGCGCCAGCCTATAAAGGCCCGGTGATATGGCAGAAAGACGCGTCGCAAAGCGCGGCGATACTCGCCAAACTGATGAACGAGAAAGAGCGCAAGACCTTCGTGGACGAACTGAACGCCCGCTACGCCAAGCTTCGCGAGGAATACCGACAAGAACAAGTCAGGCTCAAGCCATTGGACGAGGCCAGGAAAAACAAGCTCGACTTGTTCTGAATTGTAAAATATTATTGCCAAAATTTAACACTTCAGAACAGGTGCATTTAGAGCGGAAAAA
>JALEJI010000056.1 GCA_022769825.1 Prevotella sp. | reverse complement strand
CCTGTTTTCAAGTGTTAAATTTCGGCAATAATATTTTACAATTCAACGTTTACGTCATGGTGCGTGTCATGGATTAATACAAGGCCGATGCTGTGTTGCCTTCTTTCGTAAGAACCATCACTCCAAATTCCGTAAGAGCCTGATATTAATCAGGATGTGATAAAACAAAGAAGCCACCCCCCTAAAAACATGTTGAGGTCATTACGCGTGTTATTGTTGTAGGTCGCGGCGCTTGAGTCGGTCTTGGCATCATGGCTTGGGCAACCCCGCATAGTGGTTCGTTGACGAGGTTGTAGTGGGATGACGCCTAAGAATGTTCGTAAGACACGAGCTCGCGAGGCAGCTTGATGGCCTTTAGCCTGCGAAACCATTTGCGGGGAGACCCCGCGATCATTTGTTGTGCTTGGCTGTCTATGATGTAATAACTTGCGGAGTAGTCGTCCATCATACCGCAGAACGCGGCCTTTATGCGTGAGCATTTCTCGTTGAGGGCGTTGTTGAGAGGGTTGGTAAGTCGGTTTACGGTCTCTTCGGCTTTTGCGATGTCCGTAGTCGGGGAGATGTTGCGATATATTTCCAGCAATTCATCATGATAGTCGTTCATGAGCTTGAACTCTATACCCTCGGGATGGTTTAGAAACAACAGGTAGACGGCGCGGTGGATAGGTGTCAGCGGCACCTCCTTGTTGCTATCAGCAAGCACGATCCTGTAGTCGTCGGTTATAATCAGTTTGCTCAAGGAACCTCGTGCGGCCTCTATGCGCAACTCTTCGAGCACGGGAACGGTAATGGCACGCAGCAATAAGTCGTCGCGCCCCATTATCCGCAAATCGTTGACAAGTTGGCGAAGTTGCCGAGCCTTGTCAAGAGCTGTCTCATCATTTATACTCTCGTTTGACATCGTGGTGCAAAGTTAGTTATTACCACGTTTTTTCAGCTTGGTTTTCATGTTTTTTTTGTTCTGCAAGGCTTGCGGTGACCTTGGGTCACGGTTTTGTCCTATTGTTTCATTAATTTTGCGACAAAGAAAAAGAATCATGGACAATAGCACTTATACAGGTTTGGATTTTGGTCCGGTGGAAGACACTTCAAAGCAGATAATCAAGGTTGTTGGAGTGGGCGGCGGTGGCTGCAATGCCGTTAAGAACATGGCAGAGGAAGGCATAGCCAATGTGTCTTTTGCCGTTTGCAACACTGATAGCCAGTCGCTGTCCAATTCGCCAATACCCGTAAAGGTTCTTCTCGGTGACAGTGGGCTTGGGGCTGGCTCTGACCCGGAACTTGGCAGACAAGAGGCGCTGAAGACCAAAGAGCAGGTGAAGCGGCTTTTCGACGACAATACCAAAATGTGTTTCGTGACAGCTGGTATGGGAGGCGGCACCGGAACGGGCGCGGCGCCAATCATCGCTTCGGTGGCGCAAGGAATGGGCATTCTCACCATAGGCATCGTGACCATACCTTTCTTCTTTGAGAAGAAAAACAAGATCATAAAGGCGCTAAAAGGCGTGGAAGAGATGCGTAAGAACGTTGACTCACTTCTTATCATTAACAATGAGAGCATATGCGACGTATATTCCGACTCTGAGCTTGCTTTGAAACAAGCGTTTAAGGCTGCCGACCAGATACTGTGCAACGCTGTTAAGAGCATCTCGGAATTGATAACATTGGAAGGTAATATCAACCTTGACTTCCGTGACGTTGAAAGCACGATGCGCAATGGCGGAGGCGCCATAATGGCCATTGGACGGGCCAAAGGCGAGCGAAGGGTGGAGAAAGCCATTGTGAACGCGCTTGAGTCGCCTTTGCTGTATGGCAGTGACATCACCAAAGCCAAGAACATCCTCTTTAATATTTACACCAGCGATGACGCGCCTTTGTTTGTAAGTGAGGTGCGAGAGATTGACTCTTTCATGTATGGATTAAACCCAAATATCAATGTCATTTGGGGTACTTCAGACGATAACACGCTGGGTAAGGACGCTAAGGTGATTATCCTCGCCACCGGTCTCGACAACAAGTTCATGCCTGATGAGTCGACAGCCGAAGAAAGGCAGGATGATAACTACTACAACCAAATCATCTCCAAACTATACAGGGAGCCATTGGAAGGATGCAGAATGTATGCTAAAAAGGCTGAAGACAAGCCAACGGAAACGCCCGCGAAAGATTTGAGCGATTCTGCCGCCGTCACAAAACCGGAGGAGCAGGAGGATGATGCGCCTGTTACCGTTTCTGTTGACTATACGTCGCTGTCAGAACCGGATGCCACTCCAAACTCAGCGTCGCAGTCAGAGCCAAAAATTGTCAATGGCGGACAGAAGCCATCGCATAAGACCTTCCTTGAAAAATTGAAGGAAAAGCTCGCGAAGAATCTCAATCAGTTGACCATGGATGAAGACGACTAAAGACAATCATTGCTGAAAGCAATATTTATAAATATGTGTCAATGAGGCTGATGATGTCTTGCAGGTCGTCGGGGCAGAACCACCGTGTGGCAGGGTCTTTCTTGAACCACGTCAGCTGCTTGCGCATATAGCGTCGGGTGTTCGACTGTATCTGGCGGATAGCCTCATCAAGGGTTATGAGACCGTCGAGATAGTCGAACGATTCTTTGAAGCCAACTGTGTTGAGGGCATTTGCCGACCTTTTGTCATAAACGGCTAATGCCTCATCCATGAGACCTTCGTTGACCATTGCCAATACCCGCGCATTGATGCGCTCATACATCTCCTCGCGTGGACGGTTCAGTCCAATCTTCACGATGCGGAAGGGCCGCTGCTTGACGGTGCCTTTCCGGAACGACGTGTATGTGCGTCCCGACTGGTGGCAAATCTCCAATGCGTGGATGACGCGTCGAGGATTGTTCTTGTCCACGATGCCATAATAGTCTGGGTCTACCGTGCGCAGTTCCTCCACGAGTGAAGCCAGGCCCTCGCTATCGAGACGTCGCTTCATCCAAAGGCGTGTCTCGTCGTTGATGGTAGGGATGTCGTCTATGCCTTTGCATACCGCGTCGATGTACATCATGCTTCCGCCCGTGAGAAGGAGGTTCTCATGGCGCGTGCCATCCTCGTTGCCACAAAAAAGTCGCCCTATGAGGGAGAAACAATCCTCCTCATAGAGCGACGCGCTATAATAGTCGTCGACGCGGTGGTTGCCGACGAAATAATGTCTTGCCTCTTCCTGTTGCCGTGTGGTGGGGGCGGCGGTACCTATTGGTATCTCAGCGTATATCTGCCGAGAGTCGGCATTGATTACCGGTGAGCCGAGGTGCTTGGCAATGGTCAGCGCGGCCTCGCTTTTGCCCACGCCCGTTGGGCCGAGAAGAACAAACAGTGTATTCAATGTTATCTGATGATGCCGCGCTTAGACGTTGAGATAAAGTCGATGATGTATTGAATCTCTGGTGTCACTTGCAGCTCGCTCTGCACCTTCTTCAGACCGTCGGCGATGATGCCCTCGCTGTAGATGAGGCGGTAGGCATTGTGGATAAGGTCTATCAACTCGTTGCTGAACCCGTGGCGGCGCAGCCCCACCAGGTTGACGCCACAATACTTAGTGGGCTCCTTGCCGGCGATGATGTATGGCGGAATGTCCTGGCTGAAGCGGCACCCTCCCTGAATCATGACGTATCCGCCAATCTTGCAGAACTGATGGCAGAGCACGGTGGCGGAGATGATGGCGTTGTCGTCGATGGTCACCTCGCCGGCAAACTTCGTTGAGTTGCCGATGATGCACTTGCTGCCGACCACGCAGTCGTGGGCTATGTGCATGTTCTCCATGAGGAGGTTGTTGTTGCCAACCACGGTCTTCCCCTTTGAAGCCGTGCCGCGCGAGATAGTGACGTTCTCGCGTATGCTGTTGCCATCGCCGATGAAGCACTGTGTGTCTTCGCCCCTGAACTTCAAGTCTTGTGGCTTGGTGGAAAGGCTTGCTCCAGGAAATACCTCATTGTTGTTGCCTATGCGCGCGCCATAATTGATGGTCACGCTGTTGTGCAGCACGTTGTTGTCGCCAATGACGGTGTTCTTGTCGATAAAGCAGAACGGACCTATGACGTTGTTGTCTCCAAGTTTCGCATCCGGGTCAACGAATGCCAATGGGCTTATCTGATTCATTGTAAAATTCTTTGTGATAAATATTATTGTTGATTCTTCACTCTTTGTTCTTCACGATTTGTGCCGTGAACGTTGCCTCCGACACCACATGGTCGCCTACGAACATGTAGCCTTTCATGGAGCTGATGCCGTGGCGCACAGGGCCGAGAAGCTCTACGCGGAAAAGCAGCGTGTCGCCTGGTACCACCTTGTGCCTGAACTTCACGTCGTCTATTTTCAAGAAATAGGTTGACCATTTCTCTGGATCTTGGAGCTGGCTGAGCACGAGTAAACCACCGCATTGAGCCATCGCCTCAATTTGAAGCACGCCTGGCATGACAGGCTCCTGTGGAAAATGGCCTTGGAAGAACGGTTCGTTAGATGTCACGTTTTTCACGCCGACGATAGTGCTTGCACCCATTGCGACAATCTTGTCGACAAGCTGCATGGGATAGCGATGTGGCAGGAGCTGACGTATGCGGATATTGTCCATGAGAGGCTCCTCGTTGGAATCGTATATTGGGGCTTGCACCTCATGCTTGCGAATCTCCTTGCGCATGAGCCGCGCGAACTTGTTGTTCACCGTGTGGCCAGGACGTGTGGCGATGATGCGACCCTTGATGGGTTTGCCAATAAGGGCCATGTCGCCGATAATGTCGAGCAGCTTGTGGCGCGTGCACTCGTTGTCCCACTGCAATGGGCGGTGCTGGATGTAGCCAATCTTCGTGGCGTCGATATGTGGCACGTGAAGCAGGTCGGCAAGCTTGTCGAGCTTGGCTTGTTCCACTTGCTGCTCATATATGACGATGGCGTTGTCGAGATCGCCACCCTTTATGAGGTTGGCCTCAAGCAATGGCACTATGTCGCGCACGAAGACAAAGGTTCGCGCTGGCGCTATGTCTGTGGCATACTTGTCGATGCTGTCGAGAGTGGCGAACTGCGAGCTTATGAACTTGGAGTTGAACGAGCACATCGCCGTTATGGAGAAGTCCTCGTCGGGGAGGATGGTAATCACCGACTCGTTGTCCTCGTCCCTGACCTCAATCTTCTTGCGGATTATATAATAGTCTTTTGGCGCGTTTTGGTCTACTATGCCCACCTTCTTGATTTGCTCAACATACAAGTCGGCAGCGCCGTCAAGGATCGGGAACTCTGGGCCATTGACCTGTATGAGGCAGTTGTCTATTCCGAGGGCGTAGAGTGCAGACATGCCATGCTCTACGGTGGAGACCCTTGCCTCACCTTTCTGGAGCACCGTGCCACGATTTGTGGCGACTACATTCTCGGCGATGGCCTCTATGATGGGTTGACCTTCGAGGTCTATTCGTTGTATCTTGTATCCTGTATTCTCTGGCGCGGGGTTGAAGGTGACCGTAAGGCTCAAGCCTGTGTGCAAGCCCTTTCCGAAGAGCGAGAAACTGCCACCCAGCGTTTTTTGTTTTTCAGCGTTCATAAGTCTTCTTATTTCTTAGAGTTCTTTAATTCGGCAACCTCTTTTTGCAGTTCGTTGAGCTGCCTGTAAAGGTCAGGCAACTTGCTCATCAAGGCATGGCTACGGAAGAAAGCCATCTTGCCCATTGGCGGTGTGCCGATAAGCATCTGGTTGCTTTTAAGTGATGACGGCGCTCCCGACTGTGCTCCAAGCATTACGCGGTCGCCTATGGTGATATGGCCCGAAACACCCACTTGTCCTCCGAACATGCACCACTGACCCACTTTCGTTGAGCCAGCCACACCCACTTGAGCCGACATCACGGTGTTTTCGCCTATGTCGGTGTTGTGGGCAATCTGCACGAGGTTGTCGAGTTTCACGCCCTTTCTTATCGTGGTCGTGCCCATCGTGGAGCGGTCCACGCACGAGTTGGCACCTATCTCAACGTCGTCTTCAATGGTCACGATGCCTATCTGCGGAATCTTGTCGTATTGATTGGTTTCCGGATTTGGCGCGAAGCCGAAGCCGTCGGCGCCAATGACCGTGCCGGAATGCAACACGACATTGTTGCCGATATGGCAGCCGTGGTAAATGCTCACGTGTGGGTAGAAAAGGCAGTTGGCGCCAACCTTGACACCTTCCATGATGGTGACGTTGGGGTAGATTTGGCAGCCATCTCCAATCTCCACGCCATCGGCTATATAAGCGAAAGCACCGATATAGCAGTCGTTACCAATCTTGGCTTTTGGTGAGACAAAGGCGAGAGGGTCTATGCCCTTCTTCTTGGGGGCGCTTGCCGCATAGAGTTGCAGGAGCTTGGCCACGCAGTCGCGGGCGTTCTTCACCCGTATGAGCGTGGTCTTGACCGGGTGCTCGAAATCGAAGCTGTCGTCAACGAGCACAATGCTCGCCTTGGTATTATAGATATATTGGATATATTTCGGGTTGGCAAGGAAAGAGATAGAGCCTGGCACGCCTTCCTCTATCTTCGCGAAAGTGTGAACGGTGGCATTTTCATCGCCTTCTACTCTTCCCTGAATAAACTGGGCTATCTGTTTTGCAGAGAATTCCATGTTGTGGTTGTTTTGAAATGTTTCTGCAAAAATAATGAATTATTTTCTAACTGTCGGATGATAGCCTGAATATTAGTCTTTTTTATTAAACAAACGGCGTGTAGTTGCACACTTACACGCCGTTTGAGAAAATTGACAGTAATAAAAACAACTGTTGAAATGGTCAGTTGTCGTAATGGTAATCAGAGTTTTTCGAGTTCAGCTTGCATTTGCTGCTGCAGCTCTCTTGCCTTTTGCTTTGCAGCGTCGGCGAAATGTTCGTCGTGGCCGGCGTAGATGATTCCACGGCTTGAGTTGACAAGGAGTCCGCAGTCTTTGATAATGCCATACTTGCACACTTCTTGCAGGCTTCCGCCTTGCGCGCCGACACCGGGAACGAGGAGAAAACTGTTTGGTGCCACTCGGCGAATGTCGCTGAACATCTTGCCCTGCGTAGCGCCAACCACGTACATCATGTTCTCCTCAGTGCCCCATTGCTGGGTCTTGCGTATCACTTTCTCGAAAAGAGGCTCGCCGCTGTTGTCCTCGGTGAGTTGGAAGTCGTGGCTGCCCTTGTTGCTTGTCAATGCGAGCACGATGACCCACTTGTCCTTGTATTCGAGGAACGGGGTGACGCTGTCTTCGCCCATGTAAGGTGCTACGGTTAGCGCGTCGACATTGAATCCTTCGAAGAAAGACTTGGCGTACATGGCGGAGGTGTTGCCGATGTCGCCACGCTTCGCGTCAGCTATGATGAAATGGTTGGGGTATGCACCACGTATGTAGCTTATCGTTCTCTCAAAGGCATTGATGCCATCAACGCCATAGCATTCATAGAACGCCAAGTTTGGCTTATATGCCACGCAATAAGGAGCGGTGGCGTCGATGATGGCCTTGTTGAACTCAAAAATGGCATTCTTGTCGTTCTTCAAGAAGTCAGGTATCTTGTTGATGTCAGTGTCGAGACCTACGCAGAGAAATGTCTTCTTGGTGAAAATCTCCTTGACAAGTTGTTGTCTATTCATGACAATGTGAATTGTGTTTTATGATTATTTGTTGTTTTCCAATTTTGGATTCTCCAAGGCGTCATCTTTCTTGTGATTGGTAAGCCTAACGAGGAAATCGGTGCATTGCATGGTTTTCTCGTCTTTGGAATAATCCTCTTTCTTTCGTGTCCAGAATCTTGCCATTTGCCTGTGACGTTATTTTTGTCCTACAGCTCGTTCTCCTTGAGCTTCTCCGCGTTCTCGGCCACCGTCAAGTGGTCTATCATGTCTTGAATGTTGCCATTCATGAAGCCTTGCAGGTCGTGTATGGTGTATCCTATGCGGTGGTCGGTGACCCTTCCTTGAGGATAGTTGTATGTGCGTATCTTTGCCGAGCGGTCGCCAGTGGAGACAAGCGATTTGCGTCGGTTTTGAATGTCGCCAACATATTTAGCGTGTTCACGGTCGTAGACGAAAGTGTATAGGCGGCTCAACGCGCGCTCCTTGTTCTTTGGCTGGTCGCGCGTTTCCGTACACTCAATGAGAATTTCCTCCTCTTCGCCCGTCTCCGGGTTCTTCCATGGATAGCGCAAGCGCACGCCGGAACTCACCTTGTTGACGTTCTGGCCACCGGCGCCACTGGAACGGAAGGTGTCCCACTTAATCTTGCTCTCGTCGATGTGCACCTCAAACTTCTCGGCCTCAGGCAATACTGCCACGGTAGCCGCGCTGGTGTGCATGCGACCTTGCGTTTCCGTGGCCGGCACGCGCTGCACGCGGTGAACGCCCGACTCGTATTTCAAGGTGCCATATACGTTGTCGCCACTTACGGCGAAGTCAATCTCCTTGTAGCCGCCAACGGCACCCTCGTTGAATGAAGTCACGCTGACGTTCCAACCCTTGGAGTCACAATAGCGCTTATACATATTAAAGAGGTCTCCGGCAAAAAGGGCGGCTTCGTCGCCACCAGTGCCAGCACGAATCTCCATCTGCACGTTCTTGCCATCCTCAGGGTCCTTCGGCACGAGCAGCAACTTTATCTCCTCTTCCAGCTTTGGTTGTAACGCCTCGTTGTCTTGCAGCTCTTCCCTTGCCATGGCTTTCATGTCAGGGTCGCTTTCGTTGACAATGATGTCTTTCGACTCTTTTATGGCATTGAGACAAGCTACGTATCGCTTGCGCGCATCCATGATGTCGCCAAGCTCCTTGTATTCCTTGGTCAACTTGACGTATCTGTTTTGGTCGGCGATGACTTCCGGGTCGGTTATCAAGGTCGAAACCTCTTCGTAGCGCGCCTCAAGACCGTCAAGTTTTTGAAGTATCGTGTTTTTTTCAGCCATTAGTGTATGTTGCTTATTCCATTAATAGTTGAATTCTCCGTATTCCGACTTTATGGTTAATGAACGCTTGCCCTCCTCTATGTGGCCGATGACTTGCGCGTCGATATTGAACTGCTGGCTGATGGCGATAACCTTGTCGGCAACCTCCGGACGGACGTAAATCTCCATGCGGTGTCCCATGTTGAACACCTGGTACATCTCTTTCCAGTCGGTACCCGAGCAGTCGTGGATAATCTTGAACAATGGCGGGATGGGGAACATGTTGTCTTTCACCACACGGCAATTGTCGTTAACGAAATGCAGGACTTTAGTTTGCGCTCCGCCTGTGCAATGCACCATTCCGTGAATCTCCGGACGCATGTCGTCAATGAGTTTCCTAATCACGGGGGCATAGGTGCGTGTTGGGGAAAGCACGAGTTGTCCGGCGTCCACGTCAAGGCCGTCTATCTTGTCGGTTAGATGGTATTTGCCACTGTACACGAGATCGTTAGGCACCTCGTGGTCATAACTCTCAGGGAATTTCTCGGCAAGATACTTGGCGAAGACATCGTGACGCGCGCTTGTCAGGCCGTTGCTTCCCATTCCTCCATTATAGCGGTCTTCATAGGTAGCTTGGCCTGTTGAACTTAAACCTACGATTACATCACCCGGTTGAATGTTGGCGTTGTTTATCACGTCGCTGCGCTTCATGCGACATGTGACGGTTGAGTCGACGATGATAGTTCTCACGAGGTCGCCCACGTCGGCAGTCTCGCCACCTGTCGGCCAGATGCCGATTCCCATTTCACGCAATTGCGCGAGAAACTCGTCGGTTCCATTGATGACGGCGGAAATCACCTCGCCAGGAACAAGCATCTTGTTTCTTCCTATGGTAGACGATACGAGAATATTGTCCACGGCACCCACGCAAAGCAAGTCGTCGGTGTTCATCACCACGGCGTCTTGGGCAATGCCTTTCCATACGCTCAAGTCTCCAGTCTCTTTCCAGTACATGTAAGCCAGCGACGATTTTGTGCCTGCTCCATCGGCATGCATAATGTTGCAATAGTCTGGGTCACCACCGAGAGTGTCGGGGATGATCTTGCAGAAAGCTTGAGGGAAAATACCCTTGTCGATGTTCTTTATGGCGTTGTGAACATCTTCCTTTGCGGCGGAAACACCGCGCATCATGTATCTATTGTTCATATCTTGTGTTATTTATTCCAGAATTCCCAACTTGCAAAGGCTTGCAATAAAAGCATTTCCAGTCCGTTTTTCACGACAGCTCCCTTTTCCTTACCCTTGTTGAGGAAAAGGGTCTCGTCGGGATTATAAATGAGGTCGTAGAGTAGGGTATGGCTGTCCATGGCATCGTAAGGCAGGTTTGGACATTCATCGCTATGAGGAAACATTCCACATGGGGTGCAATTGACGATGACGTTATATTCCTTTATCATCTCAGGGGTCAAGTCTTCGTATTTGAAGGCTCCGCCTTTTCCTGTGCGACTCACTTTCAAGGTTTCCAACTTCAAAGACTTCAATCCGAACTCGATGGCCTTGGATGCTCCACCTGTTCCTAAAATCAAGGCTTTTTTATGATATGGCTCAAGCAAAGGCTCGATGCTGCGCGTGAACCCGATGACATCACTGTTGTATCCTTTCAAGACAGTCTTTTTTCCTTTGTGCTCTATCTTGATCACGTTTACGGCTCCGATCTCCCTTGCCTCTGGACTGAGGCTGTCGAGGTAGCTAATCACTTTTTCCTTGTATGGGATGGTGACGTTAAGCCCGCGAAGCTCAGGGTTTGTGTCGAGGACTTCGGTCAGTTGCTCAATGGAAGAAATCTCGTAGTTCTCGTAAATGGCGTCTATGTCCTCATTCTGGAACTTCTCGTTGAAATAACTTATTGAGAATGAGTGTACCAGTGGATAGCCTATCAGTCCGTATTTATCCATATGATGAAGTGTGTTTGTCGTGTAGGTTGTGCTTATTTCTCGGCAAAATAGATTGTGCAAATGCCAAATGTCAGCCTTTGGAAACTCACCTTGCTGAAACCTGCCCTCTTGAGAATATCCATCATTCGCTCTCCTTGGGGGAAAGCTTCAATAGTGGCCGTGAGATAGCTGTATGCACTTTGGTCTTTGCTTATTAGCCTGCCATAAATAGGCAAGATGGAATGAGAGTAAATGTGGAATAGTTGCCTCATGGGAAATGAGACGGGAGCGGTGAGCTCGGCAATGCTCAGGTGTCCGCCTTTTTTGAGTACCCTGCACATTTCCTTTAACCCTCTGTCAAGGTCTTGGAAGTTGCGTATGCCAAAGGCAGCGGTCACCGCGTCGAAACTGTCGTTTTCAAAAGACATGGCCATGCAGTCTTCTTTCTTGAAGGACACCACGTTCTTAAATCCCGCTTTTTCAACTTTCTGCCTTCCTATCTTCATCATGCCTTCAGAGATGTCGGCTCCTATGAGTTTTTCGGGCTTCAAGGTTTTCGCTGCGAGAATGGCGAAGTCGCCAGTGCCCGTGGCAATGTCGAGAACAGACTTCGGATGGAATGGCGCGAGAAGCTTGATGGCCTTCTTGCGCCAACCCTTGTCGATGTCCCACGACAGGCGATGGTTGAGCGTGTCGTAAGTGGGAGCGATGTTGTCGAACATCGCTTCCACTAATTTGCCCTTCTCCCCTTGCTTGTCGTAGGGTTTTATCTTTTCCTGTTCGTACATTTATTTTCTTGTGGCAAGCCAGGCTTTCACGTTCTTCTCAATTCTTGCCGCGATGTCGCCTTCCTCGGCAGCCTTGTCAAACTTCTCGCCTGTGATATGCTCGTAAAGCTCGATATACCTATCCGATACGCTCTCGGCATACTCATCGGTAATCTCTGGCATCTTCTGGCCAGGCTGGTTCATGAAATCGTGTTCAATGAGCCATTGGCGCACGAATTCCTTTGAAAGCTGTTTTTGTGGCTCGCCCTTTGCGAAGCGCTCCTCATAGCCGTCAGCATAGAAATAGCGGCTTGAGTCTGGCGTATGGATTTCGTCGATAAGATAGAGCTTGCCGTCGCGTTTGCCAAACTCATACTTGGTGTCGACAAGAATGAGGCCATGCTTGGCGGCAATTTCTTGTCCGCGAGCGAAGAGCTTGCGTGTCCAGTCCTCTATGACCGCATAATCCTCTGCCGATACGATGCCCTGCTTGATAATCTCTTCCTTGGAGATATTCATGTCGTGGCCCTCGTCGGCTTTTGTTGTCGGAGTGATGATTGGTTCTGGGAAACGCTCGTTCTCGTGCATGCCATCGGGCAACTTCACGCCGCAAAGCTCACGGCAACCGTTTTTGTACTCTCTCCATGCGGAACCCGTGAGAATGCCACGGATAATCATCTCTACACGGAATCCCTCGCATTTCAGGCCCACGGTGACCATTGGATCTGGTGTCGCGAGCTTCCAGTTGGGGCAAATGTCTGAGGTGAGGTCAAGAAACTTAGAGGCTATTTGGTTGAGTACCTGGCCTTTGAATGGGATGCCCTTGGGCAACACCACGTCGAATGCCGAGATGCGGTCGGTAGCCACCATTACGATGAGGTCGTCGTTGATGTCGTAAACATCACGCACTTTACCATGGTAAACACTCTTCTGTCCATCGAAATGGAAATCAGTCCTTGTCAATGCTTTCATTTTGAGTATTATTTGATTTTAGCGAAGCTATTTTCTTGTCGTAAGCACCGTAGGCTTTTACAATTCTTGTCACGAGCTTGTGTCTCACTATGTCTTTTTGGTTGAGGTTGACAATGGATATGCCCTCTACGCCATCCAGTATTTGCAGGGCTTCTTTCAATCCGCTCTTCTGCTGTCTTGGAAGGTCTATTTGCGTCATGTCGCCCGTGATAATCATCTTCGTGTTCCATCCCATTCTGGTCAGGAACATCCTTATCTGCGCTGGTGTCGTGTTTTGTGCCTCATCAAGAATGACCACGGCATCTGATAGCGTGCGGCCACGCATGAAGGCCAGTGGTGCTATCTGTATTACATGCTTCTCCATCATGTCTTGAAGTTTGACAGAGGGGATCATGTCCTCAAGCGCGTCGTAGAGGGGCTGAAGATACGGGTCAATCTTGTCTTTCATGTCACCAGGAAGGAACCCGAGCTTCTCTCCGGCTTCTACTGCCGGTCGGCTAAGTATTATCTTCTTGATATCCTTGTCTTTCAGTGCCCTTACCGCAAGTGCTATGCTGAGATATGTCTTTCCTGTTCCGGCGGGCCCTACGGCAAATATCATGTCGTCTTTCTCGAAGGCATCAACAAGAGCTTGCTGGTTTTCCGATCGGCTTTTTATTGGTCTTCCAGAGATGCTGTAAACCAAGACGTCTTTTGTGGCGTCAGCCTTCGTCTTCTGGCCCTTGGCTATGTCTAAGATGTCCTCTTCGGTGATGGTGTTGTATTTTAGGACGTGCTTTCGCATGTTTTCAATGTCCTCTTCCACCTTTGCCATGTCTTCCTCGTCACCGAGCACCCGCAGCACGTTCCCCCTTGCCACTATGCGTGTCTTGGGGTATAGCGACTTGATCATTTGTAGATGGCCGTTGTTGACCCCATAGAATGTTACCGGGTCAATGTCTTCAAGTACGATGTGTTTCTCTATCAATGTGCTATTATTGTGCTTTACTTGACATTAACAAGTCAATTAACTATTATTATGGTGCAAAATTACTGCTTTTCCTTGATATATCATCATTTTTCTCTCAACTAATAAAATAAAAAAAAATACGGGCCTTGTCTCGAAGTGGACAAGGCCCGTGGCCTATCTATGTGTTGTTGATGATTATCTCAATCCTTTTCCGTGGCAGTTCTTGAACTTTTTGCCGCTGCCGCATGGACATGGGTCGTTAGGCCGTGGCATTTTCTCTCTGACGATGGGTTCACGTCTTTGTTCCTGTGCCGCGCCTTCGCGTGTGTCTTGCATGGCTGCGCGACGCTGTGCCTCTTCCTGTTCGTCAAGGTTCACCTTTTGCTCGTTGTACCTTTGCTGGTGCTCAACGGGCTGTGCCTCTTGCACAGGTGCTTGCTGCATTGGAATCTGCCCGCGTGTGAGGAACGATGCTATGCGATTGTTCATGTCATCAATCATTGAATCCCACAGCTTGGCACTCTCCAACTTGAAGACGAGGAGAGGGTCTTTTTGCTCGTAAGACGCATTCTGCACAGAGTGGCGAAGCTCATCAAGCTGACGGAGATTCTCCTTCCAATCGTCATCGATAATGTGGAGCACGACAAACTTCTCGAACTCTCTCACGATGTTCTTGGCCTCTGTCTCGTATGCTTCCTTGAGGTTGACGCGCAGTTGCACTACATGGCGACCATCGGTGATAGGTATGAGAATGAACTGGTATACGTTGCCTTGGTTCTCGTAGACATCCTTGATCACAGGGTAAGCGTCAGACTGTATGCGGTCTGTCTTGCGCTTGAAAGCGGCCATGGCCTCTTGGAACGCGCGCTCCTCAAGTTCTCCACGTTCCGTGTTCTCGAAATTTTCTTCTGTGATCGGCACTTCCATGGCGAGTATTTGCAGGAATTGCTCCTTGCATCCAGCATAGTCGTTTCTCTCTATGATGCTTACCACGCGATCCCAGATGATGTTCGTGATATCCATGCCGATGCGCTCGCCCATGAGGGCGTGGCGGCGCTTCTCGTATATCACGGTGCGCTGTTTGTTCATCACGTCATCATATTCGAGAAGGTTCTTTCGGATGCCGAAGTTGTTCTCCTCGACCTTCTTTTGCGCTCGCTCAATGCTCTTTGAGATCATTGGGCTTTCAATGCGCTCGCCATCCTCGAAGCCGAGACGGTCCATGACCCTTGCTATGCGCTCTGAGCCGAATTTGCGCATCAGCTCATCCTCGAGCGACACGTAGAATACGGATGATCCTGGGTCGCCTTGACGTCCTGCACGTCCACGCAGCTGACGGTCCACGCGACGGCTCTCGTGGCGTGTGGTGCCGATAATGGCGAGACCTCCGGCTGCTTTCACTTCAGGGGTGAGCTTGATATCGGTACCACGACCTGCCATGTTGGTGGCGATGGTCACGGCTCCAAGTAGTCTTTCCTCGTTGTGTATAAGGCTTTCCGCGCTCTTGCCAACGAGTTCTGGGTCTGACTTCTTCTTGTGCTCCGTTGCATCGTTGATTAGCGATTGCTGATAGTGAACGGCTGAAGGCTTGTCGGTGAACGCCTTGCCGTCTGACGCGGTGTAAACTTGTCCCATCGTGCTCTTTCCTGCCTCGGCCACGATCATGGCCTCCTTTTGGTGAAGCTTGGCGTTGAGTACGTGGTGTGGAATCTTTCTCATGGTCAGCATCCTTGAGAGCAACTCGGAAATCTCCACTGACGTGGTACCTACAAGACAAGGACGTCCGCTTACTCGCATCTCCTCAACTTCCTCGATTACGGCGGCGTATTTTTCTCTTTGCGTCTTGTAGACGCGGTCCTCGAGGTCTTTACGTGCTATTGGTCGGTTGGTAGGAATCTCTACCACGTCAAGCTTGTATATGTCCCAAAACTCTCCGGCCTCTGTTGATGCCGTACCGGTCATGCCGGCGAGCTTGTGGTACATGCGGAAGTAGTTTTGCAGCGTTATGGTGGCGAAGGTTTGTGTCGCGGCCTCAACCTTCACGTGCTCCTTGGCCTCGATGGCCTGGTGCAGTCCGTCGCTCCAGCGACGGCCTTCCATTATACGGCCGGTTTGCTCGTCAACAATCTTTACCTCGCCATCAATGACTACATATTCATCGTCCTTGTTGAACATGGTGTAAGCCTTGAGCAGTTGCTGTAAGGTATGCACACGCTCGCTTTGCACGGCGAAATGCTGCAGCAGGCTGTCCTTTTTGTCGAGTCGTTCTTGGTCGCTAAGTCCCTTCTCGTTCTCTAATGCGGAGAGCTCAGAAGCGATGTCGGGCAACACGAAGAGTTCCTTGTCGTGCACTTGGTTGGTGAGCCAGTCTACACCCTTGTCGGTGAGGTCGGCAGAGTTCATCTTCTCGTCCACCACGAAATACAATGGCTTTACAGCCTCCGGCATGCGGCGGTTGTTGTTCTCCATGTATATCTCCTCGGTCTTCTGCATTCCGCTCTTTATGCCCTCCTCGGAGAGGTACTTGATAAGTGCCTTGTTTTTTGGCAGAGCCTTGAACGAGCGATACAAGCTGAGGAATCCCTCGTCAAGCAGTTGCTGTGCCTTGTTCTTGTCGGTCTCTTGACGGCCGGCGTTTATCTTCTGGCGTGCGTCGGCAAGCAGCTCTGTTGCTTGCTTGCGCTGAACCTCATAGAGCCTTTCCACGAGAGGCTGATACTCCTCGAACATCTGGTTCTCGCCCTTTGGCACTGGACCTGATATGATAAGAGGTGTACGCGCGTCATCAATGAGCACGGAGTCCACCTCGTCCACGATGGCGAAGTTGTGGCGACGCTGTACCAGGTCGTCTGGCGATAGTGCCATGTTGTCACGGAGGTAGTCGAAGCCGAACTCATTGTTCGTACCGAAGGTGATGTCGGCTTGGTAAGCCTTGCGGCGTTCTTGTGAGTTAGGTTGGTGCTTGTCGATACAGTCTACGGACAGTCCGTGGAACTCGTAGAGAGGCCCCATCCATTCAGAGTCACGCTTGGCAAGGTAATCGTTCACTGTCACCATGTGCACGCCGTTGCCCGTCAGGGCGTTGAGGAACACAGGCAACGTGGCCACGAGAGTCTTACCCTCACCGGTTGCCATCTCGGCTATCTTGCCTTGATGGAGCGCGATGCCACCGAAGAGCTGCACGTCGTAGTGCACCATGTCCCAGTGTATCTTGTTTCCGCCGGCGGTCCACTCGTTGTGGTAGATGGCCTTGTCGCCGTCAATGGTAATGAAGTCGTTTTTCGGGTTGGCCGCAAGCTCACGGTCAAAGTCCGTGGCGGTAACCACGGTGTCGGCGTTCTGGGAGAAACGGCGTGCCGTGTCCTTCACAATGGCGAAAGCTGTCGGCATGACCTCGTTGAGGGCTTTCTCCAATGCCTCAAGCATGTCCTTGTCTTGCTTGTCAATCTCGTTGAAGATGGGCTCGCGCTCGTCTATTGGCGTGTCCTCAATCTTGGCACGCAATTCGTTGATTTTCTCCTTGAAAGGCGTAGCCGCGTCTTGTACATACTTTTGAATCTCCTTGCTCTTGGCGCGGAGCTCATCGTTGGTGAGCTTCTCTATCTCCGGCGAGACCTCCTTGACTTTCTCTACGAGGGGTTGAATGAGGCGCATGTCTCGTTTGGACTTATCGCCAAAGATGGATTTTAAAAACTTGTTGAAGTTCATATCTTGTTGTTCTTTTTTCTATTTGGATGCAAAGTTAATAAAACTATTTGATAATCAGAATATTTTAACCTGCAAAGATTCTCGCCCTTCCATCTTTGGTTGGTGAAAGGTAAGCGTAAGGCTCTCGGGGTTAAAACAAAGGGGCGACACTGCAAGCGTTTGGCGCGCGTATGCGGATGGTCTTGGCAATGGTCGGCGCGATTCGGTCAACCGTGACGGGTTCTTTTATCCGCTCGTGCTTTATGCCGTCTCCGAAAAACACTATTGGGAAAGGCACCACTCCCGCTCGGCTCATCGAGGTTTGTTGGGTGTTCTCGTTGAGCAGTCGCCAACCTGGTGCCACATTAATTATTATGTCGCCGCTGAGGATAGGGTTGTATCCCGCGCGTATTTTCTGTATGTCGCTGTTGCCCGATTGCAACCTCTCGCTGGTATAGACATCGGCAACGCCAGCGCTCTGCATGAGAAACTCTTGTGAGCGTGTGAGCAACTCCGGCATGGAGATGCGCTTCTGTTCTATGAGACGATGGTCAAGATATATCTCGTTGTCGTATTCCTGCTCCACGTACCTGCCTGAACCGTATATTGCCCCGAGGTACATGTTCAGTAGGCTCGCCGTGCGGTTGATATAGAACGTGCCCGTGGGTATGCGATATTTTGAGAGGTCGGAAGGCTTCTCCTCGTTGTAGCCTGTGGAGGTGACCACGAAGAGCACTTGCTGGATGTTGACGCGCTTCTCGATGCCGTTTATCAACCTTCCAAGCGTGTAGTCCAGTTGTTGGTACACGCTCTGCATCTCCTCTTGCCAGTTGTGCACGGGCTTGCCGTCTGTCTTGGTGGCTGAGAGGGTGATATTTATTATGTCAGAGGTGTCGTCTTTGCCTATGTTGGTGGAGTTGATGGCCGCAAGAGTCATGTCTACTACGTTATCGTTGTCTTGGCGGTTCTTCTGCTTGCGATATTGCTCACCGAAGCCCTCGTTGTAGTTTTTTACCCATTTTGGCAACGCTTTTTCGTAGTATGATGATGTTGTCCATAAGCCGTTTTGGTCCAGCCAATAGCATCCGTCTGCGGCATGGCCCGCCAGTAGTATTGCCGACTTGCTGTTGGCGGCAAACGAGTAGACGAGGGCTTGGCCGTTGGAGCTCACTTTCAGTTCGTCGCCAATTGTGCTCGTGCGGATCTTGTCGGCAGAGTAGTAGCCTTTGCCGTCGTCTACGCTGCTTGTCGGTTGCAACGATTTGCGGTCAAGCCAGCTGTCACCGATAATGCCGTTGAAGAATGGAGTGGCGCCTGTGGATATGCTTGCCGAAGCCGAGGAGCAATCCACTGGGAAGAAAGGATATGTGGCACCGTCGTAGACGAGACCCTCGTCAAGCAGACGCTTGAAGCCATATCGTGAATAGAAATTGCTGAATGCCTCAACATAGTCGGACCTAAGCTGGTCGATAGTCACATTGACGACAAGGCGTGGCGCAAGCTCAAAAGCCTGCATCTCTGCCGTGGTCAGCGCCGCTACCAAAAGTGCTAAATATCGCATTGTTTCTTAGTTCCTGTTTTTTTGTGTTGAGTAAATCAAGCGGTTGGTGATACACCTTGCCAGCAAACAACAAGCCAATATCCACATTCCCTCCGCGTAATTTTGCAGGAAAAGTCCGCAGATAAGGAAGATGATGGCAAAGGCGAAGAGCATGTTCCAATAGAAATGCGCCTTTCCCTTATACGCTTTTCGGCAGACAGGGTAGACAAGGATGATAGACAACGGGTTGAGTATCAGTATCTGAAGGTTTATCCTTACCGTCGGGTGCTGCGAGAATATCATGGCGAAGAGCACCAAGCCCGCAAGTCCTGTCAAGGTGAGCAAAATGGTGTCGTAAGCCCAAAGTGTTTTTTTGCGCCTGTATTCCAAGACGGAGAGACATAATGTCAGCGCGAACAATAATGTGAAAAGCACCGTGGGCGACACTGCCGTCCAAAAGCCGTTGTCGTCGGGTTCCGGGCTTGGCTTTAGCGTCTGCTCTGTCTGTGCCACAAGGCGATGGGAGCGTCCGTTTGGCTCAACTACGATAGCCCTGTCGAAGTCTTTTCTCAGGGTGTTGGGTATGAACTGTTGTTGGGCGAATGTGGTCTTCCTGTCCGCCCCCACGCCGAGAAGGAGGTCGCAGCCGAAAGCCATCCAGCGGTGTTCATGGTTCCACTGGTGAATCATCTGCCTGTATGATGATTCCACGGAAGGGTCAATCTTGTATTTAACCTTTCCAGAGAGATGCCTTACTATAATGTCGCGGGCCCTTGTTGTGCAGTTGTCGTAAAAATAGTTGTAACGATATGTGCGCACGGCCGGGTCGTAGTTGTCTTGTATGGCCTTGGCTATGTCGAGCTTCTCTTGCCTTGATAGGTTGAGCTTTTGCTGCACCACCCCGCGCCCGTCGTTGCCATAATCGGCGAGAAATCGGTCATAGTCCTCGATGCCCATTTGATAATCGGTGAGCCCGAAGACGAACCTTATGACAAAGTTCTTCTGCCTGAAGTCGAACATGCCGTAATTGATTGAGTAGTCAACATGGTGCAACCGGTCTTCGAACCTGATGGCCGTGTGGCCATACAGGCTCCAAATCTCGTTTCCGGGCGAACATGTCAATAGGCTTATGTCGACGCTGTCCATTTGTTCAAGCGGTGTCAATTCTTTCATTGCCAGCGTGTTGGTGGCAAATGAGAAAAACAGCATGAACAGGGTTATGGTTTGCTTAAAATGTCTCATATATTTTTTCACAGTGCAAAAATACCTTATTATTTTGACTTTCGTGCGTTTATATTGTTTTTTTTCAATACTTTTGCACTTGATTTTTCATAAAAGAGTTAAAAGTATCACTAAAATAACGAACGCATTGAAGACAAAAATCAATATCTTGGCGGGTCTCTTGCTGCTTGCGTCCACGCAATTGGCATCGGCGCAGAGCGGCACTAATTCTCCTTACAGCCAATTTGGCCTTGGCATGCTTTCCGACCAGTCGGCGGGCTTCAGCCGTGGCATGGACGGGGCCGGAATAGGTTACCACGTGCACAATCAAGTCAACTATCTCAACCCGGCCTCTTATTCTTCGTTAGACAGCTTGTCGTTTATCTTCGATGCGGGTTTGTCGGGGCAGTTGACCAATTTCAGCGAGAATGGCGTAAAGAAGAACGCCAAGAACGCCGACTTCGAGTATATCATTGCCGGTTTCCGCGTCTTTCGCCACTTTGGCTTGAGTTTCGGCTATTTGCCTTACAGCAACATTGGATATTCTTATTTCACCACCGAGAAGCTCAACGATGCCAACTCCACAACCACAAGCAACATTTACTCTGGTTCTGGTGGCCTTCATCAGGTTTACCTCGGTTTGGGATGGTCTCCGTTCAAGGGCCTATCCATCGGTGTCAATGGTGGTTACCTGTACGGCAACTATACCAAGTCGCTTGTCAACAGTTTCAGCAATAGCACGATTAACACCATACAGAAAACCGCCACTGCCGACGTGGAGAGCTATAAGGTCGATTTTGGCTTGCAGTACGCCTTGCGCCTGTCAAAGAAAGACGAGATGACGTTTGGCGCCACTTATTCGCTTGGACACAAGATAGGCGGAAAGCCAACATTGAATATCGTTTCCATTAACCCAACCACGCAAGTCGCTGACACGGTGTCTTATCCTAAGGACGGCACGAGGCTTCACCTTGAGATGCCCACGGTCATAGGTGCCGGAATAATGTACAGCCATAACAACTCGTTAAGGGTTTGCGCCGACTACACTCTCCAAAAGTGGGGCAAGGTGGAAGAGCCGGAATACCGTTCCGAAAATGGCGTGGTTTCTTACGCCATGCGCTCGGGAATGTACAAGGATCGTCACAGGGTCACGTTGGGCGCCGAGTATTGCCCAGGCGAGTATAATCGTCATTTCCTCAACAGGGTTCGCTATCGCGTGGGAGTGTCTTATGCCACACCTTATTATTATATAAATGGCATTGAAGGGCCTAAGGAGTTGAGCGCGAGCCTCGGATTTGGCATCCCAATCATGAACAGCTGGAACAATCGTTCCATTCTCAACATCAGTGGGCAATGGGTGCGCCGCTCCGCAGCCGAATATATCATGGAAAACACGTTCCGCATAAATATAGGACTGACGTTCAACGAGCGTTGGTTCGCGAAATGGAAGGTTCAATAAACAATGATGGACGAGAACTGTCATCATGGCAATAAATTGAGAGTTGGCAATATGCATATTATTATAATATGTGTATTGTTGGCTCTTTTTGTATCTGCATGCCAAGAGGCCGTAGAGCACACGGCTCCTGCCATTCGTGACCGTGACTCCGCGTCCGTCATGACATCTTGGGGTGTCAATACGCTCATTTCCGACTCTGGGGTCATAAAGTATCGCATCGTGACGGAGCGGTGGGATGTAAACGCTGTGAAACATCCTTCGCGTTGGACTTTTGACAAGGGGCTCTTCCTTGAGCAGTTCGACGAGAAGTTCCACATCCAGGCTTATATACAATGCGACACGGCCTACTATTACGACCAGTTGCATTTATGGGAACTTCGTTCGCGCGTCAGGGTGAGAACCAAGGAGGGCTTGCGTTTCACCTCAGAGCAATTGTTCTGGGATGAGTCGCGCCATGAGCTCTACTCTTATGTCTTCTCTCGATTGGTAACACCTGAACGCACGCTCCAGGGCAGTTTCTTCCGTTCCGACGAGCGCATGACCCATTACTTGGTGACCAACTCGCGTGGCTCTTTCCAGAGCACCGACTTTGGTGGTTCTACCGCTGGCTCCGATTCGGCTAAGGCGGCGCAAGACAGCGCGTTGATGAACCAGAGACAGAAGGCCACACCTGTGAGAACGGTAAACGAATGATAATGAAAGCAAGTTAAAAATGGCTGAAGTTGACATGTCATCAATCATTGAGATTTTAATCACGATGGTCCTCTCCGCCTTTTTCTCGGGCATGGAGATAGCCTTCGTGTCGAGCAACAGGATGTTGGCCGAGATGGACAAGGAAAAGAACATGTTCTCGCAAAGGCTCATCAGCTTTTTCTATCGCCACCCCAACGGATTCGTTTCCACCATGCTCGTCGGAAACAATATCGTGCTCGTAATCTATGGTATCCTTTTCGCGAGGATTTTCGACTCTACGGTGTTCTCCGGAGTGGATGTAGGGTTGAGGGTGACACTCGACACCATCCTCTCAACCTTGATAATGCTTTTCACGGGAGAGTTCCTGCCAAAGACTTTCTTTAAGAGTAGCCCAAACAAGTTGTTGTCTTTCTTCGCGCCGATGGCGGCGTTGTTCTATGTGGTCTTGTGGCCAATAAGCAAGATTTCCACATTCCTCTCGCGTGTCATGTTGAGGTTGGTGGGCATCAGGATAGACCGTGAAGTGTCGGAGAAAAGTTTCACTAAAGTGGACCTCGACTATCTCCTGCAGTCGTCTATCGACAGTGCCCCAAGTGGTGATGAGGTGGGCGATGAGGTCAAGATTTTCCAAAACGCGCTCGACTTCCCCGATACCAAGGTGCGCGACTGCATGATACCGCGAACTGAGATAAACGCTGTCGACATGGACGACTGCGACGTCGACGAGCTGAAGCAAAAGTTCATAGAGAGCGGCAACTCGAAGATTGTGGTATATAAGGGTGACATAGACCATGTGGTGGGATATATCCACAGTTCCGAGATGTTCAGGAAGCCCAAGCGCTGGCAGGACGCCATCCGCAAGATGCCATTCGTGCCTGAGACCATGGCTGCCCAAAAGCTCATGCGCATATTCTTGCAACAGAAAAAGAGCCTTGGAGTGGTTGTCGACGAGTTTGGTGGCACGAGTGGCTTGGTGTCGCTCGAGGACATAGTGGAGGAGATATTCGGCGACATTCAAGACGAGCACGACAGCGACAACCTTGTGGCGAAAAAGATCGACGATAACGATTTCGTCTTCTCCGGACGTATGGAGATAGACACTGCCAACGACCGCTTTGGCTTGGAGTTGCCTGAGAGCGACGAGTATATGACTATCAGTGGTCTCATTCTGCATGAGTACCAAAGTTTTCCGAAGCTCAACGAGGTTATCAACATCGGGCGTTATTCTTTCAAGATATTAAAATCCACCGCCACGAAGATAGAACTTGTAAAACTAACGGTGCAAAACAAGTTATAAACAGCATTTTCTTATAAAAAGATGTGTGTTATTGTTGAATAATTAGTAAATTTGCACTCTAAATGAATTCTTTGAAGAAAATAAAATAAAAATAAACGTAATAACAAAAAATGGCAGCATTAGGAAAAATCAGAAGTAGAGGCGTTACCTTGATTGTCATCATCGGTTTCGGTCTCTTTGCCTTCATTGCCGAGGAGGCTTTCCGTTCCTGCGAGTCTTCGCGCAACAACGCTCGACAGCAGGTCGGTGAAATCTTGGGAGAGAAAATAAGCTACGAGGAATTCGCAAAGCTCGTCGATGAGGCACAAGGTGCCATGAAGGTCATGGGCCAGGAGAACTTGAGCGATGACCAGCTTAACCAACTCCGTGACCAGATTTGGCAGAGCTATGTGCAATACAAGCTCATCGAGAAGGAGTGCGACAAGCTCGGTCTCACCGTTACCGACGGCGAGATGCAGAACGTGCTCAACGAGGGTACCAACCAGATGCTTCTCTCCACACCGTTCGTGAACCGTCAGACTGGTCGTTTCGATGCCAACCAGCTCAAGCAGTTCTTGGCTCAGTACAACCAGATCAAGACTTCCAACCCACAGGCGGCTGACCAGTATGAGGCAATCTACAAGTATTGGACTTACGTGGAGAAGAGCTTGCGTCAGCAACTCCTCATCCAGAAATACAATGGCTTGCTGTCTCACTGCTTCCTCTCAAACCCAGTAGAGGCCAAGATGGCATTCAAGGAGTCGAGCGAGGAGAGCAACATCCAGCTTGCTTCTTATCCTTACAGCAGCATTCAGGACGCCAAGGTGAAGATTTCCGACAGCGACCTCAAGGCTAAGTATGATGAGATGAAGGAGCGCTTCCAGCAGTACATCGAGAGCCGCGACATCAAGTATGTTGACGTGCAAATCACACCTTCCGCCGCCGACCGCGCCGCTCTGCTCAAGGAGTTCAATGGCTACGCCAAGAGCCTTGCCGCTGCCGCTGACCCAACCGAGGTCGTTCGCAAGAGCACATCATCAGTGGCCTACCTTGGCCTACCAGTTGGCAAGGAGGCATTCCCTAACGACATAGCTGCCAAGCTCGACTCCATGAGCGTTGGCCAGACCCTTGGCCCTGTGGAGACAAAGAACGACAACACCTTGAACGTCATCAAGCTCGTCGCAAAGCAAGAGCTCCCCGACTCAGTGCAGTTCCGTGCCATTCAGATTGGCGGTGCGACACCTGATGAGGCTCACACTCGTGCCGACTCTGTCTACAACGCCCTTGCCGCTGGTGCCGACTTCGCCACCATCGCCAAGAAATATGGCCAGGAGGGTTCTGAGCAGTGGCTCACCTCTCGCCAGTATGAGTACAGCACAACGATGGACAAGGACACGAAGAACTATCTCAACTCTCTCTTGACTATGGCTCCTAAGGAGATGAAGAATATCGCCACAACACAGGGCAATGTCATCGTCCAGGTGCTCGACCGCAAGAACATGGTAGAGAAGTTCACCGCGGCTGTCATTAAGAAGACTATCGATTACTCTAAGGACACTCGTAGTGCCATCTACAATAAGTTCAGTGCTTTCGTGAGCGCCAACCAGTCTTTGGACGCCATCCAGAAGAATGCCGCCAAGAGTGGTTACAACGTCCAGGAGGCTCGCGATGTCACCACCGCACAGCACTACCTTGCTGGCATCCACTCAACTCGTGAAGCCATGAAGTGGCTCTTTGATGCTAAGCAGGGCGATGTCTCTCCAATGTATGAGTGCGGAACCAATGGCGACAACCTACTCGTAGTGGTCTGCACCGGAGTTCATCCTATTGGCTATCGTTCGCTCGATGACCCACAGGTCAAGGAGATGGTCAAGGCGCAGGTGCTTCGCGACAAGAAGGCTGAGATGTTGATGGCCAAGGCCAAGGGCGTTACAAGCATTGCCGCCGCAAAGGCAAAGGGTGCTGTCGTCACTGCCGTTAACCAAGTCACGTTCTCAGCTCCTGTGTTCGTCAGCACGACGGGTGCCAGCGAGCCAGCTTTAAGTGGTGCCGTTTACTCAGCCAAGGTCGGCAGCTTCTTCTCTCGCCCGGTAAAGGGACAGGGTGGTGTCTACCAGTTCCAGGTCGTGAGCCGCGCAAAGAACGCCACCAAGTTCAACGAGCAACAGCAAGAGGCCGCTCTTCGTCAAAAGGCCATGCAGTATGCTGGCAACTACATGAACGAGCTTTACATCAAGGCTAAGGTGGTAGACAACCGCTACTTGTTCTTCTAAGGCTTATAAGTCCATAAAAAATATAACTGGCTGATACGTAATGTATCAGCCGGTTTTTTTTCATGTCAGTTGTTTATAATCTTTCGCCTTCCAAGCGTAAAAGCATCGAGATTCAAGTGTAACGTTGACGGGCTTGCTGGTGGGGAGCCGCAGGGGGTAGGCCAATAGATGACAGTTGATTAGTAAATCATCTTGTAGCCTATACCGCGCACATTGATTATATGTAACCTGAGTTCGGGATAAGCGACAGTCGTTTTTCTTGCTATGCCAGATTTTCGATTGGTGCATATTACATTTGCCCTCCAAACAATATGGATGGCAAAATGCGGAACACCTTATTTCTTGTTATATCAATGCTACCATCACGTGTAAGCCACTGAAAGGCGACAGGTTGACGGTGAAAGCCTACTGCAACGGCATCTTCAAGACTGCTGATAATTATTTGCGCGACACGTTTAAAGGTCAGCATGTCATAAACGATTTGCACAACGGACGCGCTTTTGGCATGTCGCTCACTTATCGTTTCGTTGGATATAAGACAAAGAAATATGGTGAGGTAGACACGTCAAGGTTTGGCAAATGAACTTATGGCTGTGAGCCATTCGGCTCTCATTGCTAAAGGCTTGTGTCAGCCTTTCTTTCTTACCCCTCTTACGGCTTGCGCTTCCAACGGATTGTCTGGCCAATAGTGTTTTGGATAACGGCGCCTCAGCTCCTTGCGAACCTCGAAATAGGCATCGTTCCAGAAACTGCGCAAGTCCTTGGTCAGCTGAACGGGCTTGAATCCTGGCGATAGCAGTTCCATGAGCAGGGGGCGCGTGCCGTTGTCGACGCGAGGCGTGTCGGTCATGCCAAAACACTCTTGCAGCCTGACGCTCACTATGGGTGCGTCGCTGCCTTCGCGGTAGTCTATCCTGATGTGGCTGCCCGTGGGCACGGTGACATACGATGGGGCTATGCGGTCAACATCATGCTGTTGTTCGTATGACAGTCGGGCCCACAGCACCGCTGTCATGTCTATCTTCTTCAGTGCTGATGCCGTGGTGGCACCTCCCGAATACATTGGCAACCACTCGTCGGCTTTATTGAGCAAGCTGTCGGTAGTGACATCGGGTAAAGCCAGTTCCGGGTGCCATGCTGAGCAAGCCATTACGCGCCGTTGCAGTTGGTGGAAACTGTCTGTGAGGTTGAGAAGGCTGCGGCCCTCATCCTTTACCACTTGCACGACGATGCTCTCCGCCTTCTCGTGCGAGACGGCCTCCATGGGCTTGGTTGTCAGCACGATGTGTCCCACACGCCACTCTCGCATGGCCGTTACACGCCCCAGCGTGCCGTCCCATGCCACTCGCTCATAGGTCTTGGCAAGGTGGCTTATCCCGTCCTTGTCGACGGGCGAGGCAAGGAAAACCTTACGGTCTGCCGTGGCAATGGCAAGCAGGTCGTAGGCATGCAAACCGTCGGCAGGGTCGAGGATGGCACGCTCACCGTTGGCGAGTTTATAAGTGCCGTCTTTTTGCGCCATGGCCACGCGCTCTGGATAAGCCGAGGCAATCAACATCCCGGCCTCGCAGGGAGGAAGGTCGCTGTTGTCTTCCTTGGCGCCCGTCATGCGTCGATATTGCTCTGCTATCATGGCTATGCGTCGCCATTTGCCATGCGCGTGCCTTTGCCGCGCCTTCCTCAGCTCAGCTATGCGAGTGTTGATGTCGGCGTCGTTTCCCGTGGAAAGAGGGTCGCGCTCTTCAAGCAGTGCGGCTATGTCACTGGCCAAGGCTTTCTGGGTGTTGTCCTTAGCCTTGAGTAGCATTTGCGCCATTCTGGGATGGCATGGAAGACTTGCCAACGCCTCGCCGTGCCGCGTGACGCGATGCCTGTCGTCGATAGCCCCAAGGCTTTCCAACAGTTCCTCGGCTCTATGAACATTGCTCGGTGGGGGAGGGGTCAGCCAAGGCAACTTCTCTATGTCGCCTCCGCCCCAAGCCGCCACGTCGAGAACGAGTGACGTGAGGTCGGCCGTCGTTATTTCCGGATTCCTGCACTCTTGCATCCTTGCTTCCGTGGCTTTGCTCCACAGGCGGTAGCAATGTCCGGCGGAGACGCGTCCCGCCCTGCCCATGCGTTGGCGAGCCATGTCCAAGGATATGCGAACCGTTTCCAGATGCTCGAGGGCGCTGCGCGGATCGTATGTCATCCTGCGGCAGAAGCCGGAGTCCACTACCACCGTGACACCTTCTATGGTGATGGATGTCTCGGCTATCGGCGTGGCGAGCACTATCTTCCGTTCGCCATTTTTCGGTGGGGCTATCGCCTCACGCTGCTCCTTGCTCGACAGGCGACCGTAAAGCGGATAAACCACGGTGGAGTAGGGGAATGAGCCTTCGAGCATCTCTGCGCACTTGGCTATCTCCGCCTCGCCGGGCAGGAAGGCGAGGATGCTGCCCTCGGTCTCCCGCCAAGCCTTGCACACGGTGGCGGCCACGACCTCAGCGCAGTTGTAAACCGTAGCCTCATCGCCATACGTCACGTCCACGTCGAACATCCGGCCTTTGCTCTCAATGAGCTGAGCCTTGAGAGCCTGGCATAGGCTTGTGGTGTCTATCGTGGCCGACATTACCACTATCTTCAAGTCGGGGCGAATGGTGCGTTGGGTCTCCAGGGCAAGAGCGAGAGCCGTGTCGGTGATTATGCCGCGTTCATGAAACTCGTCAAAGATGATGGTTGATATTCCGTCAAGTGTTGGGTCGCTCACCATCATCCTTGTCAGTATGCCCTCCGTAAGAACCTCTATGCCCGTGTTGTCAGACACCTTGCTTTCGAAGCGCACGCGATAGCCCACGAGGTCGCCCACGGCAGTGCGGGTCATTTGTGCCATGCGCTCGGCTATCTGTCGCGCGGCCACGCGCCTTGGCTCAAGCAATATCACCTTGCCTTGCCCTTCTTTCAACGCCTTGTGTATGGTCAACGGAAGCAAGGTCGACTTTCCTGCTCCGGGAGGCGCCGTGACCACGACCGCGGCGTGTTCGCTCAGCGCGTCGTTGACCTTTTCTGCCACTTCGCCTATGGGAAGGGAGTTTATGTATGTGTCGAGAGCCATTATTTTATCGGAGTCTTCTGTTTTCATAGGGACAAAGGTAGTGATTTGTTGTAAAAAGGCCGACTGGAATCGCCACATGTCTTATGCCGACTCTCTGTATGCCTTGCCGTCATCTCACTTCTCACCGTGCTTGACACATTAGCCGACAAGCCTCTGCAAAATCCTGTCCAGTTCCTCCACATCTTCCCTCTTGGTGGCCCAGCTGGTGACGAAACGGCAGACCATCTCGTTCTCGCCCTTTCTCTCCCAGACCTCAAACGCCACCTCCTGGGAGAGCGACTGGCATAGTGCGGGTGAGAGAACGACGAATTGCTGGTTGGTAGGTGAGTCATAGGCCAGGGCTATGCCATGCTTGCTAAAGACATCGCGCATGCCGCTGGCCATGGTCATGGCATGGCGAGACACCTTGAAGTAAAGGTCATCCGTGAACAAGGTGTCAAACTGTATGCCGAGCATTCTGCCCTTGGCCAGCAACGCGCCATGTCGTTTCACGTTGGTGAAGAAATGCTTAGGCGCTTTCATACCCGAGAACACCACCGCCTCGCCAAACATGGCGCCCACCTTCGTGCCGCCGATGTAGAACACGTCGCAATGTCGCGCGAGGAACGGCAGGTCATAGTCGCACGCCTCTGACATCAAGCCGTAGCCCAGTCGCGCGCCGTCTATGAAGAGACGAAGGTCATATTTCTTACATGTGGCATATATCTCTTCCAGCTCATCCTTGGTATAGACCATGCCAAGCTCGGTGGGCATGGAGATGTAAACCATGCCGGGCTGCACCATGTGGGTGTATGTCTCGTCGGCCAAGAAGGTCTCCATGTATCGTGTCAAGGTGCTTGAAGCCAACTTGCTGTCTGTCGAAGGCAGGGTTATCACCTTATGCCCGAAGGCTTCCACGGCACCGGCCTCATGCACCCCAATGTGGCCCGTCTCCACGCAGACCACTCCCTCGCAGCCAAGGAGAAGGGAGTCTATGACCGTAGTGTTGGTCTGCGTGCCGCCCACGAGGAAGTACACGTCGGCGCTGTCCATGCCAACGGCCTTGCGAATCTTCTCTTTCGCGGCCTCGGTATAGGGGTCGAAGCCATACCCTGAAGTCTTGTCATCGTTGGTCTTGCGCAGGGTGTCCAGTATCTCTGGCAGCGTCCCGTTGTTGTAATCGCTTTCAAATGAAATCATCTCGTATTTATTTTTGTGGCATTGGCTTGATATAAGCCTTGAATTTCTCTGGGTTATAGTTTATTACCAGCTCATCGGGGAATTGCGCTTTCTCTACCAATGGCATGATATTGCCGTAATCGGCAATCATGGTGTAGAAGTGGGCGTCGCTTCCGAATATGACCGGTGTCTCATATTTCTTGGCAAGTCGCAGAAGCTCCAGGTTATTGGGTGCGGCAATCGTCTTATGGCGTATGGGGGCCATGGAGTGGTTGTTTATCTCCAGCAGCGTATGCGTTTCCTTTGAGGCCCTCATCAAGGCGTCGAAATCCAGTTCAGCCGTTCCGTCTCCGGGGTGGGAGATAATCTGGATGTATGGATTGCGCATGGCGTTGATTACGCCTTGCGTGTTCTCAGCCTTCGTGCCGCCTTGCCAGCAGAGGCTGTGTATGCCGGCTATGCGTATGTCGAGCATGCGCCAGTAGGTCTCGTCCAGGTCGATGTCGCCCTGTGTGTTGAGGATGTTAAGCTCAGCGCCCAACATGAGCTGTAGCCCATAAAGGTCGCGAGGCACACAGTGCAGGTTGCGGAAATAAAGAGGGTCGCAAGTGCCCGGGATATTGGGGCCATGTTCCGTTATTCCCAATATCTCAAGTCCCTTGTCCTTGGCAGCCTTGGCCATCTCTTGCAATGTGCTGTAAGCATGGCCAGAGGCAATGGTATGCGTGTGAACGTCTAATAATGTCTTCATGTTTCAAATGTTTATGTAAAGGTAGCAAGAATATTTGGAATGGAGCTTATTTTTGTTTTGAAGAATCCGGCGATTCGCGCTTTTTTAATTATATTTGCACGCCAAAACCAAAACACATGAAGAAGAGTGACATTTTGCTCGCCAAGATACGCAACGGCGAGGAGATGACGAGACGTGAAAAGATAAGCCTCATCATCGACTTGAGCATTCCGTCGATGCTTGCCCAGATAACCACCGTGATGATGTTTTTCATCGACGCCGCCATGGTGGGACATCTCGGCGCGGCGCAGTCGGCAAGCATAGGCCTGATAGAGACCACCACATGGCTGATGGGCTCCATCCTCTCCGCCGTATCGGTTGGCTTCTCCGTGCAGGTGGCCCACTTCATCGGTGCCAACGACTTTTCCAATGCCAGGCAGGTGTTCCGCCACGCGTTGGCGTGCGGCATCGGCTTCAGCCTGTTCATGGCGCTTGCCGGCGCGGTCGTTGCCCCCCACTTGCCGTTCTGGCTTGGAGGCAAGGCCGACATAGCCCCCATGTCGTCGGCCTATTTCCTTATCTTCAGCCTCACGCTGCCCGCCGTGCTCGTTTATCATCTCACGGCGGCGATGCTGAAAAGCGCGGGCGAGATGCGAGTGCCCAGCGCGCTGTCTATAATGATGTGTTGTCTTGACGTGGTTTTCAACTACCTGTTCATCTACATTCTCGACATGGGCGTGACAGGCGCGGCCCTCGGCACCATGACGGCCTACGTGCTGACCGCCGTGACGATGTCGTGGCAGGCGATGTGGAAAAACAAGATTCTCGCCCTCAACCTTGACCGTGCCAAGTTCGTGTGGCAATGGAAGTTCGTGAGAAACGCCGCCAAGATAAGCCTGCCCATAGCCGTGCAAAACATCCTGATGGGCTCAGCCCAGGTCGTTTCCACCCTCATAGTGGCGCCTTTAGGCAATGCCGCCATAGCCGCCAACTCGTTTGCCATCACCGCCGAGAGCCTTTGCTATATGCCTGGCTACGGCGTGGGCGATGCCGCCTCCACGCTCATTGGCCAGACCTATGGCGCGGGCCGTCGCCGACTGTGCTACAACTTCGCCCATCTCACCATTGCCACGGGCATGATAGTGATGGCTTTCATGGGCATGGTCATGTTTGTCTTCGCGCCAGAGATGATAGGCTTCCTCTCGCCGGTAGACGAGATAAGGCGTCTCGGCACCGAGGTGCTGCGCATAGAAGCCTTTGCAGAGCCTTTCTTCGCCGCGGCAATAGTGAGCTATTCGGTCTGCGTGGCCGCAGGCGACACCTTGAAGCCCGCCGCCATGAGTCTTTTCTCCATGTGGTGCGTGCGCCTCACCTTGGCTTGGTGGCTGTCGCAGAGCCTCGGCTTGCGGGGCGTGTGGATTGCCATGGCGGCAGAGCTGACCTTCCGTGGCTCCATCTTCCTTTTGCGAATATGGAAAGGACGGTGGAACAACCTCAAGGCGCGGGCATGAGGCCTCACGATGCCAACGGTCTTGCCGTACATGTCGAAGCTCATCAGCCCGTCAAGCTTGAAGTTCCACTCCCTCGTGCGGTTGGCGGAGCTTCTCTTTTGGTACTATCAGCTGATAATCCGCCACTCCGATAGGTTTCCCCATATCTTCAAGCGCAAGTTCTACCTCTACACGATCTCATGGCAAAAGTGCTACGGAGCGTAGCAGTTTCTCGCCACGGTCAGCATAACGCTCATAGAAATCATGAGAAAAACGACGGAGAACAACATAAACTTTTATCAACCATAACAAATTAGCGGCGAATTATGTTGGCAAAATGCTGGAAATTTTATAAAAGCAAAAATCCTAATCGCTCATATTCATGCGCTTTAAGCCTATGTATGCACAACCAATTTCTTTGGAAAGGACGTGAAATTCATAACGCTACCACGGCGTGGTACTCACAATACCACGGTGTGGTACTCTCAATACCACGGTGTGGTACTCACGCTACCACGGTGTGGTACTCACGCTACCACGGCGTGGTACTCACGCTACCACGGTGTGGTACTCGCCGTACCACGCCGCAATGATTTTTTGGTACTATCGACAAGGAAGCGAAAAATAATGTTAACCCAAGTTTGACAGTTTGAAGAATTTGTCGTTGTTTTCTGAATTATTGCTGTCTGGTAAAATGACTATCTTTGCTCATGGTTATATATTTTTTCGCAAAACAAAGATAACCAAAAGGGCTGATACCTCGTGAGAAGTGTCAGCCCTAATTTATTTTGTTTGAAAAAGTTTTACCGGACGGCAATAATTGGGATACAACCTGCATGAGGTCATATCCCAATTTATCTTAGTTTCGTATCAACGGATTATAATACTACCTTCTTGCTTACGTTTCCAAGACGAACGACATATACGCCATTTGGTACATTGCAGTTGATGTTGACCTTGCCTGATGTAATCCTTACGCTCATGCACTTATTGCCAGAGAGGTCATAGACATTCAAGAAACAGCCAACCTTTGCTCCCTCAACATGAATGTGATGATTGGAAACCGTTATTGACAGTCCGTCAGTAGTAACGTCTGCAATACCCGTTGGATCAATCTCTACAATGCGGCCTGCAAAGAGATTCCATCCCGGTGCGTTCTCGTAGGCGGACTTGGAGCCAATAGGTACATACAAAGTGATTTGATCTACCGGTGTATCATCAAAAGAATTATTTGGATCATCAAACTTTGGCGGGATAGGATTAAGACTATATATATATCGCAATCCATCTACATACCAAAAAGCATACGTACCCAATGACTGAAGACCCGTGCCAAGCGTAATGGTCTTTAAACTATGACATTCTGTAATAAATCCACCTTCAATTCTTTTAACAGAGTTTGGAACAAAGAGCTCTTTGATAGCACTCCACCTAAATGCGTCACCTCTTATTGTCTTTAATCCTTCATTGAGTTTTATCAGCCCCGTATGTGTACAGGACGACAAAGCACAACCGCCTATTTCGGTAACTCTTAGTTTGGTCCCAGCACAAATTATCTCTGAAGGGACTTCAATATCACCAGAAATATTCTCATTAGACCATCCCTCAACATAGTCCTCTTTTTTCACCAAAGATGCTTCGAAAGGATAGACGCTGGTTACCTTGAAATACATCGGCAGGCTGCCAACACCATTATTGATGATGTTTGCGGTAAAGACATCGCCCACCTTGATAATGTCTGGATATTGTGGATTATGATATTCCGTACTGACAACATTAGAAGCTACGCCAAATGACTTTGCTATGGCCTTTATCTGACAAGAAGCTTCCAAGGATACAGGCTCTGTATAAACAGAAGAATTCTCATCTGGGGAATTACCATTAAGCGTATAGTAAATGATAGCCCTTGCTGTGCTGCACGATATATTCAGTTCGTTTCCATTCAATGTAATGACAGGGTCTGAAACCTCGGCTTCGGTCACGGTCAGCGTGCCGGGCTGATAGCTGATGTCGTAGTTCTGCGCCTCAGCTCCGCTCACAGTCACAGGATATTCGCCGGGAGCGGAGCTCTCGGTGGCCGTAGTCATAATAACCGGCTTCTTTGTCAGCACGTCCTCGGTCTCATTATTCTTGAAGCCATCATAGGCAGCCTTAAACTCCGGCATTGGATCGCCCTGCCTCTTCGTGTAGGTGCCAACTGAAATAATCAGCGGAGCTTTGGTCACGGTCAAAGTGCCGTTGGCAAAGGTTACATTATAGTTCTTCACCGTGCCTTGCTTCACCACAATGGCATAAGTACCCACGGGTGAGCCCTTGGTAGCCTCACAAGTAATCTCCGGCACACCGTCGAGTTGTGCGCCCTGCACCTCATATTCAAACGTCGGGTTATTGTCGCCATAAGTGCGGCTGTAACTCTTGGCAGTAATGATTACTGCGTCGGCCTCTGTGACAGACAATGTACCGGACTGATAGTTGATGTCGTAGTTCTGCGCCTCAGCTCCGCTCACAGTCACAGGATATTCGCCGGGAGCGGAGCTCTCGGTGGCCGTAGTCATAATAACCGGCTTCTTTGTCAGCACGTCCTCGGTCTCGTTGTTCTTGAAGCCTTGATAACTTGCCTTGAACTCTGGCATCGGGTCTCCTTGCTTCTTCGTATAGTTTCCGGCAGAGACAGTCAACGGAGCCTTGGTAACGGTCAAAGTGCCATTAGCAAAAGTCATATTATAGTTCTTCACCGTGCCTTGCTTCACCACAATGGCATAAGTACCGACGGGTGAACCCTTTGTAGCCTCACAAGTAATCTCAGGCACACCGTCGAGCTGTGCTCCTTGTACCTCGTATTCAAATGTCGGGTTATTGTCGCCATAGGCGCGGCTGTAGCTCTTGGCAGTGATGATTACTGCGTCAGCCTCAGTCACGGTCAGCGTACCAGGCTTATAGCTGATGTCGTAGTTCTGCGCCTCAGCACCGCTCACGGTCACAGGATAGCTGCCGGGGGCGGAGGCCTCGGTGGCGGTAGTCGTAATAACCGGTTTCTTCGTCAGCACATCCTCGGTCTCATTGTTCTTGAAGCCATTATAGACAGCCTTAAACACCGGCATCGGGTCGCCCTGCTTCTTCGTGTAATTGCCTGCAGAGACAGTCAACGGAGCCTTCTCGATTATCAAAGAGCCATTAACAAATTTCACTTCATCTGCCTCTATAGAACCTTTGCTTATGACAATGGGATATGTGCCAACAGGTGATGTCGACGTTGCTTCACAACTCAACGTAGGTGTGCCCTTAACCGACGGATCGCTTTTCTGATAAGTCAATTCCGGGACAACATCGCCGTATTTCATCTTTATGGTGTTGGCTGTCACTGTTACAAAGGTCATCCGCTGCATGTCGAAAGACACATTATCCATACGAACAGTTTTGGAGTCTGTCGTACCGAAAACAACATTCTTCACCATGATTGAGCCACCTGAATAATCAGCAGAGGCCTTCAAGCACAAGTTGATAAGCGCACCACCTGTACCCTTAATAGGCGTAAGGTTTAACGAAGAATAGACGAGGCGAAATGCCCCATTGCTCTGCTTTCCGATAGTGATGGAACTACCAGACTCAGCTCTGTCTGTCAGCGTAGTCTTACTTTTGTCAATAGACAGTCCCTTAGGTAGGTAGAAGTCCATTTGGAATCCAACGTAGTTAGTTGCAGTATTGTTGAGGACTACTGACACTATCTTCGTGCTGTTAGGAGCTATCTTTCCATTTTCTATGCTTATATTGTCAGCCCAGGCTTTTGTCATAAAGCCGAGCAAGGTCATAAGTATGATTGAAAACAAGCGTTTCATATGTTGTTCCTCCATTTATTTTAAAATTATCTTCTTGCCGTTATGGATATATACACCATGTTTAGGCGATTTCACCTTCATGCCCTGCACATTATACCAGCTACCTTCGTTCTGGGTAGCATTATTAATATTCTCTATTTCTGTAACCGTAGTTGCATTGATGGCAGAGAATGTGTGATCTACACCTTCTGGCGTGACGAAGTGAACATCTGACACTGTGGCTGCAGAGGCTGCGCCATCCAATGTCATAGTCAGCAATACACCTTGGGTGTTTTTAAACTTAGCATTGCTTGTAGAAATAACTACGACACGATAGCGGCCATCTTCCAGCTTGTTATATAATAAGGTATGTCCGTTACTTCTAATAGAGGACAGAGCAGCATCCAACATTGCAGAAGGAACATTCAAATCAAACTGGCATGCTGTGAATGCTGTACTTCCCTCTAAGTTAAGCGAGAGTTGTCGGCCATTTGCTAACAAGGCTATCTTATCATCAGCAGCATACGACACCATGGACTTTGCAGAAGATACATAGTTAACATCGCCGGCAATGTTGTTGACCAGAGAGACAGCATCTGTAACATTTACCTTGTCATCACTATTGATATCGGCCAAAAGATAGGTAAAGTAGTCAGAAGGTGTTCCTACTACATAACGGGCAATGTCGATGACATCAACCACGTTGATTTCCGGCCCAAGGGGGATTGTCCGTGGCGGGCAGATGCCGCTGCCTAACCAAAGACAGTAACACATCTATAGAAAAAGAAGGGTATATCCCTTATTCCCTTCAGGCATGACCTGAAGGCTTTCATCTTGGAGTTGAGCGAT
>JALEJI010000055.1 GCA_022769825.1 Prevotella sp. | reverse complement strand
TTGTCGAACAATTCAATGCGCTGTTACGTGACGGAAAGAAAGTGGAGGTGTCAAACAAGGGAGGACTGACCACAGAGCTGCGCATCTACGCACTTGTACGTCTGGGCGTGGGAGAAAGCGTAGAAATAGCAACATTGTTGTCCTACTCGCCACAGACCATCTATAACTACCGTACGGCAATGCGCAAACGGGCTATCAACTCCGATACCTTTGAGGACGACGTCAGAGCGTTGCATGGATGAAATGCGCGAGTCGGCTACTGAAAAAACGACAGCAAAAAGTGAGGAATCTGTAACCTATTAAAGATACGGTTATAAAAGAGCTATAGCATTTGTGTGCAACCGGCACCGTAGGTAAATGAAAGCCTTATCCACCAATCTTGTCGTCTTGAAGCAAAGAAATCGCGCTTTTCATTTGCCACATGCACAAAATGCAGTATCTTTGCCACATCAAACGTCAGTTATCATGAATATCAAGAAATTATATGAACTTTATCGCCAGCACCCCGTGGTGACGACCGACAGCCGCGACTGCCCCGAAGGCAGCATCTTCTTAGCCCTGAAGGGAGCGTCGTTCGACGGAAACAAGTTCGCGGCAATGGCACTGGAAAAAGGTTGCCACTACGCCTTGGTCGACGAGAAGGAATATTGTGTGGAGGGCGACGAGAGGTACATCCTCGTGGACGATTGCCTCACCACCTTCAAGGAGCTGGCACGTGAGCACCGCAGACAGTTCAACATCCCTGTCGTGGGAATCACGGGAACCAACGGCAAGACCACGACAAAGGAGCTCGTCTCGGCCGTGCTCGCCGAGAAATACGACGTGATGCACACCGAGGGCAACTTCAACAACGACGTGGGCGTGCCAAAGACCTTGCTACGGCTAAAGCCGGAGCACGAGATCGCCGTGGTGGAGATGGGCGCGTCGCATCCGGGCGACATTAAGAAGCTGGTTGAGTATGTGGAGCCCACGTGCGGACTTATCACTAACGTCGGCAGGGCCCACCTTCAAGGCTTCGGCTCTTTCGAGGGCGTGAAGAAAACCAAGGGTGAGCTCTACGACTTCTTGAAAGCCAACAACGCGCTCGTGTTTCTGGACACCGCCAACGACAATCTCGTGGAAATGGCACGCGAGCGCGAGCTTGACCGCGTGATCAGCTATGGCACCGACGAACAAGCCGAGGTCCAAGGCAAGGTGACGGCTGCCGACCCGTTTATCACCATCGAGTGGAAATGCGACGGCGATGGCGAGTCGATTCCTGTCGCCTTAAACGAGTGGCACGAGATAAAGACCAGGCTCATTGGCTCTTACAACCTCGACAACGTGCTCGCGGCAATCACCGTGGGACTGCATTTCGGCGTGACAGCCGACCAGGTGTGCCATGCCATAGAGAACTATGAGCCGACCAACAACCGCTCCGAGCTCGTGAAGACCGGCAGCAACACGCTTATCGTGGACGCTTACAACGCCAACCCGACAAGCATGGCGGCGGCTCTCGACAGCTTCGGGCAGATTGCCACGCAGCTTCCGAAGATGGCCATCCTCGGCGACATGAGGGAGCTTGGCGAAGTGAGCGAGGCTGAGCACCAAAAGGTGGTAGACACGTTGAAGGCCAAGGGACTAAACGACGTGTGGCTCGTTGGCGAGGAGTTTGGCAAGACGCGATGCGACTTCCATAAATATAATAATGTGGAGGAAGTGAAGCAGGCCATAGCCAGCTACAAGCCTTGTGGGAAATGCATACTCATAAAGGGCAGCAATGGCACGAAACTGTTTGAGTTGCCTGAATTGCTGTAAGCTTTTCATGGCAATCGCCATTTTCCAAGCATGTCACAATAACATCTGAAGAAAAGCATGATACTGCAAAAGCTTCTTGGTTTTGACCCTAAGACCATGCGCAAACGTACGGAAGTGGTGGCTGGTGCCACCACTTTTCTTACCATGTGCTATATACTCGCCGTGAACCCCACCATTCTCAGCACGACCGGGATGGATCGTGGCGCGTTGTTCACCTCCACGGCAATAGCCGCCGCCATAGCCACGCTGCTGCTCGCTTTCATGGCCAAGCTGCCGTTCGCCCAAGCTCCGAGCATGGGCCTCAACGCTTTCTTCGCCTACACGCTCTGCCAGGCAATGGGCTACTCTTGGCAACAATCGCTCGCTATAATGCTCATTGAAGGCATAGTGTTCCTGCTCATCACCTTTATCAATGTTCGCGAGGCCATACTCAACGCCATACCAGAGAACCTGCGACATGCCATATCCGTTGGCATCGGCATGTTCATAGCGTTTATCGGCTTGAAGAACGCCGGCATCATCGTGTCGTCGCCCGCAACGTTCGTAACGCTTGGCAAGTTCACGCCAGCGGCGATACTGGGCGTAATAGCCATATTGCTGAGTGGAGTACTTATGGCAAGAAAGGTGAAAGGCGCGCTATTCGTCAGCATCATCGCCACGACCGTAATAGGCATTCCGCTTGGCGTGACAGAAATACCAAGTCATTGGATTCCAGTATCCATGCCGCAAAGCCTATCACCAATATTCTGCCAGTTCGACTTCTCGGGCATCATCAATTTCCGCACGCTGATGGTGGTCATCTCGCTACTGCTGGTAAACATCTTCGACACCGTGGGCACGCTCGTGGGACTCGCCTACAAGACTAACATCGTGCGACCCGACGGCACCATCCCCAAGATAAAGGAGGCCATGATGAGCGATGCCATCGGCACCACCTGCGGAGCGTTTCTCGGTTCCAGCACACTGACAACATACGTGGAGAGCGCGTCGGGCATTGCCGAGGGAGGACGCAGCGGCCTGACCTCGTTCACGACCGGCATCCTCTTCATCGTCGCCCTCTTCCTCTCGCCATTGTTCATGCTCATTCCAAGCGCGGCGACAAGTGGCGCGCTGGTGCTGGTTGGCGTGCTGATGCTCGACTCGGTGAAGCGTCTCAACCTGGCGGACGTGAGCGAGGCTTTCCCGGTCTTTATCACGATAATAACAATGGTGCTCTGCTATTCCATAGCCGACGGCATATGCCTCGGCATACTGAGCTTCGTCATTCTGAAGCTATGCACGGGCAAATGGAAGCAGGTAAACATGACGCTGGTTATCCTCAGCCTTATCTTCATAGCCAACTTCATTTTAGGATAAACGACACCTACCGACCATTAAGGTCCATTTCCACGATAACGCCTTTGTGGTCGGTAGGCCAAACGCCTAAAGGCTTGACGACAGGCTCTTCCGGAAGGTCGGCTTGTGGCTTGCTTCGGCAGACACAACTGTCAGGACCGAAGACTTTAGCCGATACGGCCTTCAAGCCCTTGCCCTTATAGAAGATAAAGTCTATCCTGTCTCGCTCGTCGGCCTTGGGCGCCCACGTTATCTTCTCGCTTGGCACATCGGCATTGTATGAGGGATGTCGTGACGCGCCTCATTGAGAAACACCTTGATGGCATCGTCGCGCCACGACAGGTCGTTGAGCCTAAGCAGCTCCTCCACCGTGGCCGGGGGAGTGACCTCTTTCCATGTGCTTCCGTCGTAGCCGCGCACATTATAGTAGGCGTCGTTAAGGTAATCGAGATGAGCGGTGTAAACGTTCACCTTCCGACTCTCCACCGTGGCCGTCAGCTTATGTATTGTCCCATGGTCACAGTTGAGCGGGAATACGACAAGTGAAACCTACTATAGTCAATGTCCGTCACCTCTTCCGCCTCGCGTCTATCATGCTCTTCAGGCCGTCGCTATAATCTGAGACAACCTGCCGCACAAACATCTTGTCGCTATCGCACACCGCCTGGAAGTCGTCTTCGGTAAGAATCCGCGACGAGCGGCGGCGACCATTGAGATAAGTGAGGGGCATCAATGATTCCTCATCATAATCGCGGCCTTTGATCGACACGCATTGAGAGGCGAAAGAGGAATTCAACGCCACCGTTGGCACGAAGGTCTCCACGGGGCGATAGCTCGTGCTGAAGTATGTCTTCAGGTGGTCGTTTTCATCCCACTCTCTCACTATGAGGTTAGCCAGCTCTCTGGTAATGGCCCACGACGTGCCACCTTTATATAATGTGTAAGTCTTTAGCGGGCAATGAATGCGCAGGGTCTTGTGAATGTGGCTCCGCGACAACACGAGACGAGCCAGCTTGCGCGCCTTGCCCTTAAAAGAGCCACTTGGCCATGCTTGGTCATTGAACAGCTGGAAATCAGTATATTTATATGCCGCCCTGCCCATGCCTGGCATGGCGACAGCGGAAAGGACCTGCCTGCCGCCCAAACCATCGAAATAGTCGTTTATCTGACTGTTGCTCCACAGAGGATAGTCAAGTCCATCTATCGCCACAAGATAATCCGCCCCCGAAGAAAGGGCCTCACGGAGAAGCTGCACCTGAATCCTCACATCATTGAGACTGCCCGCGACTGTCTTGACCTTCCGAGTGAGGAAGTGAACATTGTCACCATGCACCTGCCGCATGAAAGGATGCAGGTCTCGGTTGCTATCCACATATATATAATATTCAGCGTCAGCAGGAAGACTGCTTATGAGATCGCGCAAATGACACGCGTCTTTCTGTACATTAATCAAAAAAGCAAGTTTCATAGTCGTATCAATTAGTCGTGATTACATTGGCAAAAATACGAATATTACTCATAACTTGCAAGAAAACTCGTATTGAAATAACCGCTTTCAAGCATTATGCATACCTGCTTTGTTAATAATATATAAACAAACGTAACAACACGCCTCACAGCATAAGAATACTCATTATATATACGTAACTTTGCAAACTGGATTGGGGCGACACTCTTAGAATCGCTCCAGCATGAGCGTGTTAATAGTGTCGCGTAAGGCCATGCGTCATGGTTAGGGAATCGCCCATGCGTTCAGGGTTAAAGCCATGGATGGTCTCTTTTAGACTGGAGGCACCGCGAGGCCCCTGTTCATCTGAAGCAATTATTAAACATTCATTTTATTATTCAAGTTCAAAAAAATGGACACATTAAGTTACAAGACTGTCTCCGTCAACAAGGAGACGGCGAAAAAGGAGTGGGTCGTCGTGGATGCCACCGACCAGATTGTGGGCCGTCTGTGCTCAAAGGTCGCAAAGCTGCTCCGCGGCAAATACAAGCCCAGCTTCACACCTCACGTAGACTGCGGTGACAACGTGATCATCATCAACGCAGCCAAGGTTCAGTTCTCTGGCAAGAAGGAGACTGACAAGATTTACACACGCTATACTGGTTATCCAGGCGGTCAGCGTTTCAATACGCCTGCCGACCTGCGCACACGTCCAAACGGCATCGACAAGATGCTGCGCCACGCCATCAAGGGCATGCTGCCGAAGGGTCCCCTCGGTCGCTCGCTGATGGACAACGTTTACATCTTTGAGGGCGCTGAGCACAACAAGGCTGCTCAGCAGCCAAAGAACATTGACATTAACCAGTATAAATAATCATAGAGATGGAAGTTATCAACGCAATCGGCCGCCGCAAGAGCGCCGTAGCCCGCGTTTACCTCACAGAGGGTACCGGTAAGATCACAATCAACAAGAAAGACATAGAGCAGTATTTCCCATCAGCAATTCTCCGCTACGTGGTGAAGCAGCCTCTGGAGCTGCTCGAGGTCGCTGAGAAATACGACATCAAGGCCAACCTCGATGGTGGCGGTTACACAGGCCAGAGCCAGGCTCTTCGCCTCGCCATCGCTCGCGCCCTGGTGAAGATTAACGCAGAAGACAAGAAGAACCTCAAGGACAACGGCTTCCTCACACGCGACAGCCGTGCCGTTGAGCGTAAGAAGCCAGGTCAGCCGAAGGCTCGCCGTCGCTTCCAGTTCAGTAAGCGTTAATCCGCGGTTTAGCATCCAAACAGGCAGGATCCAAATGGCTACCTGCCTGCTGGTTCTAATCAATGAGATAGAATTAACAAGGAAAGTAAACACATATAAAACAGAAAACAAAAATGTCAAGAACATCATTCGAACAGCTGCTTCAGGCTGGTTGCCACTTTGGTCACTTGAAGCGCAAGTGGAATCCCGCAATGGCTCCTTATATCTTCATGGAGCGTAACGGCATTCATATCATCGACCTCAACAAGACCGTAGCCAAGATCGACGAGGCTGCCGAGGCTCTCAAGGCCATCGCAAAGAGCGGTCGCAAGATCCTCTTCGTGGCCACAAAGAAGCAGGCCAAGGACGTGGTTGCCGAGAAGGCAGCAAGCGTCAACATGCCTTACGTTATCGAGCGCTGGCCCGGTGGCATGCTCACCAACTTCCCAACAATCCGCAAGGCCGTGAAGAAGATGGCAAACATCGACAAGATGATGAACGACGGCACATTCTCTAACCTCTCTAAGCGTGAGCTGCTGCAGATCAACCGCCAGCGCGCCAAGTTGGAGAAGAACCTCGGCTCTATCGCCGACCTCAACCGTCTGCCTTCAGCACTCTTCGTGGTCGACGTGATGAAAGAGCACATCGCCGTGAAGGAGGCCAACCGTCTGGGCATCCCCGTGTTCGGTATCGTTGACACCAACTCAGATCCTCGCAACATCGACTACGTTATCCCTGCCAACGACGACGCCAAGGATTCTGTAGAGACCATCCTCGACGCTTGCTGCGCAGCTATCGCAGAGGGCTTGGAGGAGCACAAGGCTGAGAAGGCTGACGACAAGGCCGCAGCCGAGCAGCCAGAAGAGGCTGCCGAGGGCCGTCGCCGCAACCGCCGCGCACGCCGTGAGGAGGCTCCCGCAACAGAGGCTCCTAAAGCAGAAGAGGCAGCTCCAGCAGCTGAGTAAGACATCAACAATAAAATAGAAAACACAATTATGGCTGTTACAATTGAAGACATCAAGAAGCTTCGCGCCATGACAGGCGCCGGTATGAAGGACTGCAAAAAGGCCCTCGCCGAGGCTGATGGTGATATCGACAAGGCTGTGGAGCTCGTCCGCGAGCGTGGTTTGGCTATCGCCGCAAAGCGTTCCGACCGTACCACATCCAATGGTTGCGTTCTCGTCAAGAACGACAATGGCTTCGCCGCAATGATCGCATTGAAGTGCGAGACCGACTTCGTTGCCAACGGTGCCGACTATATCGCCCTGACACAGGAGATTCTCGACCTTGCCATCGCTGCCAAGGCTCACACTCTCGATGAGGTGAAGGCGTTGCAGACAAAGGACGGCATCACGGTTGAAGAGGCTGTCACACGTCGCTCTGGCGTCGTGGGCGAGAAGATGGAGCTCGACGGCTACAACGTGCTCGAGGGTGCCAATATCTCTGTATACGACCACATGCGCCGCCACACCCTGGCTACAATGGTTCAGCTCTCCGAGGCTAACGAGGAGGCTGGCTACAAGGTTGCCATGCAGGTGGCAGCAATGAAGCCTGTGGCTCTCGACGAGGCAAGCGTTCCTCAGAACGTGAAGGACGAGGAGCTTCGCATCGCTATCGAGAAGACCAAGGAGGAGCAGGTTGAGCGCCAGGTGAACGTTGCCTTGAAGAAGGCCGGCATCAACGCTAACCTCGTGGACAGCGATGACCACATCGCAAGCAACGTGGCTAAGGGCTGGCTCACACAGGAGGAGGCCGACAAGGCTCAGCAGATCCGCAAGGAAGTGTCTGTGACCGCTGCCGCAAACTTGAAGGAGCAGATGATTCAGAACATCGCCAAGGGCCGTATGGCTAAGTTCTTCAAGGAGAACTGCCTCGTTGACCAGGAGTTCCAGTTTGGCGACGAGGGTGCCAAGGAGAGCGTTTCTCAGTGGCTCAACAAGCAGGCCAAGGGCCTGAAGGTCGAGGCTTTCAAGCGCTTCTCCCTGTCTGGCGACTAAACATAGACCAATACATACGCATTAAATAAAAAGCCGTTGGGAAATTGATTCCCAACGGCTTTTTTCATATCTATATAGCGACAGAAAAATCAACCAGTGCAAATAAATCACTATCAGCGCTGATTATCAATTGGCACATAGCCACTCTCTTTCACCACTTTCTGCCCTGATGCCGTAATCAAATATTCAAACAGCTTATACGCGTTGGATGATTTATCAATGTCGGAGCGCAATGCCGCGTATATCTCTGACACATAAGGATACGTGTTGTTTGAAATTGTGCTTTTGCTTGGCTCAATCCCGTTCACCCCTATACATTTTGCCCAGGCCTGCTCGTCGCGCGCCATAATGCTATAATAGAAATACGGGGTATATGCGATGCCATTATTATCGAAACGTAAAGAAAGGAAAGGGCCAGCCACAACTAATAAGAGACACCATTGACATGGCAAGAAGCAACGAGATAATTTTCAAGTTCATCCTTCCAAGCATTTTTATGCAAAGGTAAGTTTTTTTCGGCACATTATTGTTACTTTTGCCAATACAAAGACATTCACATGGCAGAAATCTCAAAAGAAAAGCGAAGCAAGATGATGGCCGCCGTCCATTCGAGAGACACAAAGCCAGAACTGACCGTGAGGAAATACCTTTGGCGACTCGGTTTCCGCTACAGGCTGAACCTCAACCGCCTGCCAGGTCACCCCGACATCGTGTTGCGCAAATATCGCACGTGCATCTTCGTGAATGGTTGCTTTTGGCATGGTCACGACTGCAAGGACTTCCGCATGCCGAAGACCCATGTGGAGTTTTGGGAGAATAAGATAAGGCGCAACCAAGAGCGCGACAAGGAAGAACACCGCAAACTGGCAAAGATGGGGTGGCACGTCATCGTGGTGTGGGAATGCGAGCTAAGCCCTGAAAGGCGCGAGGACACTCTGAAGGGTCTCGCCTTCACGCTCAACCACATCTACCTGAAAGACCGCACCGTCCGCTATAAGCCGATAGATGACTACATGGACATGGCGGCTGAACCTATGCCCGATGATACCAGCAGATGACGTTGCCATCGAAGCTCTCCCGACGCGAGAGAGCTATGCCGGAAGGCAACCGTGGAGCCTCAACGCCCTCGCCCACGACCATCGGCGATGTCTCCACGCGAATCTCATCCCATAAGCCCCGGTCAAGAAACGCTTTCAACGTCAGCGCGCCGCCCTCCACTATCAAACTTTGGCGACGCTCCTCCACTAAATGGGCAACAACGGCTTCTATGCAATCGAGGCACACGAAGCCTTCTGGCACGTTTCTCAAGCTGCTTGACAGCACGATGGCCTCAGGGCTCTTGCCGCTCCATTGCCTCACGTCAAGGCGTGGGTGATCGGTCTCCAACGTATGGCGACCCACGAGAATGGCATCGCTCTCGGCCCGCAACTTATGAGACAGCATCTGCGTGAATGGAGTTGAGACGCGAATAGGCACGCCTCCCTTCCCGCTGATGAACCCATCGGCGGTTTGCGCCCACTTCAACACCACGTAAGGTCTGCCATGCTCGTTGAAGACCATGAAACGGCGGTTCATGGCCTTGCACGCCTCCTCAAGCACGCCAACGGTCACCTCGATGCCAGCGTCGCGCATACGGCGTATGCCCCTGCCTTGCACCTTGGCAAACGGGTCCACGCAACCACAGACACAACGCTTCACGCCCTTGCTGATAATCAAGTCGCAACAGGGCGGCGTGTGTCCCCAATGGCTGCAAGGCTCAAGCGACACGTAGATGGTCGCTCCCGGCAACAACCTCTCATTGTCTTTCCTCACCGACGCGAAGGCGTTGACCTCGGCATGTGGTCCACCCACGGGTGAGGTAAATCCCTCGCCTATTATCTTTCCGTCTTCCGACACTATCACCGCGCCCACCATAGGGTTGGGCTTAGTGGTGAGCAACCCGTTGGCAGCGAGCTGAAGGCATCGCCGCATAAACTTTTCGTCTGTCTCTTTCTGCATGATAAACAAGTGATTAGCGGTTAACGACATCTGCTCACGAACATGAACATATTACCCACGGACGCGAGTCTATCACGCCGCAAGCAGCTTTTAGCATCGCCTCGCCACTATAATATAAATGCAAAATTAAGCATTTTAAGTGAATAGCTCGGCAAATGGCGAGAATCAATGGAATAAAAAAGGCTCTTACGGAATTTGGAGTGATGGTTCTTACGAAAGAAGGCAACACAGCATCGGCCTTGTATTAATCCATGACACGCACCATGACGTAAACGTTGAATTGTAAAATATTATTGCCGAAATTTAACACTTGAAAACAGG
>JALEJI010000028.1 GCA_022769825.1 Prevotella sp. | reverse complement strand
GCTAAACCTTTGTAGAAGTCTATCTTTTCTTGTTCCATGACCGCAAAGGTAAGCAAAAAAAATAGTTTTAGCACGCTATCATATCAAGTTCTTTGGTTAGGCAGCGGCATCCGTCCGCCACGGACAATCCCCCTTGGGCCGCAAAATATGAGGCTTCATGGAATCTTCAGCCATACAATGTGTGCCGAGGAGCAGAGAAGAACTATGCTCTTTTTGTCGCAGACATAAAGAGAGAGCGCCCATTGGTGACTACTAATTATTTTAAGCACACAATTAGTAAGGGAATATTATTTAATACGATAGATTCTATCGTTAAGTCTAAGAAGTTAGGTGGCTATAAAGCAAACATGAACACCTACTTAATGGCTTCAATATCGTTTCTTTCTAACAAGAGCCTTGATTTGACTTATATATGGGAGCATCAGAAAGTTCAACAAGAGGTCGTTGACAAGATTGAAGAATTGATACCTCTTGTTTGGAATCATCTAACGGGGAACAATTCAACTGGAAGTCAATCATCCAATGTAGGAGAATGGAGTAAGAAACCTGAATGTTGGAATCGTCTGAAACTAAAATTGGGCGATTATGACAAGTTTGGCGAGGAACTGATGCAAACAGAGACTAATGACGATGGTACTTATCTGAATGAAGCTCAGCAAATCCGTATTCAAGAGGCTGAAGCCATTGAGCCTAACTACTGGTTTGGCTTGGCTAATTGGGCAAAGACAAGAGATTTGCTTACACCATTAGAACGCAAAGCCGCGTTCAATTTCGGAATAATGCGGTCACGCAATCGTCTAATAAAAACATTAAAACAAGCACAGTTTGCCTTGAAAATAGTTGAAAAGGCAAAGGAATTAGGTTATCAAGGGTAAAATATGGCAACAACAATATACATATTTGCATGATGATTTAAGTGATTCACGTATAGTGAGCATGGACAAGAGTTAAAAATTAAATGACTAATAACAAGGAAGTACAAAATACTATAAACAATATAGATATAGAAGGAACAAGTTGGATAAATAGGAATTTTTCCAACCCTAATAGAACTATACGCCTTGCCACATCTTTTAGTGGTATAGGCGCAATAGAATATGCCTTCAAAAGACTTGGACTTAAAACAGAAATAGTATTTGCTGGTGATATTGATGCGAATTGCAAAAAAGCATATTTTGCAAACTATAATATAAGAGAAGAACAATGGCATACTGATATTCATAATTTCAATGCGAAACCATATAGAGGTAAGGTCGACTTATTCGTTGGAGGAGCACCATGCCAAGCTTTTTCTATTGTTGGTGAACAATTAGGATTTGAAGATACAAGAGGTACTCTTTTTCGAGAATTTGCTCGTATTGTTAGAGAATGCAAACCGAAAGTATTTTTATTTGAAAATGTACAAGGACTTTTTAAACATGATCAAGGAAGAACATGGGAAGTTATATATAATACGTTTCGCGACTATTGTGGTTATGATATCCATTTTCAATTGTTAAATGCAAGAGATTATGGCATTCCACAAACTCGCGAGCGTCTTTATTGTGTGGGCTTTAGGAAAAAAACAAAATTCAAATTTCCGGCTCCCATCCAATTAAAATATAAGATGTATGATTTTCTTGAAGATTATTCTGATAGTCAATATTATGACAGAGCGAAAAATGTTAAAATACTCTCTCCCAATATGGACCATCAAAAGAGATTAGTAGCAGGTGTGGATATTGAGCAATTCTATGATTTTATTTTCCCAATCAGAGAAATTGATGACAAATACTATCTGTCAGAAAAAGTTTCAAAGTATGTTCTAAGCTCTGGTACGAAATCTTTCAAGACTTCAATAAAGACGGATTTAGATATTGCTCGTCCTTTACTTCAGTCTATGCATAAAATGCATCGGGCAGGAGTTGACAATTACGTTACATATAATAAGTCAAAAGGGATTAATGGATTAAGAAAATTAACTCCACGAGAATGCTTCCGTTTAATGGGATTTAAAGATGATTTCAAGATAGTGGTAAGTAACACATCTGCATATATGGAAGCAGGTAATAGTATTGTCGTAGATGTCTTAATTGCTTTATTAAAGCAGATGGATATTACTAAATATGGTGTTGTCAATGAAAAATAAATATGAAGATATACAAAACACAAAGGCAAATATTGACACCAAACATGATTGGCGCCAACTAAAATTTTCCCATCCTGAGAGAATTGTTCGCTTGGCAACTTCGTTTAGTGGAATTGGAGCAATAGAGCATTCTTTTCATAGATTAGGATTAAAATGCAAAATTCAGTTTGCTGGTGATATAGACGCAAATTGCAAAAAAGCATATTTTGCAAATTATCCAATAACAGAAGCTCAATGGCATACCGATGTTCATGATTTTAATGCAAAACCATATAAGGGAAAAATAGATCTTTTTGTAGGTGGAGCACCATGTCAGGCATTTTCTTTAAGAGGAAAACATGGGGGGTTTGAAGATACAAGAGGAACTTTATTTAGGGAGTTCGCTCGTGTTGTCATTGAATGTCAGCCCAAAGTATTCATTTTTGAGAATGTAAAAGGAATGCTTAGCCATGACAAAGGACATACATGGAAAGTCATAAAAGAAACATTTGAAAAGGATTGCGGATATGATGTTTATTATCAAGTCCTTAATGCTCGCGATTATGGCGTTCCACAAAGTAGAGAAAGGATATATTGCATAGGTTTTAGAAGGGAGACCGATTTTAAATATCCTGCACCTATACCTTTAAAAAAGAAGGCATATGATTATCTTCAGAAAGAATTTGACAAAAAGTATCTGTTGAAGCAAAAAGGTGTTAATTTTATTACTAGGGCTATAAACTATCAAAAAAGTTATACACAGATAAACGGAGATGTAATCCTATGTCAAAAAAGAAATCAGCAGTTTAATTGGCATGGTGACTTTATCTTTCACCCCAAAATAGTGACGGATAATAGGACATCTCAAAATGATGAAAATTTGTTTGCTGTGTCTGATTTTGAAGAGAGTTATTACAATTTAAAAGAGCCAAAGAAATATGCTATTATAGAGCGTGATGGCTCAAAAGAAATAATGGTGAAAGTTTCAGAAAATGAGATAAACCCTAAAGAAGGAAGATTTAGAAAGCTTACACCTCGTGAATGTCTAAGGCTTATGGGATTTGATGATTCCTTTAAAATCGTTGTTTCTGACACTGAAACATATAAACAAGCAGGAAATAGTATAGTAGTTGACGTCTTAATGGCTTTACTGAAGCAAATTGATATCACAAAATATGGAACAAATGTATAATAATAAAATGAATGAAGTCGGATACGACCAATTCATTTGTGACATTTTTCTCAACTGGGAAGATGTCAAAGATGAAATACTGCTTCCTGAAAGGAAAACAGGTTCTGGTAATGGAACAGTCCATGTGTTTCTTGGAGCAGCAGACACCATACTTCAAAAGGAGTTTAAAGCTTATTACGATGCTGTAAAACAAGGCGAAGACACTTCTGTTAAAGCTGTATTAGTAAAACATTATTTTCTGAAAAGTAATGTTCTAAGTATGCTTGGATATTTGTGTAAGTATTATCAATCAAAAAATGAGGATTTTACAAACACAATAAAAAACATATTACTGGAAATGAATTTGGAAAGTTCAGAAAAAGGGATGTTAACTACAAATTCATATTTCAAGCTATCAATAGGATCGAATAAGCTTCGTCCATATTTCAAGCAATTTGATAGTAATGGAGCTTTCTTTAAGATTATCCGTAAGTTATTACTGCCAAAATCTGCATATAAAGTAGCTTTGTATAAAAATAAGCAAGGGAAATACGCCGCATTTTGGCTCATAGGATTTAGCAATTTGGATAATTTTGAGGCTAATACTAGTTCTGAATATATAAAGAAACCAATAGTTGATGCATCGAAAGCCAAATCTCTTCAGCAAATCTTCTATGGTGCTCCCGGCACTGGCAAGAGTCACACGATAAAAGAGCAGACGAGTGGTGAGGACGTTGTGCGCACGACGTTTCATCCCGACAGCGATTATTCTACATTCGTGGGAGCATATAAGCCTACCACCAAGAGTGTACCCGTGACAACTGTCATTGGCACGAAGGCCGTGCCAGTGGAAGGAGCTGACGGTAAGCCAATGACAGAAGAAAAAATAGTTTACGAGTTTGTCAGTCAGGCGTTTCTTCAGGCATACATAGAGGCATGGCGGAAGTATAACCAACTTGCGGTTGGCGAGACACCCAAGGAAGAGTATCTGATTATCGAAGAAATAAACCGAGGCAACTGCGCTCAAATCTTTGGCGACCTGTTCCAGTTGCTGGATCGTGGCGACCATGGCTTCTCTGAATATCCCATCAAGGCGGATGCCGACATGAAGAAGCAGCTGCAAAAAGCGTTTAATGGCATCGTGATACCTCAAGAGAAAGAGATAAATGCCATTTTCAAGGATGAGGACGACATGGTTTCGCAAGTGCTGAATGGGGAAATACTGCTGTTGCCGAGCAATCTCTACATTTGGGCTACGATGAACACCAGCGACCAAAGCTTGTTCCCGATAGACTCCGCTTTCAAGCGTCGTTGGGACTGGACGTATGTACCAATAAGTGATGCGGGCGAGAACTGGACCATAGACGTGAACGGCAATAAATATGACTGGTGGCAGTTCTTGGAGAAAATAAACGAGCACATCTATGGTGCCACATACTCAGAGGACAAAAAGCTGGGCTATTTCTTCTGCAAGGCAGAAAACGGTGTTATCACGGCGGAGAAGTTTGTGAGCAAGGTAGTGTTCTATCTTTGGAACGACGTGTTCAAGGACAGCGAGTTTGATGGCAACGCCTTACAAGACGTGGAAGACGGCAAGTTGACATTCGACAAGTTCTACATCACGGAGAACGGCAAGACGAAGGTGAACGAGGAGAAGATAGAGCGATTCTTGGGCAATCTGGGGCTTTCTCCTATAAATGACACGGAGGTGGACGACGAGGAGGAATAATGCGCATACTGATTGAAGAATACCAATACGATGTAGGCGACGTGCGCGACGTGCTGGAAGGCATGGATGCCCTGGAGAATGTGGAGGGGAAAGTATCTGTGCACTACGTGGGATATTTTTATAATGTCTCACAGGGCGACTGCGTGTTTATTCTTCCTAAGGTGCTGCTGCGTGACGTGGATGGCAAAGAACTCGCTTTTGGCAAGTATGCTCCCGAAAGCATCGTGATGCCCGAAGGTCAAAAGCGATTGACACAAGAAGAGCGCGACTTCCTGTATGGGTTTGCCGTGTGGATTTACAGGGCAATAGTGGTGTTCAAGGGCGACAAAAGCAATGACACCAGCATTGTCTATCAAAAGAAGATAACCCAAGCGGGACGAGGCGGCAGAAGACAGAGCAACACGTTTCTCGACATATTGCTCGCGCTGTTGCAGTTCAACAAGGACAATCAAAGTTTCTTCTTCTTTATTTTGAAAAACCTCCATGCCGGGTATAACAAGATAAACTGGACACGCACGATAGGCACGACAACGGCAATAGTGCAGGATGGCAGCGCGGTGTACTTGAACCCCGTGAACAAGAAGCGGACGATAAACTTTGACGAGGAATTGATAGTAATCTTCTTTTCCATACTCAACTATATTGGCGACAAGTATGGATTCGAGAAAAACATCAATTGCAACTTTGACTTGATACGGGGACGACAGTTCAGAAAATACCTTAGCGGTTACGGCAAGGTGCGCTTACAGCAAATCAAGTATAAATATTTCTCAGACAAGGCGTTGCAACTATGGAAGCTCTGCTATGCCTTCTTTGACGAGTCGAGACAGGTGACGGTGAACACCAACCAAAAGGAGTATCTGTTAGTAAAAAGTTTCCATGTCGTTTTTGAAGCCATAATAGACGCCCTGATTGGTGACAATCCGTTGCCTGACGGCATGGAGAAAAGGCAGGACGACGGAAAGATAGTGGACCATCTGTACACGGCAAAGAGCTTGATAGAGGGGGAGACAGGCAACACCTACTATATAGGCGACTCAAAGTATTACAAGATGGGAAATGAGCTTGGCAAGGAGAGCGTCTACAAGCAATACACCTATGCACGAAATGTAATACAGTGGAACTTGGACATCTTCAACAACGGCAAGGAGCCGACCAGTGGGGTGGAGCTACGCGACGACGAGACGGAAGGCTACAACATCATTCCAAACTTCTTCATCTCAGCCACGATGTACGAGAAGTTTGACTATTCCAAAGACGGCATCAAGGAAACCGACAGGAAGAACAATCGCTATATGTCCATACAGTTCAAAAACCGACTGTATGACCGCGACACCCTTTTGCTTTTCCATTATGACGTGAATTTCCTCTTTGTCCTTTCGATGTATGCCCGAAACCACGAGGCAGAGAAGCGCGACTGGAAAAAACGGATAAGGGAGAAATTCCGTGGCGAGATACAAGACTGGCTGCAAAAGGACTTTGACTTTTACGCAATGAGGGCGCTTCCAGAAGTGGACGGCAAGGAATATATTATGACCCATTTCAAGCAAGTGCTTGGAAAGATATACACGCCCTTTGCCGACAAGGACGTGATTTCGCTTGCCCTCGACAAGAAAGACGAAGCGCGAAACAAGGAACTGCTCGACCAGTTGGAGAGGAGCTTTGTAGTGCGCAGATGCAGCCTTGGCGAGAACCCCGAAGACGTGCTCCCGCAAATAGAGAGCATGACGGTGAAGACAGCCGTATCCCACGAGAAGAACGTCCTCACCTGCCTTGTGCGCATGACAGACGATACATTCAAGTCGTTTGCGGAACACAGAGGCAAGACCTATGTGATGGAGAGGATTCCGGCAATCAACTTGATGGGGATAAAATATCTCCTGCCCATGGTAGGCGGAAAGATAGACGGCTATTATGACGTTAAGAGAATAGCAATAGCCGACAACAACGGGAGTGCCGCGCTGCGCATCCGGCTTGGAGAATATCATCCACTGGGTGAAGAATGGATCCATATATACAGGACAAAAATGCAGCCTGGCGAGTTGATATCCATGGATTATACTATCAAAATGTACACACGCGAGATATAAATCAAAATGGAAGAGGTGAAACGAGGAAGAGCGAAAAAGAAGCTCCTAAGGGTAACGTTTCCCAGCGGAAAGGTTATCTGCTACAAAAGCACGACAGACACAATGGTGGCCGTGCTGCAAGAACTTGGCGAAGACGTAATATCCAAGATTGAGTTGGAGCTATGTCATTTACCAATAGTATCAAAAGAGATATATCCAAAATACAGGAAATGGATGAAACCAATCTGTGATGGTTGGTACATAAACACACAATCAAATTCAGATTCCAAATTCTTAGAGCTGAAGTCTATAAACGATCAGTTGTCTTTGAATCTAAAATTAGAACTTGGGGCAGATTTAGATGCAGAAGACAAGCCAGACAAAGAGAAGCGGACAAAATCAAAAGACAAGCTATTGGTGAAATTTCCCGACGGTCAATATTTTGCCAACAACAGCACATTGGATACGTTTCTTGAAGTGGTGTGGGAAATAGGAATTGACAACATAAAAAGAAAAGATTTGTCATGGGGAGGCAATCCGCTGATAACAACATCAAAGATGTTCAACAATCAAGTGCAAGTAGATAGCCAACGATGGATTATAGTGCCTAATTCCACAAGAGACAAGATAAAATTGCTGCGAGTGATCGGAGCAATGCTCCATATCAATATGGAAATATCGACAATCTAAATGGAATACTCCAAGATACCCCAAGACAATACTAACCTACGCGCCCATCAGAAAGAAGCCAAGAAAAAGATATTTGAGGCATGGGACAAATATGATTCAGTGATGTTGCAGATGCCCACGGGAACAGGCAAGACATATCTGTTTACATCATTGATAAATGATTTACTGTGCCATTACAAAAGCGTTCATAAAGAGATAAACATCTTGGTAGTGGCCCATCGTACAGAACTGCTTGACCAAATCTCGTCAACCCTCTCAAGGTTTGGCATAGCGCATGGCTTTATACAGGGGGCAAGAGAGCAGCAGCTGTGGAAACGCGTGCAAGTGGGGAGCATAATGTCCTTGCTTACTGAAAAGAACTACAACAATGTAAGCAGACAGAAGTTTGACTATATAATAGTGGATGAAGCGCATCATTCGCTTGCGGATACATATGTCAAGCTATTCAAGATGTTTCCCGAAGCCAAGAAACTTGGCGTGACCGCCACTCCATGGAGATTGAACCACGAATCGTTTTTATCACTGTACCAGCATTTGATAGTATCGCCACAAGTATCGTGGTTTATCAACAATGGACTATTGTCTGATTTCGACTATGTTTCCATAAAGCCAAATTCAGAAATACAGAGGCTTGTCGACAACTCTGAAGTGTCACAGACAGGCGACTTTGCCAATGCTGATTTGGACAATACGTTCAACAATCAGCGCATACGCTCAAAACTATATGAGTCGTATGAGAAATTTGCGAAAGGAAGGCGCGGAATAATCTACGCGATAAACAAACGACATGCAGCAAAGATAGCAGAGCTTTATAGCAGTCGTGGTGTTGAAGCGGTAGCAATAGATTGTGATACGCCAAAAGAAATGCGGCAAGACTTAATACGCTCTTTCAAAGAGGGGAAAATTCAAGTGCTTGTCAATGTGTATATATTCACAGAAGGATTCGACTGCCCAAGTGTGAGTTTCATACAGTTGGCCCGGCCTACAAAATCATTGGCATTGTATATTCAGCAAGTAGGGCGTGGATTGAGAATAGTAGAAGGTAAAGAAAAGACAATCATCATAGATAACGTAGGGTTATACAATTATTTCGGTCTGCCAGATGCCAACAGAAAGTGGCAGTATCATTTTAAGGGACATGATGATGTGGTGCATGACGAGCATGATGCATACGACAGATATTCATCTCTATCTATGGATTTTGAATTTGACGAAAGCAAATTCAACGAGGATGATGAGCAAATGTTGGTTGTGCGCGGTGCAAAAGAAATGACGCAACGGCAAACAAAAGCCAAAACCATAGTAAAAAAGCCAATAGTAAAGGAGTTTTCCTTATGCGACTATTACCTCGTAAGAGGAACGGCAAAAGCCTTTAAGGTTTATCCTTTTGTCAAAAAGAGAGGGAAAGCTACAGAGGCGGTAGGCAACTGCGTGTTTGAATACGGAGAGAACAAAAAGGCCATTGTCTTAGATGAAGACAACAAGAAAAACCATGAATTGATAAATAGCGACATTAAGTTGCAGTCGTTATTGTCATTCGTGGCAATGCTTGCCAATATGAATATTGATGACTTGCTGAACGTTGAAACGTATGGCAAACCAAAGGTTACTATCTTTGAGATGTTGGAAATGATAAGTGATTCTTTGAAAAGAACGAAAAATTCATAACGCTACCACGGTGTGGTACTCTCAATACCACGGTGTGGTACTCCCAATACCACGGTGTGGTACTCGCCGTACCACGCCATAATGATTTTTTGGTACTGTCGACAAGAATGCGAAATTTCACTGAGAGTGAGACGGCATTACGGCTTTGCGCTGTTAGTGCGCTTATGATAAATAGAGGATTCTTGAATGAGAGACACTCACCTCTTATGCATCATTAAGTCGCAAATCTCTGACAAAGGCTTCATCACGAAGTCTCGCTCGCGCATCAATGGATGAGGAATCTTCAAATCAGGCTCATCGACATGAAGATCATCGTAAAGAAGAATGTCGATGTCGATTACCCTGTCACTATAATGTCCGTCAACGCTTTTACCCGTTCGGCCAATGGCCTTTTCAATGTTTTGCGTTATACTGAGCAAGTCTCTTGGGGAAAGACTTGTCTCACAACACACGCACGCGTTGATAAAATAGTTTGGTGAATAAAAGCCCCAAGGTTCTGTCTCATGGAGACTGGACTGCTTAATGACATGACCGACCTTATGGTCAATCATGTCAATAGCGTTCCTGATTTGTCGTTTTCTGTTGCCTATATTTGAACCAAGGCTAAGATAAACGGTATGCATCAATCTTTAGAAGTTTAATCAACAATCAGCAGGCTGTCGCCAAAGCAACCGAACTTGTAGCCATGCTCCACGGCGAGCCTATAACATTCCATCACGTTCTCATAGCCGCCAAAAGCCGCTGTCGACATGACAAGCGTAGACTCTGGGTGATAGAAGTTAGCGATCATTGAGTCGGCAAGCTGGTAGTCGTAAGGCGGGAAGATGAACCTGGATGTCCATCCGTCGTATTCTTTCAAGTAACCATCCGTTCCTGTTGCCGTTTCCGTGGCTTTTGCCACACTGCAACCCACTACACAGATGTGATGTCCCTGGTCTTTTGTCTTGTTGACAAGGTCGCAACACTCCTTTGATACGGTCATAGCCTCCGAGTCCATCTTGTGTTTCGACAAATCCTCGACCTCTATTTGTGAGAAATTGCTCAAGCTGCAATGCAGTGTAAGGAAAGCCGTGTTTATACCCTTGATTTCCATGCGCTTCATCAGCTCCCTGCTGAAGTGAAGTCCTGTGGCAGGAGCCGTCACCGCGCCGACGTTCTTGGCGTAGATGGTCTGGAAGTTCTCCATGTCCTCCTTGGTGGCGTGAGAATGTACATGCATATTCTCCATGCCTGGCTCTGCTGGACGGTTATTCAGGACGTAAGTCGGCAATGGGCATTCGCCAAGGGAATAAAGGTCGTGAACAAACTGGTCGTGAGGGCAATCGTATAAGAAACGCAAGGAGCGACCGCGACTTGTGGTGTTGTCGTAAACTTCAGCTACCATGACACCCGCGTCGTCGAAAAAGAGCTTATTGCCAATCCTTATCTTTCGGGCCGGTTCCACGAGCACATCCCAGAGATGCGTCTCCTCGTTGAGCTCGCGCAGCACGAAGACCTCGATCTTCGCGTCGGTCTTCTCTTTTGTGCCATACAAGCGAGCCGGGAACACCTTGGTGTCGTTCAACACGAACGTGTCGCCCTCGCCAAAGTAGTCGAGCACATTGCGGAAATCAAGATACTGTCCGTCTATTGGTTGTCCTTGGCTATCTTTCTTAAAGAGTTCTATCTCTCCGCTTTTGCGATGAAGCACCATGAGGCGCGACTCATCACGACGATAGACACGGAACGACTCTTTCTCCCCTTTATCGTTAACAAACTCACGCTCGATGCTGTGAGGATATAAGGCCACAAGCTCTTGTGGCAAAGTGAAATTAAATTGAGATAATTTCATAGTTTATCATTTAACCACTCGTTGAAGTGATCGAAATTTATACAATTGTTTACTGTTATGTCTCCTACCCTGGTTCGCCTAAGGGCCGTGAGATACGCTCCGCTGTTAAGCGCCCTACCAATGTCTCGGGCAAGGGCGCGGATATAAGTGCCTTTTCCGCATACCACTCTAATGGAAATGCGCGCGTTGGCCTTGTCGAAGTCGGTAAGCTCTATTTCGTCTATGTGGATATGCTTAGGCTTGAGTTTTACCTCCTCACCCTGCCTGCGAAGCTTATATGCCCTTGCGCCATCTATCTTTACCGCGCTATATGTGGGTGGCACCTGTTCTATGTCGCCAACGAAACTTTTAAGCGTTTCCAGCACCAGCTCCTTGGTTATGTGCTCGTGCGGGTAAGTCTGGTTCACCTCATGCTCCATGTCGTAGCTGTCGGTTGTCGCGCCAAGCTGCAATGTCGCCGTATATTCTTTCGTATGGCTCTGCAACTCCTCAATCTGCTTTGTACACCTGCCTGTGCATAGGACGAGCACACCCGTAGCCAATGGGTCAAGGGTGCCGGCATGGCCAACCTTGACCTTCTGCCCCACCGCCTGAGACAGCAGGTATCTACAATGGGCCAACGCGCCAAAGCTGCTCATGCGGTATGGCTTGTCGATAGCTATTATTTCCCCTTTAATAAAATCCATTCGGGAGAGTATATTATTCAAACATTACCATGCTATGGCCTGTAAGCATCCATATCAGGATGAACGCGCCTATGGCGATGCGATACCAGCCAAACGACTTGAAGCCATACTTGGAAAGGAAGCTCACAAACCACTTCATGGCGAGCAAGGCCACTATGAAAGCCACGACACAGCCTATGAGGAGCATTATAAGGTTCTCGGATGTGGCCCATCCCGTGCCTACGGCGTCACTGCCCACGAAAAGCTCAAGCACGTCGAGCCCCGTAGCGGCGGCCATGGTGGGAACGGCAAGGAAGAAAGAGAACTCCGCGGCACTGCGGCGCGTGAGCTTCTGGCTCATGCCACCAACTATCGTGGACATGGAGCGGCTTGTGCCCGGAATCATGGACAGGCATTGTATCACGCCAATCCAAAAGGCCTTTTTCTCAGTGACCTCGTCTTGCTCGGTGCCCTTGTTGAAGAGCTTGTCGCAAAACAACATGAATATGCCGCCAATGACAAGCATTATCGGCACTATCCATATAGCGTTGGAAGGCGTGAGCATGAAGTCGATCATGCCAGACTTTTTCACGACCAAGCCAACGACACCTGTCGGGATGAAAGCCACCAACAGCAACCAATAGAAGCGCCACTTGTGGATGAACTTCTGCCAACCGGTGCTTCCAGCAGGCGCTGGCGTGTGGTCAAGGCGGAAAAACCTGTTCCAATAGAGCACCACTACGGAAAGTATGGCACCAAACTGTATGATGATTGTAAACGCCCTCACGAAGTCGGAGTTCTCTACGCCCAACAGGTTCTCCGCGATAAGCATATGTCCCGTCGACGAAACAGGCAAGAACTCTGTCAAGCCTTCAACAATGGATATTATTATGGTCTGTAGAAGGGTCATCAGTGCTTTGGCTTACGTATGACGGCATATATCAAAGATATAAAACCGATAAAACAAACCACAGGGGCAACCTTTATGCGGCGCATGCTGAATATGTCTGGATCGTAGGCTTGCTCGCCAGAGCCAGCGCCGCTCATGAGGATGAAACCTATTATCACTATGGCGAAACCAATTGCCATAAGCAGGAAATTGGTGCGGTCGAAGGCATAGTTGCGTCCCCCACCCTCGTGTTCTTTTGAAGAAACAGGCATTTGCTGAGAATTATTATTGTCTGACATAAGACAAAATGAATATGGTTATTTAAATTTTATACAAGTCACCGGCCTTCATGCGCAGGAACCTATTGACAGAGATGTTAGCGCAAATCACGGTTATTATGATACCGCACAGCAGTACGGTAGCGCCCGTGATGGCCATCTCGCGCCATGTTACAATGGTGAGGATTTCCGGCTCATAGCAATACAACGCGTACATGCCCAAGCCTAAGACTACACACGCCAGCACCGCCGCCACAATACCTATAAAGACGGCATTGAAGACGAATGGCCTACGTATGAATCCCCAAGAGGCTCCAACGAGTTTCATGGTATGGATGGAGAAGCGTCGGGCATAGATGCCGAGACGGACAGTGTTGTTGATAAGAGAGAAGGAAACGAAGGTGAGCAAGAGGGCAAGCACCATCATGGCCATGCCTATCTTCGCCAAGTTGCGATTTACCGCGTCGACCAAGTCCTTCTGATAAGTAATGTCTGAAACCTTGGGGTATTTCTTCAATTCCCTTGAAATCCAGACCAAGGAGTCGTTGTTGGCATAATCGCTTTTAAGAGTCAGTTCTATTGACGACGAGAAAGGATTGACGCCATCAGTGAAGGTAGAGGGGTCCGTGCCCATCTGCTTTGCCGCGTCGCGAAGCGCGGCCTTCTTGCTGATAAAATGAATGGTCTTGATGTATGGCCTTGCGGCAAGGCTACGTGTTATGGTCTGCGCCTCATTGTCTGCCATGTCTTGTTCGAGCATCATGGTCACGGTGAGGTTTTCCTTGACATAAGATGAGAGATTGCGTCCAGTCAGCGTGGAGAAGACAACCAATCCCAAAAGGATAAGCACCAATGCCGTGCTAATGCAAAGTGTTACCATTTGCAGACGGCCAGATCTCCTGGTGCTCTTTACATGTTTTTTCTTCATTATCGAATGTTCACTATCAATGCAAACTTATTGCAAAGTTACTAAATGAATAAGCAATACACGAATGTTTAACTGGTATTAACATGGCTGGCAAACCAACTAAGCGTTATTTGCCATTGACTTCCCTTTCGTTGATGAATCCATGCCTGTAGGCATAGAGCAACTCTTGGAGGTCGTCGATTTGCGCGTTCAATTCCTTGCCCTTGTCGGTGTCTGCCACGAGCATGCGCCGTGAGGACATTTCCACGATTTGCGTTGTCGACTTGATGTCGGTGCCCCTGATTATGGCATCCTCCGTGCTCGTAAAGGGCTCGTGCTGCACGAGTTGGAAGCCTCTGCTGTGGTAAACGAGCGTATATCCGGCAATGCCGGTCTCGAGATGGTAAGCCTGCGAGAATCCTCCGTCTATGACCATGAGCCTGCCATTTGCCTTGATGGGGCTCTCGCCCTTGACCGCCTTCACCGGCACGTGTCCGTTGATTATATGGCGGTTAGGATCTGTCACGCCAAAAGCCTTTAAGATGTTGTCGCAGATTTCCTCCTTGTTGCGCAAGATGAAATAGTAGCCTTTCTTTTCCTCGTGGGTCTCCTTCTCCTTAATAAAGTAACGTTCAAAGGTTGCCATCTTCGACTTGTCGAACAGTGGGCTGTCGGGGCCACACCACAGATACATGAAGTAATCTTTTGCGTCGTCTATCATCTTCTGGGAAGAGTCGTTCTGGAAAGCGCATCTTATGAGCATCCCGACGTCGGTCATAAGTTGCTGGCCACTTACGGTATGACCGGGATATATCTCCACGTTTTTCATGGTGCCGTCCTCGCAAAGGGGTATTGACGCGTGGAAGAGCAAGTTGTTGTTCCAGATGGAATACATGCAGCCATGCGACAGCATCAGCTTGATGTGCTTGTGCAGCTTTTCGCTGACCTCGAAACTGTGGTGTAGCTTTTCCACGAGGATTTCCTCCTCCTTGGTGAGCTTGTTAGGATTCTTTGGGTCAACCGTAGGGAAGCTGCAGCTGCTGAGCTTATACTCTTTGCCGTCAATATCAATGGTGCCCTTCTCGTAGTTGACACGTTCGAGCATGGCACGGCCTTTCATTTTCCATTCGGGGTGCTTCTCATAGAGCTGCCCTTCGAGCTTGAACTGCAACACGGCTATCGCCTTATGCTCTTTGGCTATCAGTTGGCGAGTCTTCTCGTCGATGGCACCCGTGCCGGCATCAGTCTTGGGCAAGAACTCCGTGCATGGGTCATCGCCGTAGGCTTCCATGGCGAACGTGGCCAAAGGCACGAGGTTGATACCGTAGCCATCTTCAAGGGTCACGAGGTTGGCATAACGCAGCGAGAGGCGTATGACCGAACACATGCAAGCGTCGTTGCCTGCCGTGGCGCCCATCCAAATTATGTCATGGTTTCCCCATGTGATGTCCCACGAGTGATAAGTCTCAAGCAAGTCCATGATGCGGTGCGCGCCAGGACCACGGTCGTATACATCACCCAGTATGTGCAATTGGTCGATGGCAAGACGCTGGATGACATTGGAAATGGCCACGATGAAGTCGTCGGCACGACCTGTGGAAATGATGGTGTCGACAATTACGTTGACATAGTTGGCCTTGTTCTTGTCTTCAGACCGCTCGTGGAGCAATTCCTGAATGATGTAGGAGAAGTCCTTCGGCAATGACTTGCGCACTTTCGAACGCGTGTATTTGCTCGACACGTCGCGGCACACGGCCACGAGGTGATGGAGTGTTATGTGGTACCAGTCGTTGATGTCTGGCTCAGACGCTTTCACCAGTTCCAGCTTCTGCTCTGGATAGTAGATGAGCGTGCAAAGCTCACGTTTCTCCACTTCACGCAGCGTGTTGCCAAACAAGTCGTTGACCTTGCGCTTGATGTTTCCCGAAGCGTTTTTGAGGATATGCTGGAAAGCCTCGTATTCGCCGTGGATGTCGGCCACGAAGTGTTCCGTCGCCTTAGGCAGGTTCAGTATGGCCTGAAGATTGATAATCTCCGTGCTCGCGGCAGCAATCGTTGGGAACGTGTTTGAAAGCAGACGGATGTATCTCATGTCCTTGATTATGTCATAATTAGTCTTGCTCATAGTTCTCAATATAAATAGGTGTAAAATAAGATTTCGTGTTTATTGTCTAATAGTTGTATAAGCCGAATTTGGTTATCTCCTTGATTATCTTTCTTGTTTTCTTGCCGTTCTTCGGCTTGAAAATCCAGAAACCGTCTGGCAGGCCAAGGAATGTCGACATCGCAGAGGTCAGCCGCGCGGCTAAGTCATCAATGTTGAGCCTTGCCGCCATTTCCTTGACCATGTCCTCATCGACATCGCGAAATCTCGTGATGGAATACAAATCAACGAAATGAGACAAGGGCAAAGTGTGATGATTCAACTCATAATGAATGTTTAGCAGGGCCAGGCACAATTGACATTCGTTTTCGCCATTGTTCTCGAACACTTCCTTGACCTTGTTCTTCAGAAGGATGTTTTTAGACAGCAATGCGTCCGTCTTGAGCCTTCCATCCAAATATCTTGACTTTGGCTCAAAACGGCTTATCTCGGACATGTTCAATGCTGGGTAATTAACCTCCAACGATTCAAGGGCCTGCAACACGTTGTCCGTGATGTGTTCTTGATCAGAATAAATAAGCAGTCGTCTCCAGTCTTCCGGAGACAAGCGCGCGAACTGGCTTACGAACTCTTCCTTTGACTTCTCTTGAAAGGCAGGATTCAAGTCAAAAGCATTCGGGTCTGTGCCAATTTGCAGCAAGACGCCCATGATGTCGTGTATTTCGGGCCTCAAGCAAAGTTGGCAATTTGAGTCCATGACTTTTCGGTAAAGCCTTTCTATCTGATTGGCGGCATTCTCAAACGTAATCTGGCTCGTGAGCACAGGATTCTTGACAACGGCAAGGCGTTTGTTCCATCCAAGACTTACAAAATTGTCATGCTCAAGCTTTCCGCAAACATGAACGGCGGCGGCATGCTCTACCAGTTGCCGTTGTCTCCTTAATAATATGGTGTGCTTGCGTTTTGACGTCTCCCATGGCTGCAATCCTCCAAGCGGAGTGACTATGTAAGGCACGCCGTGTGAATATGCCTTCGCGGCCAACAGGCACGCCGCGTGGCTCCAGCTCCCGAAGAAATGTATGAGATCATATTCTTCAAGTTGCAAGGACTGATGGTGCTCACCGCTTACAACGAGTTGCACGTCAACACCCTCAGGATAGCTCTTGGCTAACCCGCTGACAAGGTCATGGTTTATGGCAACCGCATCTACATGATGAGGCACAAAAAGAAGAACCTTTAACATGGCAACTTATTGTAAGGCAACCTATTGTTTGTGGGTTGTAAAGTCAAGCTTGTTAGAGAACCTATGGCGAAGCAAATAGATGAGATTTTTCCAAATTATCGAAAGCTGGAAAGGATATATCAGCAGCAATGGCATCCGCTCATCAAAAGCCGCCATGGCCATTCTCCCAAACACCGTGTGAAGGACATATCCGACAACAAATGCAAACGCGGAAACCGAAAGCAAGATGACGTTAGACGTCGCTCCGCCCCAAGCCATGCCTGCAACAGTCATGAGGAACGGCACATGCAATGCCAACTGGTCAAGGTTGAACCAAAAGCGATGGCCAAGGCTACGCGAAAGCCACTTGCGTGTCTCCGCGTAGATAATGTGCCGCGCCTTCAATGTGGCACGCGATGGGGCGTCCTCGATGGTCCAGGCCTCATGTCGCGTTTCCAACGCCACGCGTCCTTGGCCGGAATATTTGTTCACGAGGAAGTCGTATTCACCATGTATGAGGTTAAGGTTGCCACGGAAGCCGTCTTGCTCCATGAACTCCGACTTGCGAATCATTATGTTTGGCGCCAGGGCCGCGTAAGCGTTGCCATTGGCAACCTCGCGCATGAGGTAATAGGAAGAATTGAGCCGCTCGAATCGCTTAAACGCAGACACCCCATCGTCGAACGCGCCATAGCCAACAACAAGGCTGTTGTCATCCGTGCAGTTCTCGGCCATGGTCTGAAGCCATGCGTCGCTGGCTGGCTTTAGCGTTGGCTCTGTCTGCAATATCCATTCGGTCTTCGCGGCCTTGACGCCCAATGTCATGGCGAGCTTCTTCCGGCTCACATAGCGTGAGGATTGCGGTATATAGGTAACATATATGCTGCAATCGGATTGCGTTTCATCAAGCGAGTGCTGGAAGCGCTTCAGCACTTCCTCTGTCTCACCTTCCCCTTCCTCAATTACGACAATAATCTGGAAACCAGGAGCATATTTTTGGGCCATCAAGCTTGGCAGGTTCCTCTCCAACGCTTCCGGCTCATCGTGTGGGGTGAGAATGACAGAAAGCGGAGGAAGCGAATCGCCACACGCTTTCCCCTGCCTTTCCCACTTGCCCCTCTTGAACCTGAGGTAAGGGCTGATGAAAGAGGAGACGATCGCCACGAACAGCAATATGACACCGCTGATGATGGTGAAGTTGTCTATGTTTGTAATCGATATCATTTTTCTTGAAAGCCTTTTAAAGCTCTTCTCGCCTACTTAAAGTCTTCGCTTGTATAGCCCACTGGCAGTCTGCGGCAGTTGTATTGGCTCGCCATGATCTCACCATAGGCTCCGGCAGAACGCATGGCTATAAGGTCGCCACGTTCGCACGCGCCCACTGGTATGTCTTTGGCGAAGACGTCACTCGACTCGCAAATTGGCCCCACTACATCGTAAGTCTCTGAAGGCTTGCCGCTTGTGATATTTTCTATCTTATGTGAAGCATGATAAAGGGCGGGACGTATCAAGTCGGTCATTCCGGCGTCAACGATGCAGAACAGCTTGTTCACGCCTTTCTTCACGTACAGCACTTTCGTTATCAAGCTTCCCATTTGCGCGACGATGGAACGTCCGAGCTCAAAGTGGACCTTTTGGCCTGGACGCAAACGAAGACCGTTGGCGAAGGTCTTGAAATAAGACTTGAAGTCTGGAACGGGGTCCTTCTCCGGGTCATCGTAATTGATTCCGAGTCCGCCACCCACGTTTATGTTTTCCACCTTGATGCCTTTCGACGCCAAGACGTCTTGAAGCTCGTTTATACGCAAGCACAACTGTTCAAAGTCGTGCATGTCGAGAATCTGGCTACCGATATGGAAGTGCAAGCCCGTGAAATTGATGTTTTCCAGACTTAAAGCCCTCTCTATCACGGGCACCATGTCGCTCATGGCTATTCCAAACTTGTTTTCAGCAAGTCCGGTGGTGATGTTGGCGTGCGTGTGAGCACCAACTTCAGGGTTTATCCTGAAGCAAACGTTAGCCGTCTTCCCTTTTGCCTTGGCGAGCTCGTTTATCACCTCAAGCTCTGGCACGCTCTCCACGTTGAAACAGAAGATGTTAGCGTCAAGAGCCGTATTGATTTCCCAATCAGCCTTTCCCACGCCGGCGAAAACAATGCCACTGCTCGGGAAACCGGCTCGCATGGCAGCTTCTATCTCACCACCGCTCACGCAATCGGCGCCAAGGCCTCCCTCCGAGATTATTTTCAATATCTTCGGGTTGACGTTGGCTTTTACGGCATAATGCACAACGAAGTTGTCGTATTTAGCCGCCTCGTTTTTTACGTCCTCTATCGTCTTCCGCAGAAGAGTGATATCATAATAATAGAAAGGGGTTCGCGTCGCGCGAAACTTTTCTATCGGAAAAAGTGTCTCCATGTTTATATGTTGGCTTTAAGCCTGTTGTTATTACTTAAATAATGTGTCGCTGAGGTTGTTGAGGGCTTGCTTCTTGTCCGATTCGTTGATAAGGAATGAGATGTTGTAGTTGGAGCCTCCATAGCTTACCATCCTCACAGGTATGTTCTTCATGGCGTCAGTGGCAATAGTCTCAAAGCCAACATTGTGCCAATCGAGATCACCAACGACACAGATGATGCACATGTCAGAGTCTACTGTCACCGTGCCGTATTTCCTCAGCTCGTCTACGATTTCGTCAAGATGCGTGTCATTGTCAATGCTCATCGACACACCTACCTCCGACGTGGTAATCATGTCTATCGGTGTCTGATAGCTCTCGAATATCTCAAACACCTTGCGCAGGAAGCCCGTGGCAAGCAACATGCGAGAAGACTTGATCTTTATCGCGGTGATATTGTCTTTCGCGGCCACGGCCTTGATGGTTCCCTTACCTTGTTCGTTGTTGATGATTGTTCCCTCAGCGTCGGGCTTCATCGTGTTTTTCAGCCTCACGGGAATGCCGGCGAACTTGGCAGGCTGCACGCAAGTGGGATGCAGGATCTTCGCCCCGAAGTAGGCCAGCTCAGCGGCCTCCTCAAAGTTGAGCTGTCTCACGGCCTTGGTGTTTTCAACAAATCGAGGGTCGTTGTTGTGCATGCCGTCAATGTCGGTCCAAATCTGTATCTCGTCGGCAGGAAGGGCGGCACCTATCAGCGATGCCGTGTAGTCGGAGCCACCGCGAAGAAGGTTGTCTACCTCGCCATAAGCGTTACGGCAGATGAAACCTTGCGTAATGTAAATCTGCTTGCCTGGGTTTTTCTCCATCACGGCCGCGAGATGCTCCTTGATGTATGGCAGGTCAGGCTCAGAGTTCTTGTTAGTCCTCATGAAACTCAAGGCGTCGATGAGCACGCTCTTTATGCCTTTTTCCAAAAGGAAGTTGTTCATCATGTTGGTAGACATTATCTCACCCTGCGACACGATGATTTTCTCCTCGAAGCTTGTGAAAACGCCCTTGGCGAATGAACGCATGTAGACGAATCTGTCCTGAAGGAACTCGCGAGTCTTTGCCTTGATGGCAGCATCGCTGTACAAGTTTTCCACATGACCCATGTACTTGGTCTCCAGCTTCTTTATTTCCTCAAGTGCTCCCTCCGGGTTCTTTTTGTAGAGATAGTTGCTTATTTCCACAAGACTGTTTGTCGTGCCGCTCATTGCTGACAACACCACAAACGTTGGTTCGCCCGATCTTGTTATGAGTTGGGCCACACTCTTCATACGTTCAGGACTTCCGACGGAAGTGCCTCCAAATTTCATTACATTCATAAGACGGTATATCTTTTATTTTTTTTAGTCTTTGTTCCTAATCTCCAACACTTTGCCATCCTCACATTTATATATGATGCCAGGATAGCGGTCTATCATTGGAATGTTATGTGTTGACATCACCACGGCCGTTCCTTGTCTCGTGATGCCTTTAAGCAGCTTCACGATGTTTTCCGCAGTTTCCGGATCAAGGTTGCCGGTTGGCTCGTCAGCAATAATGACCTTCGGGTTGTTGAGCAGTGCCCGCGCTATGGATATTCGTTGCTGTTCACCGCCCGACAGTTCGTGCGGCATGGAATGGACCTTCTCTTCCATCCCCACGGAAGCAAGCACCTCATGTATGCGCTCGCCTATTTTCTTGCTGTCTTTCCACCCCGTGGCACGCAAGACGAAACGCAGGTTGTTCCAGATGTCGCGGTCGCGAAGGAGCTGGAAATCCTGGAAGATGATTCCCATCTCGCGCCTCAACGCCGGTATGTCGCGTCGTTTCAATGTCAGGAGGTTCCTGCCAAGCACTTCGGCCTTCTCAGCCTCTTCGGGATACAGGTCCAGCTCACAATATAAAGTCTTGAGCAAGCTGCTCTTTCCTGACCCTACCTTTCCTATCAAATAGATAAACTCTCCCTCGTTGGCGTGAAAGCTCACGTCGTCGAGTATCAACTTGTCTTGTTGATAAACCTTTACCTTATCGTAATCTATAAGCATGGCCTGAAATAGGTTTACTGAATATTCCGTTTATTCTTTACTTTTCTTTATTCGCCTCGCCTTGTCCCAATCGGGGTTGTGGCGCTTGGCGAGTTCACGCGCTATGTCCTCTATGCGCAATCCCTTCGACGCAAGCAGCACCACGAGATGATACAACAGGTCTGACGCCTCGTAGACAAGCTTGTCGTTGGTGCCGTTCGTGGCCTCGATCACGGTCTCTACGGCTTCCTCTCCCACTTTTTGCGCCATCTTGTTCACGCCCTTCCGGAAGAGGCTCGTGGTGTAGCTGCCTTCCGGCATTTCCTCGTGGCGTTTCTCTATGAAGTCTTGCAGTTCGGTGAGGAATGTTATCGGGTTCAAGTCGTTGCTCTCGCCCCAACACGTGTCGGTGCCGAGGTGGCAGACGGGGCCGTCGGGATGAGCCTCAACGAGAAGGGTGTCGTGGTCGCAGTCTTCTTTCACGCTGACCAGATGCAAGAAGTTGCCTGAAGTCTCGCCTTTGGTCCAAAGGCACTTCCTTGTCCTGCTCCAGAAAGTGACGAGTCCGGTAGCCAGCGTCTTTTCATAGGCTTCCTTGTTCATGAAGCCCAGCATCAGCACCTTGGCCGTTACGGCATCTTGAATGATAGCAGGCACGAGCCCACCCATTTTCTCGAAATCTATATTCATAATCTTACGTTTATACCTTTATCTTTAAGATAGAGCTTGAGTTCCGGAATCTTTATCTCTCCGAAATGGAACACGCTCGCTGCCAACGCCGCGTCGGCCTTGCCCAACGTGAACGCGTCGTAGAAGTCTTCCATCTTGCCGGCCCCTCCACTCGCTATTACCGGTATTGGCACCAAGTCGGCCATCTCGGCGAGTGGCTCGTAGGCGAAGCCCTGCTTCACGCCATCGTGGTCCATGCTCGTGAAGAGTATCTCGCCAGCGCCACGGTCGGCCACTTCGCGGGCCCAATCCATCAAGCGGCGTTCGGTGCGCTCCCGCCCGCCTTTCACGTAGCAATGCCAGCCGTCGGCGTCGTTGCGGGCGTCGATGGCGCACACGCAGACCTGTGAGCCATACTTCGACGAGATCTCGTCGATAAGCTCGGGACGCCTCAAAGCTGCCGAGTTGACGCTTATCTTGTCGGCTCCGGCCCCGAGCAAGCGGTCCACGTCTTCTATCGCGTTGATGCCTCCGCCGACGGTGAAGGGGATGTTGATGTTACGCGCCACACGGCTCACCATGTCAGCGAACGTCTTGCGCCCGTCCACGGTCGCCGTGATGTCAAGGAACACGAGCTCGTCGGCGCCAGCGTCGCTGTAAGCCTTGCCAAGCTCCACGGGGTCGCCAGCCTGCCTGAGGTTGACGAAATGGGTGCCCTTTACGGTCTGGCCGTCCTTTACGTCAAGGCAAGGGACTATGCGTTTTGCCAATCCATTATATCTCATGCTTTCAGCTCCTCTAAGTTTATCTTGCCCTCATACCATGCCTTGCCAAAGACAACGGCCGGGATGCCGGCTTCGTCAAGCTCGATGATGTCTTCGTTGCGCCCCACTCCGCCGCTTGCTATCAGATGGATGCCAGGAAAGGCTTCCATGACCTCGCGATACAAATCAGTGGAGGGTCCCGACAAGGTGCCGTCCCTTGATATCTCTGTGCACAACACGTTTTTCACGCCGGCCTTGACATACCTTGCGAGGAACGGCAGCAGCTTTTCACTGGTGTCTTCTTTCCATCCGTTTATGCTGACCAAGCCGTTTCTCACGTCGGCTCCCAATATTACCTTGTCTGCGCCATATCGGTCAAGCCATCTCATGAACGTATCCGGTTGGCTCACGGCTATGCTTCCTATCGTAACCAGCGACGCGCCTGCCGCGAAGGCCTTCTCTATGTCGTCGTCGCTCTTTATGCCTCCACCGAAATCCACCTTCAGGCCCGTGGCGGCCGTTATGCCACGCAGCACGTCGACATTGACGACATGCTTCGCCTTGGCCCCGTCGAGGTCCACGACGTGGAGGCGCTTCATCCCAAGCTTCTCAAACTCCTTTGCCTGAGCCACCGGATCGTCATTGTACACTTTCTTCTGACCATAGTCGCCCTTCGTGAGCCTCACGCACTTGCCGTCTATTATGTCTATCGCGGGGATAAGTTCTATCTTCATTCGTCTTTCTCTTTTGACGGGTCCATTTCAAGGAAATTTCTCAGGATTAGCTCGCCCACGGCCCCGCTCTTCTCCGGATGGAACTGCACGGCCCAGAAGTTGTCGCGGCGCAATGCCGCGGAATACGGAACGGAGTAATCGGCTGTGGCTATCGTAAACTCGCACGTGGGGACGTAGAAGCTGTGGACGAAATAGACATAATCGCCTTCCTTAACGCCCTTGAACAGAGGCGACTTGATGTCGCGAAGCCTGTTCCAACCCATCTCCGGCACCTTCAGCTCGTGGTCGTCTGGCGTGAACTTTCTCACGTTTTCCGGAAAGATGCCCACGCAGTCCACGTCGCCTTCATCGGAATGCGCGCACAGAAGCTGTTGGCCAACGCAGATGCCAAGCACAGGCTGGCGCAGCGACCTTATCACGTTGTCGAGGCCATGCTGACGCAAATACCGCATGGTGGTTTGCGCGCTGCCTTGTCCAGGGAATATGACATGGCTCGCCTCGGCCAATTCCTCTGGAGAGTCGGTAATGACAGGTTCCACGCCCAAGCGTCCAAGCGCGTTGACAACCGAATAGATGTTGCCGGCATTATATTTTATGATAGCTACACTCATATTACGAGACGCATTATTTATCATGCAAATTTACTAAAAAAATAAAGGTATGCTGCAAAAGTGTGTGATTTTTTGACCCCGTGACGTTAAAAATGAACATTTCGCTCAAAAAGCGACATTAATTTTATAATTTTGTACCGTAATACGTCAAAAAAGTCAATAAACATTACCATGAGGAAATATATCCTATCCTTTGTCATGGCCTTTGCGTGTCTTTGCCTCTGGGGAGCCAATAGACCGGCAAAAGCTTATCTTTTCGGCTTCGCGTCGTCTTTCAACGATTCTACAGTGTATTTCACGGAGATACAACAACTCGACTCGGTCTACATCGAGTCGAAGACAAGGTTCTTGTACAGCCGCGACAACTATTCCAACCAGCTGCGTGAGCACCTCCAGCAGGAAGGCGTAAACACGCCCACCTGTGTCACTTGTTTCGCCTTGAACAAGAAAGACATTGAGAAGAAATACGCTCGACTAAGAAAGAAATACGCCGCGAACGGAAAGTTCATAGTAAAAGAGGTCAAGCAGCCCGGATTCCGCTACGAGGCGATTAAGCCCGATGAGTAAGCGATGCCACAAGCTAACAACAGCAGCACACCGAGCAAGGCCGTAGAGACGCGGTTTTTCAGTGTCGCGGATCTTGCCTTCGCGATATCCTTTGTCGGGTATGATGATGGATTTCGCATGCTCAAGTCGTTTCGTCCGTTCGAGAGAAAGACGGCGGACAAGGGGTCCCTCTTGTTCACGTTGACGATAGACGACAGCACGCGCCCCGTGGCAAAGGAACGGCGCGAGCGGATAAGGGAGTTTGAAACCGGCAACGGCACAACCATCGTGGACCGTCTCCAGGATGGCGGCTACCAATACATCATCAAGGACATCAACGCCGCGGAATGTGCCTTGCTCATTGCCGACAAGGACTTCTCTCATTGCGCGTGCGCCCTTAGGGGCAACGTCTTAATGCGCTCGTTTGGCCTCAACAACGCCATAATGCTTGTCTACGCTTTCGCCGGGGCCAGCAAAGGCACGGTGCTGATGCACGCCTCCGTGGCAAGGCAAGGTGGTTATGGCTATGCCTTCATCGCCAAGAGTGGCACGGGAAAGTCGACGCAGGTGAGCAATTGGCTGAAATACATTCCCGGTTGCGACATGATGAACGACGACAACCCCGTGGTGAGGGTCGTGGACGAAGGGTGCTTTATCTATGGCAGCCCGTGGAGCGGCAAGACCCCTTGCTACCGTGACGTCAAGGCTCCCTTGGGTGCCGTCACGAGGATAGACAGAAGCTCTTGCAACTCCATTGAGCGTTTAGGCCCGGTTGAGGCTTTCGCGTCGATGTTGCCTTCGGTGTCGTCCATGAAATGGGACATACGGCTATACAGGAATGTGTATGGCACGATAACGAGAATCTTGGAACGCGTGCCAGTGTACACCCTCCATTGCCTGCCCGACAGGAATTCGGCGGAAGTGTGTCACGAGTGCATAACGAGGGATAAGAGCGTATAAGGGAATTGTCATGAAGCAGACCATTACATTCAACAACGCTGACTTCTTGCCGGAGGTGTTGAGGCTCATTGGTGAAGGCCATACCGTGACTTTGCCGTTGAAGGGCTTCTCCATGCGCCCTTTCCTTGAGGACGGTCGCGACAAGGCGTTGCTGACAAAGGTCTCCAAGCCTAACGTCGGAGACCCCGTGCTTGCCATAATAAATAAGAGATATTACGTGCTACACCGCATAGTAGGCATAGAGGGCGACAAGGTGACGCTTCTCGGCGACGGCAACCTGTCGCCAGAGCACTGCCAGGTGGACGACATAGTGGCATCGGTAATAGGATTCTACAGGAAGGGAAGCAACCGTCTGGATGCCATTAATGGCAGGAAATGGAAAGCGTATTCGTGGGCGTGGATGAGGCTCAGGCCCGTCAGGCGATGGCTGCTGGCGTTTCATCGCCGCGTGTGGATTCCGCTGTTCGGTAAACATTGAGAAAAAGTAAAGTAAAAGATATATTCATGAGAACAAAAAAAGGTTTCAGGGTCAACGAGATTTGCGGGGCTTACGTCATCGTGGCGGAAGGCGAGGAGAACATCGACTTCAGCGACATCATCAGCCTTAACGACAGTGCCTTATTGCTGTGGAACAGTGTCGAAGGCAAGGACTTCACCATCGACGACCTTGCCGACATTCTCGTAAACAACTACGAGATTGACGAGAACACTCCCCTTCCGCGCGAAGTCGCCTTGAAAGACGCGCAAGAACTTGTGGACGAATGGCTGAAAGCCGGAATAATGACAAAATAAAGGGTCTGCCGAGATTGGAGTAACGGCATAAACGCATTGCAGAGGCGGCCCCAGTGGTCGTTCGCAACCCGAATAGCAAAAACATGGCATGCATGTGCCACGTTGTTATAAAAAAGAGGCCGAACATTTTTTTGTGGGCAAGCATAAAACCGGTCCATGCAAAGCGATAATAATATTTTACAAATGGTCGTCTGAGAATCGATTTTTTTCAACCAAGCCGTCGCTTGCGTGGAAATGACGCGATTATGGGCCATTTTGGTAAACCGTTGATTATTAAACACTTGCAAATTTTACAGTTTTTCAGCGTTGCCAATTAGCTAAAAAGGTGGCGCCGTTACAGTGCAATCGCATCGCCGTTACGGTGAAATCGCGTTGCCGTTACGGTGAAATCGCGTCGCCGTTACACCGTAATGGCGACGCGATTAGGCAGTAACGGCAAAACTTTTTGGCCGAAAAGCCGCCGACGGTGTTGTAAAAAGTCGAAAGGCTACCCTTTTTCCGCTCTAAATGCACCTGCCCGGGAGTGTTAAATTTTGGCAATAATATTTTACAATTCAACGTTGACGCCATGGTGCCTGCCATGGATTAATACAAGGCTGACGCAGCATTGCTTCTTTGGCAAAAACCATCAACCAAAAATTCCGGAAGAGCCAATCTTTCAACCCCATTCTATGTTTCGCAATCACAAACGAAAATAACCTAAAAACAAGAAATCCTGCAAATCATGTGACTTGCAGGATTTTTCTTGGGTGGGGGGTGGGACTCGAACCCACGACATTCAGAACCACAATCTGACGCTCTAACCAACTGAACTACGCCCACCATGTAAGCTTTTTGCTTCCTTTCTGAAAGCGTGTGCAAAGTTACGACTTCTTTTCGGTATCGCCAAATGTTTTGACAACTTTTTTCAAGGAAAGTTGCGGATTGCCATCTCACTCTTGGTTTTAAGCCTTGGATCAGCGCGTCAATAACATTTCGGAGGTTATTGACGCGCTATTTTTATTCTGTGAGCCTAATTTATTTGTAACTTTGCATGGCAAACCAATTATTCAATTAAAAAGCAATGCCATGACAAAGGTTTTCACGTCTTTCGACCACGACAACGAGGCTCGCCGCGACGAGCTGATACGCACCATCGAGCACAGCGTGGAGCGGCTCACGCTCGGCGAGCTGGAATCGCTCTACTACGATTTGGTGTCGAAAGACTATATCCGGAAATGATTTAGTGCTTCGCCTCTTTCTCTTTCAGCAGGTCACGTATCTCCGCCAGGAGCTTCTCCTCGTTGGTTGGCGCGGGTGCTGGCTGAGGCTCCTCCTTTTTCTTGCGTGCCAACGTGTTTATGCCTTTCACCAAGAGGAACACGCAGAAGGCGATGATAACGAAATCGAGAAGGGTCTGGATGAAGTTGCCATAGTTTATCGTGGCGGCAGACATCTTCTCCACGCCAGGAATCTCGACAGTGGGCAATGTCACCTTCAAGTCGGAGAAATTAACGCCGCCGATGAGCCAGCCGATAGGCGGCATGATGATATCGTCGACGATACTGCTCACTATCTTGCCAAACGCGCCGCCGATGATGACACCGACAGCCATGTCAACGGCATTGCCCTTGACGGCAAACGCCTTAAACTCCTCAAAGAATTTTCCCATGATATTTTTATGTTAATGATTATATTCTCACTCTCTATATATATTAATGTGAAAGCAGGTTCTCAATTGCAAAGTGGATATTGCAGACGTTGACCTATCAACGACAATGAAGCCACGGCAAACAACTTTTTATTGAAAGATTCCGCTTTTTTATATAATTTAATACTCAATTCATCGGCAAAATTAGAAAATATATTGTATCTTTGCAACCGTAAAAAGGCAAAATTTCTTTTGAAATTATATTTTTGTAAACCTTTATAAACAAAAAGTAAAATGGCAAACGTAAAAGTAGCTATCAATGGTTTCGGCCGTATCGGCCGTCTGGCTTTCCGCCAGATGTTCGCAGCCCCTGGTTATGAGGTTGTCGCTATCAACGACTTGACCAGCCCTAAGATGCTGGCCCAGCTCCTGAAATATGACACCACACACGGTGGCTATCAGGGCATCATCGGTGGCGAGAAGCAGCACACCGTAGAGTACAAGGACGCTCAGTATGCTGAGGACGGTCGCACTGTAACTGTTCCTGGTTCTATCACAGTGGACGGCAAGGAGATCACTATCTATGCTAAGCCAAACGCAGCTGAGCTGCCTTGGGGCGAGCTCGACGTTGACGTGGTTCTCGAGTGCACAGGTTTCTATACATCAAAGGCTAAGAGTGAGGCTCACTTGAAGGCTGGCGCAAAGAAGGTTGTTATCTCTGCTCCTGCTGGCAACGACCTGAAGACTATCGTCTTCAACGTTAACCACAAGAACCTGACAACTGATGACAAGATCATCAGCGCTGCTTCTTGCACAACAAACTGCTTGGCTCCTATGGCACAGGCTCTGAACGACGTTTATCCTATCCAGACTGGTATCATGCAGACCATCCACGCTTACACGGGCGACCAGATGATTCTCGACGGTCCTCAGCGCAAGGGTAACCTCCGCCGCAGCCGTGCAGGTGCTTGCAACATCACTCCTGCTTCTTCAGGCGCAGCTAAGGCTATCGGCCTTGTTCTTCCTGAGCTGAACGGTAAGCTCATCGGTGCCGCACAGCGTGTTCCTGTGCCAGATGGCTCTACAACTCTGCTCTACGCTGTTGTTAAGGGTAAGGACGTCACAGTTGAGAAGATCAACGAGGCTATGAAGGCTCACGCTAACGAGAGCTTCGGCTACAACGACGAGGAGATTGTTTCTTCTGATATCCTCGGCATGCGTTATGGCTCACTCTTCGACGCTACTCAGACAATGGTAGTGAAGATCGACGACGACACTTATGAGGTGCAGGTCGTGAGCTGGTACGACAATGAGAACTCTTACACTTCTCAGATGGTTCGTACAATCAAGTACTTCGCTGAGCTGAACTAATACCAAAGACACACATAGTCACTTTTTAGATATATGTGGAGCCGTCCAGTTGTGCACTGGACGGCTTTTTTTATAGGCTCTCTTGGGAACGTGGGAATCATGCGATAACTTAGCAGGGCGGCACCTTACCATCCTTACTCATCCTGCAAAACGCAATGATATACCAACGTGCAGCTGCAAGATGTCGAGAACTCAAAAGTCCTAATGTGCGACTCCAAATTCCGGAAGACCATAAAGAAAGGGCAGGATTCCAAACGAGGAATCCTGCCCTGAACTTAAAACAGTTGGTAACTGTCAGCGATAAATCTTTATTGTCTTACTTTATCTCAAACACGGCGGCAGACACTGGTCCGAGGGTTACCACGTCGCTCTTGCCCGTCTTGTAGCCAGCCTTGCCCGTTGAGATGAGAGCCTGTGCCTTTGTCTTTGCCGCGCCAACGTGAGGAATCACGGCCTTCACGACCTTGCCACTTGGATTCACGGCCACTACGCAGACTTGGTTGCCCTGCGTGCGCTGGTAAACCATTGGGTAAGGCTGCTTCACGTCGCTCAGCAACTTCCAGTCGGCAATGTTGCCAAGGGCTGGCGTGGCATGACGAAGGTTGGCAAGACGGCGCGTGTAGTTGAGAATGGAGTTGGGGTCCTTCTCCTGCGTGGCCACGGTTAGCTTGCCACCGTCGGTCGCCACTGGCAGATAGAGCTTGTCGGGCGTGCAGGTTGAGAAGCCTGCCGTTGCTCCCGGTGCCCACTGCATAGGCGTGCGCGTGCCGGCACGCTCGTTGGAACCTTCCTTGCTTGGCAAATTCATCTCATACTTCATGCCAATCTCATCGCCGTAGTAGATAAACGGCACGCCTGGCATTGTGAGGAAGAACGTCATGGCCACTTTCAACTGGTCTGGCGTGTTGCGAGTGCCGATGTTTGGACGCTGGTAGTCGTGATTGGCCGACGGGATGGCAATATAACCCTTGTCGCGCGTGTTGAAATAAGAGTGGGAGTAGTTGGTCACGAACTCCTCAATGCCTCCCTTGCCAGCCTTGTCGAAATAGCAATACTTATAGGTCTCTTTCTGACCGGGCCACAGCTTACCCCATGGCGTGTTGCGGTCGAAGAATAGCGAGCCGTAACCAGGCACACCGAAATGAATCATGAAGTCGATGTTGAAACCAGCCGGGATGGCCACCGTCGGGTCAGCCCACTCCGACACGAGCATGCACTGTGGATAGTTTTTGTCTTTCCAGGCGCGCATCTCGTTCCATAGCTTTGACGTCTCAACCTTTCCAGGGTCGTTCTTCACGAGCGATGCCGCCATGTCCACGCGGAATCCGTCCACGCCCTTGTCGAACCAGAACGCCATGATGTTGCGCAACTCGCGACGCAGGGCTTGCGGGCCTGGTGCCGTGACTGGCTGCTCCCACTTGTTGTTCGGGTCAGGATGGGCAAAGCCATAGTTGAGCGCGGGTTGACACTCGAAGAAGTTTTTCTCATAGTATTTTCCGCGTGGGGCATTCAGCTCAACATAGCGGCCAATGGTAGACGCCTCTGGCAGGGGTTGCTTGTGGCGGGTCTCTATGTCTTGCTTGTCCTTGTCGCTGATGTTGTCGGTCCAAATGTAATAGTCGGCATATCTGCCGTTGCGGTCTCCGTTGGCACTCTCCTGGAACCACTGGCATTTCACGCTGGAGTGACCTGCCACGAGGTCGAGACAGACCTTTATGCCACGCTTATGCGCCTCCTTGAGAAGGGTCACCATGTCGGTGTTTGTGCCGAAGCGTGGGTCAATCTTGTAGAAGTCTATCACGTCGTAGCCTCCGTCAAACCATCCCGACTCGAAGCACGGGTTTATCCACAGGGCGTTTACGCCAAGGCTCTTGATATAGTCGAGCTTTGAGGTTATGCCCGGCAAGTCGCCGATGCCGTTACCGTCGGAGTCCATGTACGACGATGGGTAAATCTGGTAGAACACAGCGTCGTGAAGCCAATTGGGGCCTCTCTGGTCTGTACCTTGTGCCGAGGCCGAAGTCAGTGCCATGGCCATGGCAGCCGTAAATAAGAATTTTCGCATCCTGTTTGTTCAGTTATAGTTAATGCCTGGGGCCAACATGGTCAGCCCCAAGCATGTAAGGTTTATGTCATTTCATGTATCCTGGGTTCTGCTTCAGATTCTTATTGAGGTTCAGCACCGAGTAAGGTATCGGGTACACACATGTATAACCACTCTTGTCGTCGTTGTAATCGCCTGATAGCGAACTGTGCACCACGCCAGGATAGCGGTCCAACGTTGGCTCGGTGAATGTGCAGAAGCGTATCTGGTCTTGCCTGCGCGTGCCTTCCCATGCCAGTTCTATCATGCGCTCATCGAGAAGGTCGTTGAGCGTGAGCGTCATGCGTGGCGTGGCGTTGACACGTTTGCGTATCTCGTTGACGAGCGCGAGAGCTCCAGCCTTGTCGCCAAGGCGGTATTCAGCCTCAGCCTTTAGCAGGAGGGCGTCGCCATAGCGCCATACCACGAGATCGTTGTTGTTTTGGCCTATCGACGATGCCGTTCCGTCATACTCATATTTCTTGAATCTCGCTCCGGCGCATTTCACGTCGTGTGGGTCAGCAGAGTTGTCGAAGTCAACCTTGGCGGCAAGCGGCTCATACTCCAATGGCTTTGTCGTGGCGCCATCGCCAAGCGTGCCCGTGTTCTGTTCTTTCTCGAAGTCGCGGTCGCACCAGTAGTTTATCCTGAGGCGCGGGTCTTCGTTGGCCGTGCCATACCCGTTCACCTTCATGGCGCGCACGCTGGCGCAAGCGCCGTTCCAGCCTGTGTAGCCAATGGCAGAGGCGTGGTTGTAGTGGAGCGAGCGCACGAGGTTGTTATCGGTAATCTTATAGGTCTTGTCATCATTGGGGCGCACGAAGATGTTTTCCACCGATGTCTCGTTGGCCTTGATGAAGTTGTCGGCATACTTAGGCTGCAGCGAGTAGCCCAACGCCTGAAGCTGGTCCACGCAATATTTCACGGTCTCCCAGCAATTGCGCTCCTTGCCGTCTACGGTTATCATGATGGTCTTGCCTTTGGCCGACACTGCCTCGCCGAGCGTCTCGCTGGCCTTGGCCTCCTTGCTCATGTCGTCGCCCACGAACATCTTGTAGCTGTCCACACTCGTGTTGTCTATGGTGAACACGGGGGCGTTGATGGCGCACTTGGCAAGGCACATGTAAGCCACGGCCTTTGTCACGCGGCCATAGTATTCACCGGTGTTCTGGCAATGGCCAGTGCCGAGTTCAGGCAAAGTGGCGTCAAGTTCCGAGGTGACGAATTTGAAAACGTCGCTGCGGTTGCTCTGCTTCACGTCGTTTGTCGACTGCTGAGACGATTTCACGATTGGCACCTGAGCATAGAAGTCCATGGCGTAATAATAGTAGACGGCGCGCAGGGCACGCAGCTCCGCTATGTAGGTCTTATAGTCGGGATGAGCGGTGAGCATGGGTGTCAGCTTGTCGATGCTGGAGTTGCACAGGCCGATAATCTTGAACAGGTGGTTCCACACCGTGGCGTAGACGTCGACAGACGACTCAAAGTTGTGGAGGAACATGTTTTGCCATTTGCCGCCGTCCACCCAGTCGCCCTGGCGACCAGGGAGCATGGAAGCATCGGATATGAACTCCTCAAGGGTCTGTACATTGTCGGTGCCGCCATATAGTCCGTCGCCTATGGCAGAGTAAACGTTCGCTACAGAGTTGACATAGGTAAGAGTAGCGTTGTTGAAAGCCTCTTCCTCACTGAACTTGCTCTTTGGGTTCTCGTCAAGCGAGCAGGCTGCGAGCAATGCCGTGGAAAGCAGGGCTATGCCGAAGATATGTTTTTTCATAGTGATTGTCATTAAAAGGTTTAGAATGTGATGCCCACGTTGAAAGAGAATGTGCGTGTGAGCGGATAGATGCGCTTGTCGTCCACGCCAAGTGTGCCGTAAGTCGTGGTGCCCTCAGCCTGCTGCACGAGAGAGGCAGAGTTGATCATCGGCGTGAGGCCTGAGTAGCCCGTGATAGTGCACACGTTGTTCACTGCCAAGCCGAGCTTGATGTTCTGGATGTACTTGGTCTTGAGCTGCTGCTTGTTGAACGTGTAGCTGAGCTGCAGGTACTCGAAGTTCACATAGTCGCCGTTCTCCAGCCAGTAGTCGGAGATGACCTTGTTCTTGATGCCGCGTGCCGGAGCGTCGGCAAGGACATTGTAGGTCGGGAAGTTGGACAGGTCGCTGTATGTCATCGACGTGCCGTTGAAGATCTTATGGCCGAAAGCGCCGTTAAACTGCATGGCGAGGCTCCAGTTCTTGTAGTTGAAGGTGAAGTCCCAACCAAGGTAAGCCTTTGGTATCGCCTGACCACAAATCTGACGGTCGCCAGAATCGCCAGTGTCCACGTTACCGTTTTGGTCGAGGTCGGTGATGATATACTTGCCATCCTTGTCGATGCCCTCGCAGTGAGGCAAGTAGAACACGCCGATGGGTTGACCCTCAATAAGATAGGTCACGCCGTAGTTCTGCGTCAAGCCGGCGGCATTGATGCGCGCCACCTGTATGTGCTCGGAGGTTGTGAGCTCCTGGCCCTTGTAGTTGCCAGAGAGGGAGTTGAGCTTGTTGCTCTGGAAACTGAGGTTCAGTCCTGAGTTAAAGGTGAAGTCCTTGGTCTTGATGATGTCACCGCGGATGCCAATCTCGAAACCGTGGTTCGACATCTCGCCCATGTTTGCCAGGAGGTTCTCATAGGTGAACGGCGGAACAGGCACGGTGTAGTTGTAGAGCAGGTCCTTGGTCTTTGATGTGTACCAGTCGAGGGTGATGTTGAGCCTGCTGTTGAAGAGGGAGAGGTCAAGTCCCACGTCGAAAGTGCTCTTCGTCTCCCATTTCAGGTCGGGGTTGTCGTTGCTCTGCACGGCAAATGTCGTGGTGTTGGTACCGTTGACCGGCGTCACGCCGTTAGGGCCGTAGAGCGCGAGCGAGGTATAAGGGTCTATGGCGTCTTGGTTACCCGTGACACCGTAACCGGCACGCAGCTTTAAGTTATTGACCCACTTCACGTCCTTCATGAAGTTTTCCTTGGAGATGACCCAAGCGGCCGAGGCTGACGGGAACCAACCCCACTTGTGACCGGAACCGAGCTTTGAGGAGCCGTCGGCACGGAGGTTGGCGGTGACGATGTAGCGGTCGGCGAACATGTAGTTGACGCGCGCCATGTATGAGCTGAGGGTGTACTCCTTGGAGTCTGAGGTAACATCGCCCCACGACACGTTGGCACCCGCCTGCAGGTTGTTATACTTGAAGTAGTTGGTCTGGAAGCCCTTTGCCTGCTGCATGTGGGTAAAGGTCTTATAGCGCTGGCCCTCCATCACGGCGAGGGCGTCGATGTGGTGCTTGCCGAAGTCCTTGGTGAAGGTGAGCTGCACGTTGCCCATGAGGTCATTGCGCTGTATGCTGTTGATGTAAGCCCATCCGTTTCCGTTGAGCTCACCCTGGCGTATGTCGTTGGGGATATATCGCTTAAGGTCGATGTTAGCCTTGGTGTAAGAGCCAAAGGCTGAGAGGAACAGTCCGTCAACGATGGTCCATGTCGCCTTGCCGTGTGCCATAACGACACCCACGCTGTAACGGTTGTCTATCTCCAGCTGCCCAAGGGGGTTGAAAATCTCGTTGGCGAGCATGTCCTCGTCCCACTTGCCCGTGGTGGCGTTCTTGGTGTTGGGATATGTCGGGTTGTATGAAGCAGCCGAGTAGAATATCTTTTGCATGTCATATTGCTGCTTGCCCTCGTATTCAGAGCCCATGACACCCATCTCGAGTTTCAGCTTCTTGTTGAAAGCCAACTGCTGGGCATCGAGCTTGGCGGTATAGTTTCGCATGTCTGAGTTGCGTATGGCGCCTTGCTTCTGTATGAAGCCGAGTGAGGCGCGATAATTGCCGTTGTCGTTGCCGCCCGAGAAAGCGAGATTATGGTTTTGTGTGATTCCCGTCGAGCGTTCTATCTCGTCGAGCCAATTGGTGTTGCCTCCAAGGTCGTCGAAGGTCAGTCCCATGCTCTTCGCCGTGGCGCGGTAAGCGTCGGCACTGAGCATCTCGATGTTCTTGAACACCTTGTTCACGCCGAAAGTGCCATTATAGGTAATGGAGCTTGTGCCGTTCTTGCCTTTTGTCGTCGTCACCACGATCACGCCAGCTGCACCGCGAGAACCATACTGGGCCGTCTCGGAAGCGTCCTTGAGGATGGTCATGCTCTCAATGTCGCCTGGCTGCAAGGAGTTGAACATCGTCATGTCACCATAAACGCCGTCGATGATGACCAATGGATCGTTACCGCCTGAGAGCGAAGAGGTTCCACGCACGCGGATATTGGTGGTACCCATTGGGTCGCCACCGCTCTGCGAGATGACCACGCCACTCACCTTGCCTTTCAAGGCATCGGCCGCGCTCGTCACCACGCCTTGGTTCATGTCTTTCTTGCCGATGCGCTCCACGGCACCCGACACGGTGCGCTTCGTGCCAACGGCATAACCCAAGACCACGACCTCGTCAAGGTCTTGCTTGTCGGGCTCAAGCACAATGTTCAACTTGCGCTGTTGGCCAATCTTTATCTCCTTGTTGGTAAAGCCCACGTAGGAGACGACGATTGTCTGGCCGGGTTTCAAGTCTGAGAGTTTCCATACGCCGTCAAGGTCGGTGACCGTTCCGCCTTGCTGGCCCTTAATTTGGATAGTAGCTCCAATAAGTGGTTCTCCGGATTTGTCTTTCACTGTGCCTTGCACCACTGACTGTGCAAAGGCACTCATCGTGCAAACCACTCCTAATCCAAGGAGGGTAGCTCTTCTGATTAACGTTTTACCCATAAATGGCAAATTTAAGGTTTATAATTTTAGTTTTGGTTTGATTTCCGTCGCAAAGATAGGTAATTTTTCAATACGCGTTCAGTTTTTCTTCTTTTTTTTTTCGATTTTTTGTGCAATCGTTTGCTCAGCCTGGCATCACTCAAACGTTTAAGGGGCTGCCATGCGGCAACCCCTTAAATGATAATCACGGTCTCCTCAACTTTGGAGGCGGTAAATCGTATTTATATATAATGTGTGTGGGAAGCCTGTTCCCCACAATGGCCTATCAGTTGTAGCAGCTCTCGCCGTGCTCGTAGATGTCGAGGCCTTCCTCCTCGATGCGCTTGTCTACACGCAGTCCGCAGAGCTTGTTGATGCCCCTGAAGAGGACGAAGCCCATGACTGCCGCCCAAACGTCGATGACAATGATGCCGAAGCACTGTGCCCCGAAGAAGCCGAAACCGCCACCATACAGGGCGCCACCGTCAACGGCGAAGAGACCTGTCATCAGCGTGCCGAAGATTCCAGACACGCCATGCACTGAACTCGCGCCCACTGGGTCGTCGATGTGGAGCTTGGTGTCAACAAACTCGATGGAGAACACGAGGATTATGCCTGCCATAAGGCCGATGATGGCCGCGCCAAGCGGACTGACGAGGTCGCAGCCAGCGGTTATGGCCACAAGGCCGGCGAGGATGCCGTTCAACGTCAGCGAGAACGATGGCTTGCCATATTTTATCCATGAGGTGAACATGGTGCCCAGGCCACCGCAGACGGCGGCGAGGTTGGTAGTCAGGAACACATGGCTTATGGCCACACGGTTAACCTCGCCAGAGGCGGCAAGCTGGGAGCCCGGGTTGAAGCCGAACCACCCGAACCACAGGATGAACACGCCAAGTGCGGCTGCCATGAGGTTATGGCCTGGGATGGCGGTGCTCTTGCCGTTGCGATACTTGCCAAGGCGTGGGCCGAGGCAGATGGCGCCAAGCAGGGCGAGCACGCCGCCCACGCTGTGGACGATGGCTGAACCGGCGAAGTCGTGGAACGTGGTGCCGAAGGTGCGCATCATGAAAGAGGTCGTGGAGGCGTCGCAAAGCCAACCCCCACCCCACGTCCAGTGGCCTTCAACAGGGTAGATTATCAAGGAGATGAAAAACGAATAAACGCAATATATGGAGAACTTGGTGCGCTCTGCCATCGCGCCCGACACTATCGTGGCGCTCGTGGCGCAAAACACGGTCTCGAATATCAAGAAACCTTCGGTGGGCAACCCTGAGGCGTTGTGGTAAAACGAGAGGTCGCCAAAGTTGGGCATGCCTATAAAGCCTTGGCCATTGCTGCCGAACATGAAGCCGAAGCCAACAAGCCAAAACAGCACGGAGCCTATCATGAAATCGACGAAGTTCTTGAACAAGATGTTGGCCGTGTTCTTGCTGCGCGTGAAGCCTGCCTCGCAGAGGGCGAAACCTGGCTGCATGAAAAACACCAACATTGCCGCCAACAGCATCCAAACGGTATCTACTGATATTGCTAAATCCTGTACACTCATAATCTTTTACCTTTTAAATATGTTTACAAGCAACATATACATATTTTGTATGAACCCTGACCTTATTTCTCCTGCTCTGCGTTGTAAAGGGCAATGTCGCCTCTCTCGCCCGTGCGTATCCTAACCGTGTCCTCAACGGGAATCACGAAGATGCGACCATCGCCTATCTCGCCTGTTCGAGCGGCTTCCTGAATGGCCTTGATGGTCTTTTCCACGTTTTTGTCGCGCACCACCACGTTCATCAACACGCGCTCGATGCTGCTGGTGTCGTACATCACGCCACGGTAGATGCGTGCCTGCCGCATCTTGCCCTCTCCCCTTACGTCGTAGTAAGAGAACCACTCAATGTCTGCGGCAAGCAAAGCTTCTTTCACGTCCTCAAACTTTGTCTTGCGGATGATTGCCTCAATCTTTTTCATATCAATCTCTCTTATTAGTATATTAACACTTTCGCCATCTTATTAGCATCATCTTGCTAACTTTCGAGTGCAAAATTAATACATTATTATATTTTCTAAGCCTTTTCAATGACGTTTTGTTTTAATAATTCTTTCTTTGTTACGATTTGATAGAATATTAACATTAATAATAACCAAGTGTTACTATATCAAGAATACACGCTATCACTTTGCAGCATTTTCTAAAAAAGCATATACAAAAAGCGCCTGGAAGTAATTATTTGATTCCAGACGCTCATATATAAAAAGCTATTGATACTTAATCTAATGGTTGATGACGCTTGGCTTTTTCATTTGATGCCCTTCCATGTCATCCATGTCTTCCTCATTCCATCCTTATCCTATCGCCCTCACACGTCCATCAAGTCGCTCATTATGCGGTTACTGACGTTTATGCCTTCACTGGTCAGGCGAAGGTGCCCGTTTTCCAAGGCCAATAAGCCACTGTCCACAAAAGCCTTCGCGTTAGCAAGCAGGAACGCCCTGTGACTGCTGTCGAGCCTGTCAAGGCAAATGCCTTCGCGTGTACGCAGCGCGGTCATCACGATGTCGTCGTAGTGAGTGTCGCTGTCTATCTCTTCCTCCTCATAGGGCAAGCGGCCATGTTCGATGGCATCCATATACATTATTATATTGTCCGGGTTCCAATGGCGCGTCGCCTGGTAATAAGAGTGAGCACCGGCACCTATGCCTATATACGGAATGTCGTGCCAATAGCTTGAGTTGTGCCTGCTGCGCCACTTGCTCACCCGTTCGCCGTCGAACCTCGCGAAGTTGCTTATCTCATAATGCTCATAGCCGGCGGCACCCAGCGTGTCGACAAGCTCACTGTACATCCTAAGGCTCAACTCCTCGTCAATCTCTTTCACCTTGCCTTCCTCAAGCATGCGGTAAAGCGGTGTGCCTTCCTCAAACATCAATCCATAGGCAGAAACGTGTTCTGGGCGGAGCGATATGGCATGGGCCACGTCACGCTTCCAGTCGTCAAGCGTTTCGTCGGGGAAGCCAAACATCAGGTCAATGCTTATGTTGCCAATGCCATCATGTCGAAGCGTGTCCACGGCGCGGTCCACCTCCTTGGCCGTGTGTCGCCGACGCAAGAAGCGCAACCGAGCGTCGGAGAAGGTCTGTGCCCCCATGCTCACCCTGTTCACGGGAAGGCCATTGAACATGCCCGCGTGAATGTCGTCGGGGTTGCACTCCATGGTGACCTCGGCATCGGGAGCCACGTCATACACATTATATATATATGTGAAAAGCCGGTTGAGCTCTTCGTGGGTCAACTGGCTTGGCGTGCCGCCTCCGAGATAGATGGTTGAAATCTTTGGCTTGAACGTCAACATCCGCATTTCACGGCAAAGAGCGTCAACATAACGCTGGCGAAGCGACAGCGACGTGGTGGAATAGAAACCACAATAGACACATCGAGAAGCGCAAAACGGAATGTGGACATAAAGGCCGGCGGAGGAAGGCATATCGTTCAAACTATGTATAATTTTCTCTATTTAAACACGAAATTACTAATTTCTTTTAAAATATTGCACATTTCAGCGTTTTTTCTTTGAACTTGTCGGTTTTTTTTCCTAACTTTAGCAAGGGTTTAAGAAATAAACCGTAAGAAGAAACCAAGACTAACTTTAAAACACTTTTGATATGCGAGTTTATCAAACCAACGAAATTAAGAACATCGCGCTCATTGGCGCCAAAGGTAGCGGCAAGACCACGCTTGCCGAAAGCATGTTGTATGAGGCTGGAGTCATAAAGCGTCGTGGAACCATAGAGTCGAAGAACACCGTCTCCGACTTCATGCCTGTGGAGCTCAACCTTGGATATTCCGTGTTCCCCACTGTTTTCCATGCTGAATGGAACAACAAGAAACTCAATATAATCGACTGTCCTGGATCCGACGACTTCGTGGGAGGCGCCATCACGGCTCTCAACGTCACCGACCAGGCCGTGATCCTCATCAATGGCCAGTACGGCCCGGAAGTGGGCACGCAAAACAACTTCCGCTACACCGAGAAGCTGAAGAAGCCTGTCATCTTCCTCATCAACCAGTTGGACTCTGAAAAGTGCGACTTCGACAATCTCATACTGCAGATGCAGGAAATCTACGGCAACAAATGCGTGCAGATACAATATCCGCTCGAGACGGGTCCAAACTTCCACAGCCTCATCGACGTGCTCATCATGAAGAAGCTGTCGTGGGGTCCTGATGGCGGCGAGCCAAAGCGTGAGGACATACCCGCTGAGGAGATGGAGAAGGCAGGCGAGCTGCACCGCGCGTTGGTGGAGGCCGCTGCCGAGAACGACGACACGCTGATGGAGAAGTTCTTCGAGGACGAGAACTCACTCACCGAAGACGAGCTGCGCTTGGGCATACGCAAGGGCTTGATAAACCGCGACATGTTCCCAATCTTCTGTGTCGACGCCCACAAGGACATGGGCGTGCAGCGCCTGATGGAGTTCCTTGGCAACGTGGTGCCATTCGTCAGCGACATGCCTGCTTATCGCGACACGCGTGGCGACGAAGTGCCTGCCAACACCAACGGCCCAGAGAGCCTCTACTTCTTCAAGACGAGCATGGAGCCGCACATTGGCGAGGTGAGCTATTTCAAGGTGATGAGCGGCAAGGTGAAAGCCGGCGACGACCTGACCAACGCCGACCGAGGCTCAAAGGAGCGTATCGGACAAATCTACGCTTGCGCGGGAAGCAACCGCATACCTGTTGACGAGTTGGAGGCGGGCGACATAGGTTGCACCGTGAAGCTGAAAGACGTGAAGACCGGCAACACCCTCGACGGCAAGGACTTCGACAACGTGAAGTTCGACTTCGTGAAGTTCCCACGCCCGAAATACTCGCGCGCTATCAAGGCCAAGAACCCACAGGAAATGGAGAAGATGATGGCGGCTTTGCTGAAGATGAGGCAAGAGGATCCCACGTGGGTCGTGGAGCAGAGCAAGGAGCTGCGCCAGACCATCGTGCACGGACAAGGCGAGTTCCACCTGCGCGTGCTGAAATGGCGCATGGAGAACAACGAGAAGCTGCAAGTGGAATACGAGGAGCCGCGCGTGCCATATCGCGAGACAATCACCAAGAAGGCACAGGCAAGCTACCGCCACAAAAAGCAGAGCGGTGGCGCCGGACAGTTTGGCGAGGTGGCTCTCATCGTGGAGCCTTACGCTGAAGGCATGCCCGACCCCGTGAGCTATAAGTTCGGCGGACAGGAGTTCAAGATGAATATCAAGTCGAAGGAGGAGAAAGACCTGCCTTGGGGCGGCAAGTTGCAGTTTATCAACTCCGTCGTTGGCGGTGCCATCGACCTGAGGTTCATGCCCGCCATCCTAAAGGGCGTGATGGACTGCATGGAGCGTGGCCCGTTGACCGGCAGTTATGCTCGCGACGTGCGTGTGGTGGTCTACGACGGTAAGATGCACCCGGTCGACTCCAACGAGCTCTCGTTCACCTTGGCAGCGCGCCACGCCTTCTCCGAGGCGTTCAAGACGGCTGGTCCGAAGATTCTCGAACCCATCTACGACCTTGAGGTCTATGTACCTTCCGATTACATGGGCGACGTGATGAGCGACTTGCAGGGCAGGCGCGCCATCATCATGGGCATGGACGCTGAGGCTGGTTACCAGAAGCTCACTGCGAAGATTCCATTGAAGGAGCTGGCCAACTACAGTGTAGCCCTCAGCTCGCTCACGGGCGGCAGGGCATCGTTCAACGCCAAGTTCGCAAGCTACGAGCTTGTGCCAAACGACATCCAAGGCAAGCTCATTGCGGCTCACGAGGCTGAGCAAAAGGACGAGGAGTAACCTCCCCTCCCCGACCTACCAACTATAAGCAAGGGCGATTCCCATTTTGGGAATCGCCCTTTCATTATGGCTCGTCCGGAATTTAGAGCGACGGCCTAACGCTTTGCAGGGTGCGGCCCTTGCGAAGCACACGAAGCATATCAAAACATTTTACAAAAGGTCGTCTGAGAATCGTTTTTTTTCAACCGAGTCGTCTCTTGGCTGGAAATAACGCGATTATGAGGTGTTTTGATAAACAGTGGATTATTAAGCACTTATGGATTTTGCGTTTTTTAGGCGTTGCCGATGCGCTGATTTAGCGTCGCCGTTACAGTGTAAATGGCTCTAATGGCAAGGGTATCGGTAAAAGCATATATGGCGTCAAACTCTACACCTGTATGAACAAGCTGGTCTACAGCCGCACCTCCGTCCTATTGCCAGGGGCAAGGCGAAGGCCAAGGTCGAGTTCGGGGCGAAGATTGGCGCCAGCATCGTGAACGGTTACACCTACGTCGACCATCTCAGTTGGGACGCCTACAACGAATCGTCCGACCTCGCCATGCAATTGGAACTCTATCAAAAGCGCTTCAGCATGCTGCCACAGGAAGTCCAAGCGGACAAGCTCTACCTCGGGAAGGCGAACAGGAATCTTATCAAGACAAGAAGAGGGCCATCGGCGAGAGGAACGAGATGGAGGCCACATTCGGAACCTCCAAAAGGATTTACTGGGCAAACGACATCAGGGCGAAACTTGACGACACGGCTGACACATGGACAGGACCTTGCTTCTTCGCTAAAAGCGTAATGAAGTTCCTTAGGGGACTTCTTTGTCTCATTTTCGCAAAATTGGGTCTAAAGGCCTTCAAAAGAAGGATTTCATACAGCATTGACTACCTCATGGGAGTTTTAGACCCAACACGAGGCTGCTTAGTCAAAATAATTTAGTGAACCCTAATTACCGCCCCCTCTATCGTGGTCTCTGCATTACTACAACGACTACCAAGGACGTGAATTGTGGTTCATGGTCGTAAATTTATTAATTCTTTTTGATATTAGGCAACTTTTAGATGGATTTTTTGGAAAAATGTGAATTGTACGCGACTGATTTGCCATCGGCGTTTCAAAGAGATTGCGTTGCCTTTGCGCTGGAATCGCCATGCCATCACGCTGGAATCGCACTACGCCTTTATGCTGTAAAAGCGATGCGTTATCACCGTGAAGCCGAGAAACGCGAAAAGAGGATGCGTCTCAAGGTCTTTATTGCCTTGGAGCATCCTCTTATTATAATAATGTGATGGGAAAATGATTACTTTATCTTGCTGAGATACTTGTCCACGGCCTCGATGATGATGTCGTTGAGCGTGATGCGGTTGAGCTGCGTATCGTTGAGGGCCTTGTATTGAAGCATCCTGGCGTAGAGCGATTGTGGCATTCGGCAGCCAACACTCTTTATCGGTTCGCCAGCGAACTTCGTGTTCCTGTCTGGCACCTCATGGCGTTGCGACGCGTTTAGGCGTGGGGCCTCTTCTTGCTTCCTTGGGCGTGGGCGGGCTGGCGTTGTCCTTGGACGGTACGTCCTTGTTTTTGGAACCTCAACCTCTTCCTCCTCAATGGAAGGTTCCTCAGTGGGAGTTTGTTGTGGCTCTTGGGGTTGAGCTGATGGAACTACTTCCTTTTCCTGGTTTGGCTCAGCCTCTGATTTTTCAGTGAGGGCTTGCGCGTTTGCACGCAATAGCGCGTTTTGAGTTGAAGGCTCAATAGCCTCATTGTCAGTGGTTTTGTCTACATTTTCCTTGCCGGCTTGCAACATCTTCGCTAGTTGGTCTTGCAGGCTGCTTTTGTTTCTTGTTATTTTCATTTCTTGTTTTCCTGATGTTTTGTTGGAGTCATGGTGTGGATGGTGTCTCTTTTAGATAGATGCCTAATCCTCTCCGAAAATGGTCTTTGCCACTTTCATGTAATCCTCAGCCGCGCGGCATGATGGAGCATAGTCGATGACGTTGGTCATTCTTGTTTGCGCCTCCGCCACTTTCACGGAGCGATGGATTGGGGTAGGGATGAGAGAGTCGTCAAAGTTGTTCTCAAGGAAATCTTGGAGTTCGTTGGTGATGACGAGCTGGCTGTTGACCATGGTTGGCAGGAGGAGCATGTTGGCAAGGTTCGGGTTGAGCTCTTTCCTTATTTGCTTAGCCTGCTCAAGAATGCTTCCGACACCCGTCACGCTGAGACCCTCCATCTGGATGGGCACGAGCATTGTCGTTGCCATGGCCATGGCGTTGCAGGTGCTCTGCGAGAGCGATGGAGGGCAGTCGATGAGCATGTAGTCGAAGTCGGTGAACACGTTGCCTGTGGCTGTCTTCTCGTCTATGGCCCCGTTTGTCATGTTGTAATACCCTTGCATAACGCACTTGGCGAGCACGAGGCGTGGGATGTTCTGACCAAAGAGCGAAACATCGATGTTCTGCATCTCTGACGAGCCGGGCACGTAGAAGATGCCTTCTGGCGATGTGTAGACAGGAATCTTAGCCACCTTTGTCATGGCATCGTAGATGGTCATGCGAGCGTACTCGGGTAGGGTCTTCCTTAAATCGTTCCAGCCGAGAAGAAAAGAGAGGTTGCATTGTGGGTCAAGGTCTATCACGATGACCCTCTTTTGTGGATGAAGCTTGTGCAGACATGCCGCAAGGGTTTGCACTGTGGTGGTCTTTCCCACACCGCCCTTGAAGTTGGTAACAGAAACTACGTCTGACAGTTGATGATTTGTTGTTTGAACTTCCATAGTATTTGTTCTTTGTTATTGCCTGTTATTAGCGTGCTTTCGTGGTTGTCGTTTTGCTCGACTGCTTGTTTGCGTACAATCATACCCTGTTGATTGCGTGCAAACGCGTTATATTGCTTGCTTGTTTGCGTGCAATCACGCTTTTCGCGTTGCGTGCAATAGCGGCCGATTTGTAATGCACGGTCATGCTTGTTGCATTGCGCACAATATAGCTTGTTCGATTGTATGCAATCGCGCTTGGAACGGCTGAATGGTTGTGCGCAACCTGGCTTGTTCTATTGCGTGCAATCGCCGCTTGCGTATTGCGTGCAATTAGAATTGCCTTGTTGTGTCATTGTGCGCAAATTACATTGCCGCATTTGCGCTATTGCGCGCAATGGTATTCTTTGCTTAATTGCTGCATTGAGTATTTGCTTTATTGCGCGCAGTCTATCAATCACGCATTCGCTTTTGCAAAGATACTAATTAATTGTGTAGCCAAGAAAGAAAAGGAAAATAAAGTTGAGTGACGCTAATTAAAATAGGGGCAATTTGTCAAATTTCTTCATAACATGGCATTGTGCTTAAAAATAAATATTTTTTACCAACGTTGTCCAGCTTGCAACAATAGTGTTTTATGCCATTCGACACGACGAGGTAGGGAGCATGCAACTGCAGATTGTATGCCATGATCTGGTTGAAAACTTTTTGGGTGATAGGTATGCTGGGGGCCTTGTATTCAATAATCATCTTCGGATGAAGCTCTCGGTCGTATAGCACGCTGTCGGCGCGTAGTTTTTTCATACCTATGTTCAGCTGTACCTCGTTTGCGAGCAGAGCTTGTGGATAGCCGAGCGAGCTGGTTAGCCAGTGGATGAAGTGCTGGCGCACCCATTCCTCAGGCGTCAGGGCTACCCAACGTCTGCGAAGCGGGTCGAGCACCTGGCCTCGGCCATCCACGACGCGTGTTTTTATATCAAACGAAGGAAGGTTTAGTCGAATCATTTTATTAACTTTGCAAAGATAATAAATATTCTGAATAGTGAAAGCCTATGGCTGAGAAAAAAACATTGCCGACTTACGATGGCATCATGCGAGACCTTAAAAACAATGTCTTCGCACCTATATATATATTGATGGGCGATGAGGCATATTATATAGACCAAGTTTGCGACTATATCCAGTCTCATGCCTTGCCTGCCGACCAACAGGCCTTTGACCAGACGGTGGTGTTTGGCGCAGACGTGTCTGGATCCCAGATTGCCGACCTTGCCATGCAGTTTCCGATGATGGCCCCTAAAAGGGTGATTATCGTTAAAGAGGCACAAGGGCTGCGCTCACTGGAAAAACTTGAACGCTACGCCCAAAATCCACAACCGAAGACCATACTTGTGATCTGTTATAAGAATGGTGTCATGAACAAGCGTTTGAAATTGGTTTCGGCCGTGGAGAAGAGTGGGGTGGTGTTTGAGAGTAAGAAGTTGCGTGAATGGCAACTGCCCGGACACATACGCTCTTACCTTCAGGCGAAGAAATTTAGCATTGACGACAAGAGTGCGGCGATGATAGCCGACAACGTAGGAGCGGATCTTAATCGCCTTTATTCAGAGCTTGACAAATTGGTCATTTCCTTACCATCAGGAGAAATGAGAATTACCCCGGAAATGGTAGAGCGGAACATTGGGGTGAGCAAGGAATTCAATTCCTTTGAGCTTCGCGACGCCATTGTCAACCGCAATATCTTAAAGGCAAATATGATAATCAAATATTTTGACAACAATCCAAAGGCTGGCTCTCTGTTCTCATTTTTGCCTCTTCTCTTCTCTTACTTCCAGAACTTGATGCTTGCATATTATGCGCCCAATAATAAAGATCAAAACGCCTTGGCGGCTTACCTTGACTTGAAGAATGTATGGGGCATAAAAGACTATCTTGTGGGTATGCGAAATTACACTGGGAACAAGACTTTGCAGATTCTTCAGAAATTGAGAGAGATTGACGCTAAAAGTAAGGGTTTAGACAACCCATCAACCTCTGTTGGCGACCTTATGAAGGAGCTAATTTTCTTTATTTTACACTGAAAAGCCCCTTTTTGAGGCTTATTTTCTTCTATTTTGAGCGTCCTTGAGGACGCTTTTTTTATGCTTAAATTGGTGAGAATGTGTTAGTTAGCCTGAAAAAACGCCTCCGAGAATCGATTTTTTTCAGCGTCTTTGCCATCTGTCGGGAAAAAACGCAGCCAAGCGAAAAATGAGTATCTTTTCATATTGGAATTTATTATTAAGGCTTATTATAATTTGATAATTCAAACTATGTAAAAATAAATCTAAAGCATTAAACTTGTGGTGTTTATATTATCAAACTAAAATTTGCAAATATAAAGGCATTTAGAAATATTTATGTCATAATCAAAAGTCTAAAACTTTAACTTTATAAAGAAAAAGAAATAAATATGCAATTGTGACATGGTAATGTAATCATCGGTAAGTCAAGAACTTACAGGCTGTTTAATGCTAAAATGAACGATGCATGTTGTCAAAAAGGCATTATTGAAAGCGAAATCAATGCATATTTTAATATTGAAATGATTATAAGGTTTAGATATCATAATTATAGTCAACAAATTACTAAGTTTCTATGTTTTAATAGATTAATAGCATAGAGCACAGTCATGTTTAATATTCTAAATATAAATGGCGTGAATTTAGGCAACAAATCTAAATTTAGCCTAAGGCGATAAATAAATTTAAACTTTAAGAAATAAAATTTATTTTTAGTTTGTTGCTTTTCTCGAAAAATTGATTTAACTTTGCAAATATAAATAGATAAGGCTTCAATGCCCCCAAAAATACTTGTGACATGGAAAACGAGAATCTGAAGGATAGAATCAAGGAGATAATGGATAGCAAGCACATGAACAATAAAGTGTTTGCAACCGAGACTGGCATCAACGAAGGAACCCTGAGTTTGCTTCTTCGCGGCAAGACCCAACCTACCCTCAAACATTATGAGGCCATCCATACACGTTTTCCTGATATTGCCATGGAATGGCTCTTTGATGGAAAGGGGCCAATGTACCAAAATCAAGGACTTTCCAAATCAAATACCGACGATTCTACAAGTAATGCCCAAGCCTCTGGCGCAGCTACCCCTCCCTTATCCGGGGGAGCGTCATCTTTGAACTGTTCGGTCCACGGTGTGGCAGGACAAACAGTATCCCCTTCTACTCTCTTTGACCAAAGCGGTTATAATCGTGGTTCTGGTAATATGAATAATGAAAAAAACATTGTCAAAATATACAACAATCGCCAACGTAAAATCACCGAGATAAGGGTCTTTTTTGATGACCAAACATGGGAGTCTTTCGTGCCCAAAAAATAATATCTTTTTCGATAAATCTTTTCCAAGCATAAAAAGCAGGACTGGATTCCAAGCGAGGAATCCAGTCCTTTTTGTTACTTGTGTCTTGCCGATATGATGTCACGATTCACACGGTAATTCAAGTTTTCTTATTGGGGTAGCGTACGAATTATGGAGCTTTGGCTTCGCCTTGAACAGCCTTTTGTGTTTTGGTGCTATCGTGCCGGATTTACGTTTGAATCGCTACACGCACGTTTGAATCGCTACATGTTCACGCTTATTTCACGATGCGTTTACGCTTGAATAGCTACGTAGTATCGCTTAGCGCATGAAGCCTTTGTTTTCAACAATGTAATCAGCAAGGCGACTCGTCTTGCCATATGCTTTACTTAATTTCTGTTCGCAAGACATAAATGGAGTAAGGTATGTATGCCAAGTGACGCTCTTTCAGGCCTTGGGGGCATCCTAAATAGTTTTTCGAACAGCAATAAAACAATATTTTTACCTTCCTTTCTTGGCATGTACGGATAAAACAATTATCTTTGTGGTTGTAAAGTTCAACATCATTATATATAAGAAGAGGTAGTCGTGTTGACCCTCGCTAATTTTCAACCATGAAAAAATATTGTTTAGACCTTCGCGTTGTATCTGCGACGCATCTTTCTGACCATCATGTCTTGTTGAAGTTGACCCATGATGATACTCTCCCGGACATGCTTCCCGGTCAGTTTGTAGAAGTTCGCGTAGATAATTCTCCAAGTACATTCCTCCGTCGCCCAATCTCAATCAACTATGTGGACTACGATCGTAATGAATTGTGGTTGCTTGTCGCCGGCATAGGTGATGGTACCCGTCATCTGTACCAGTTGTGTGCGGGCGACATTGTTAATTGCCTCTTGCCTCTTGGCAATGGCTTCAGCCAGGTTTTCCATAAGAAAGTGTTGCTTGTGGGCGGCGGTGTAGGTGTCGCCCCACTTCTTTGGCAAGGCAGCAAGTTAAGGCAAGAGGAATCCGAGCCTTCTTTCCTTTTGGGAGCCAGGTCTGCCAAGGATTTGCTGGAGTTGGATCTTTTCAAGGAGATAGGCAATGTTTACGTTACCACTGAAGACGAGTCGGAGGGAGAAAAGGGATTTGTAACCAATCATTCCGTCTTGCGGCACGAGAAGTTCGATGTTATCCAGACGTGTGGGCCAAAACCGATGATGAAGGCTGTGGCAAGGTATGCCAAGGCCAATGGCATTAACTGCGAAGCTTCTCTTGAAAACATGATGGCTTGTGGTTTGGGAGCTTGTTTGTGTTGTGTCGAGAAGACTGTTGAAGGCAATCTCAGGGTGTGTCAAGATGGGCCTGTATTCAATATTGACAAGCTGTTGTGGTGAACGGAATAATGCTTGATAATGTAAAAATAAATTACTCATTATGGTAGACTTAAATGTAAAGATAAATAATTTTTCTCTTCGCAACCCCATTTTGACGGCGAGCGGGACGTTTGGCTATGGTTTGGAGTTTCAAGACCTTGTTCCGTTAGAGGAGTTGGGCGGTATTATTGTAAAGGGAACAACCCTTGAAAAACGCGAGGGAAATGATTATCCACGTATGGCAGAGACTGCTTCCGGCATGCTGAATTGTGTAGGTTTGCAGAACAAGGGAGTGGATTATTTCTGTGAAAACATATACCCGAAACTTAAGGATATTGACACAAATTTCATTGTTAACGTGAGTGGAAACTCACCCGAAAACTATGCTGAATGTGCTGCGCGAATTGACTCATTAGACAAGATTCCTGCCATAGAATTGAACATTTCCTGTCCCAATGTAAAGGATGGCGGCATGGCTTTTGGTGTTACATGCGAGGGTGCCGCGAGCGTAGTGAAAGCCGTAAGAAAGTCATATCACAAGACCCTTATCGTGAAACTTTCGCCCAATGTCACCAACATTTCAGACATAGCTCGTGCATGCGAGGCTGAGGGAGCCAACGCCGTTTCGCTCATCAACACCCTTATGGGCATGGCCATCGACATTGAGCATCGTTGCCCTAAACTGTCTATCGGCACGGGCGGACTCAGTGGCCCAGCTGTGAAACCTGTTGCCGTCCGCATGGTTCACGACGTGCACAAGGCTGTCAACATTCCGGTGATTGGCCTTGGTGGCATAATGACCGCCGAGGATGCCATAGAGTTCTTCATGGCTGGAGCCACCGCGGTGGAGATCGGCACCGCCAACTTCATCGACCCAACCGTCACCTTGAAGATCAAGAATGGTGTTGCCTCTTGGCTTGAGCGCCACGGTTGCAAGAGCGTCTTGGATATTGTTGGCGTGGTCTGATATATTATAAATGTACGAGGATAATTTTTATACTGACGAAGACTTGGACTTTTCCGAGGCCGACGGCAACGGTCTGCCTGATGGTCTTGACAGCATACATAGTTGGGATTACTTCGCTCCTGAAGAGACAGAGAGGCGTGATGACTTCACCGGCATGTCGGCAAGCGATGCCAACATAGAGGAGCCATTGCGTTCTCTCTTGCGTATGATACGTCAACAACCATGGCAAATCACTGCCGCGAAGGCGTTTTATGAGCAAGCCTTGTTCATGGCCGACTATGAGGAAGACGCGCCCATAGTAGGCTTCATGAGTTATTTCCCATCCTTTCGCGACATGTCAGTCCCGCAGTTGCGGAGCTATTTCGCCATTCGCCGTCAACTTCGTTTGGGCAAGTTTCCCGACGTGTCATTGAGCTATATCTTCGTCTATGTTTACGAGACCTTGATGAAAGTCGGGGTCAACACGGCCGAAGAGGGTTACGAGATATTGAGCGAGATTAACGAGGCATATCGCAAGAGCGAGCCGAAGTTGGGCAAATACCTTACGCCGTGGCTTCGCGATTATGTGGTTTACAATAACCTCTCATCTCATTTCCCCGAGGTTTTTAAGGCTGAGCGCGAGCAAGACGACACGATAGCTATTCTTTCCTCTTTAGACACCGCCGACGAGCAAGCGTTGTTCTCCACGTTTTGCGACCTTGGCAAGTACGACCCACGCAAGGGTGCGCTCTTCACGAAAGAGCGGTCTTGCCTTGTCAGTTGCACGGCAGCGGTCTTGCGACAGCTCGTTCCGGTCTTGGAGAAAAGCCTCCATCACCGCATAGGCACCCTCTTCGCCGGCAAGCGCGTCAAGCGTTCAACCTCCATGTTCTCCAACGCTCTGTTCTACGATCCTTCACCGGTCAGGAACGTGGAGATAGAAGTCTCACCTTTTCATCGGTATTTTTGCCGTGGCGGATTGTGGACGCGCGACGAGTATGTTGGCGACAACAGTTATTTTGCCAAACTCGTTGGCGCTATTCTCCGAGAGATTGACTGCCAACTTCGCGAGCTTCTCGACGTGAAGCCACGCCTTAAACCCTCAATTCATGTCCTGCCTTATCGAGAGCAAATATGTGACGCTGTCAAGGCATGGATAGCTGAGGATAAGCGCAGGCTTGCCGCGGAAGAGGCGGAAAGACGAAGAGTGTCTATCAATTATGGAAAGCTTGGCCGTATCCGGAATGACGCTGACGTAATCAAGGACAAGTTGCTCGATGGCGTGCCAACAGAAGACGATATCGCTTCCACAGAGCTTATGCCGTCAATAGAGTTGGCACCATCCTTGGAGCCTATGCCACCAATCGAGCCGACATCTTCCATGGAGTCTATGCCGGCTGTTTCCATTGAGCCGGTACCGCCTGTCGTGAGCACTCCGCCTGCCGAGACTTCGCCAAGCCAACCAAGCCATGACGAAGAAAGCCGTGAGCGAGCGTTTCTCAAGCTCATCCTCACTGGTGGCGATTGGCGTCAGTATCTCCGCTCCATCCATGTGCCCGAGGGCGTGATGGTCGAGAATATCAATAATGAGATGGTAGACAAGATAGGCGACATAGTCATCGAGGACAATGGCGACGGCATCCAGCTCATTGACGATTATCGTGAAGACATAGAAAGAATAATATATAATAATGTGTAATTCGAATATCAAGATACCGCGGCGCATTGCCCAGAGTGTCATCAACTCGCTCAAGGGTGGCGTGGTGCCGCGCATAGGCTTGCCTTTCATCACCGTTGGGCGGCGCAAGGAGATAGAGGCTTTGCTCCACGATGTTGACATTGTCGGCGAGGGTGGTGCTTCTTTCCGTTTCATAGTGGGAAAATACGGAAGCGGCAAGTCGTTTCTCCTCCAGACCATCCGCAACTATGTCATGGATCGCCGTTTCGTGGTCGTGGATGCCGACCTGTCGCCAGAGCGTCGTCTCCATGGCAATCAAGGACAGGGCCTTGCCACCTATCGTGAACTCATAAGGAACCTTAGTGTCAAGTCGAAGCCTGAGGGTGGGGCCCTCGCCATGGTTCTCGACCGGTGGATCAGTTCCGTGCAGACCGCCACCGCGAAAACGTCTGGCGTCAACGTGGATGACCCAACGTTTGCCCAACTCGTAGAGCAGCGCATCATGGCGATAGTGCATCAGATGCACGAGCTTGTTCATGGTTTCGATTTCGCGCGGTTGCTAACCCTCTATTACAGGGCCTTCACCGAAGGTGACGACGAGCTAAAAGGCAAGGTACTGAAATGGTTTCGTGGCGAGTATGCCACCAAGACGGAGGCGCGCCAAGAACTCGGCGTTTCGGTAATCATTTCCGATGACGACTGGTACGACTATCTTAAACTGTTGGCATTCTTCTTTCGTCAGGCTGGCTATCAGGGCCTTTTGGTTTTCATCGACGAACTTGTCAATGTCTACAAGATACCCAACGCCATTTCCCGACAATATAATTACGAGAAGATTCTTACGATGTACAACGACGCGCTTCAAGGCAAGGCGCGGTATATTGGCACCATCATGAGTGGCACGCCCCAGTGTGTCGAAGACCGTCATCGTGGCATATATAGCTATGAGGCGTTGCGTTCGCGCCTTTCCGAGGGCAAGTTCGTGGCTCAAGGTCATCAAGACTATCTTGGCCCCGTGCTACGCTTGCAGCCACTCTCAAACGAGGAGATGTTCGTGCTTGCCGAGAAGCTTGCCGACATTCATGCCTCTCTATATGGCTATGGGAGGACACTTACCGATGCCGACCTCACCACTTTCATACAGGTGGAATACTCTCGCGTCGGGGCCAGCGACAACATCACGCCGCGTGAGGTCATACGCGATTTCATAGAGTTGCTCGACATCATCATGCAAAACTCAGGCAGCGATGTCCAAGACATTCTTCAAAGCGAGGCTTTCAGCTATGCCAAGGCGGAGGCGGAGGAGAAGAAAGACGATGCCGGCGGACAGTTTGCCGAGTTTACCATTTAGTCCATGAACATCTTCTCACGCTATTCCCCTGCCATCCAGCGTTATATCTACTCTGAGGGCTGGAGCAAGCTCCGCGCTATCCAGGCCGCAGCCGGCGATGCCATTTTCAATTCCGATGCCAATGTCCTGCTTTCCGCGTCCACGGCATCGGGCAAGACGGAGGCGGCGTTTTTCCCCATCATCACGCTCTTGCAGGAGAATCCGCCTGCCACAGTGGGCTGTCTCTACATAGCGCCTCTCAAGGCCCTTATCAACGACCAGTTCACGCGTCTCAACGACATCTGCCGCGAGTGCGACATAGCCGTGTGTCATTGGCATGGCGACGTGTCGCAGGAACAGAAGAAGAAGCTCTTGCGTCGGCCATCGGGCATACTGCAGATTACGCCGGAGAGTCTTGAGGCGATGCTCTTGCATCGTCATTCTCAGATACCGTCACTTTTCAGCGACCTTCGTTTCGTGGTCATCGATGAGATTCATTCCTTCTTGCGTGGCGACCGTGGCGGCCAGATGCTCTGCCTGCTCGAGCGGCTCTCGCGCATGGCTGGTGTTAACCCCCGTCGTGTCGGACTGTCGGCGACCATCGGCGAGCCTGCCCTTGTGGGCGGTTTCCTATCAGCTGGTACTGGTCGTGGAACCATCATACCCAAGATACAGTTGCAGGGCAGCAAGTGGAGAATATCCGTGGCGCATTTCTCCCTGTCGCCAAGTGGTTGCCAAGGCGACGCGGGCCATGCTCCGAAAGCCATGCTTGCCGCCGACGAGCCATCATCCACTGTCACGGGCAGCGTAAACAGGAGCTATGCCTCCGCGGGGCAGCCGCTTCAAGATCCTTTCCAGAGCGATGTTGAGCCTTCGCGCCCATCCAAGGCCAGGGGCGAGATGAAGGGCGGAAGTCCGTTCGTGAGGCCTTGGAAAGGCGAGGGCAAGGAAAACGCCGGCGAGCGGAATGTCAGTGATGCCTTTGACCCATCAATAAGATACATTCTCGACAACACTCGCGGCCATCGTTGCCTTATCTTCTCCAATTCGCGTGAGGAGTGCGAGGTGGTGTGCTCCACGCTTCGCATGTATTGCGAGGCTCTGCGTGAGCCCGACCGTTTCCTTATCCATCATGGCAACCTGTCGGTGAGCTATCGCGAGAGCGCCGAGGCCGAGATCAAGCGTGAGGATTCTCTCATGACCGTCTGCACCACGTCAACCCTTGAGCTGGGCATAGACATAGGCCGTCTTGAGCGCGCGTTCCAGATAGACGCGCCTTTCACGGTCAGTTCCTTTCTCCAGCGCATGGGGCGCACGGGACGTCGTGGCGCTCCTTCCGAGATGTGGTTCGTCATTCGCGAGGAGCAGGCAGAGCCACGTGCCATGATGCCGCAGACCATTCCGTGGAAACTTCTTCAGGCCATCGCCCTCATCGAGCTTTACGTCAAGGAACGGTGGGTTGAGCCTCCGCGTGTGGGCCGTTTGCCTTATTCGCTGCTCTACCATCAAACCATGGCAACGCTCGCCTCAGGAGGTGAGATGTCGCCGGCGGAGCTGGCCGGGCGCGTGCTCTCTCTGAGCTATTTCCGCAACGTCAGTCAAGACGACTACCGTGTTCTCCTGCGCCACCTGCTCAAGATAGACCACATAGAGACCACAGAGCGCGGTGGGCTTATAGTGGGCATAAAAGGTGAGAGGGTTGTCAACAACTTCAAGTTCTATGCCGTCTTTCAAGAGAACGAGGAGTATAAGGTGCGGTGCGAGTCAAAGGAGATTGGCACCATCGTCAAGCCGCCTCCTGTGCAAGACAAGATAGCCATTGCCGGCAGGGTGTGGGTAGTGGAGGAGGTGGATCGCAGTCGCCACATTGTATATTGTCATCCAGTGAAAGGCATCGTGCCGGCTTATTTCGGTGATGAGCCAGGCGACATCCATACCAAGATTCTCGAGAAGATGCACTCCATTCTCGCCTTGCCACCGTCAGATGCCGATTATCCTTACCTTCTGCCTCACGCGCGTTTCCGCCTTTCCCAAGCCGTGGACATGGCGCGCAAGTCAGGTCTTGGCTTGAACTGGCTGCTGCCTCTTGGCGGCAACATGTATGCCTTGTTCCCATGGCTTGGCAGTTACGCCTTTCTCGCCATGGAGCGGTTCTTGCGCATAAGGTGCGGGGCGAGGTTGGGTCTCAAGGGGTTCAATTCCGCCCGACCTTACTATATGCAGTTCACCATTGGGGTCTCTGCTCCCGATTTTTTCAAGGTTCTCGCCGAGGAGATTGCCAAGCCCCTCGACCCCATGGAGCTGCTCTATCCCAAGGAGACTCCCGTGTTCGACAAGTACGACGACCTGCTTCCCGTGGAGCTCACGCGCAAGGGTTTCGCCCACGGCGTGCTCGACGTGGGCAAGATGGTGGAGCGCGTGCGCCAGATGTGCGGCATGGAGCCTGTCGAGGGCATAGTCGCGAACTGAAGTATTAAAAGTTAGTAATAACGCATACACATTATATCTATGAATATAGTAGTTTCAAAAGAGATTGAGTCTGTGTGCCCGTCGTTTGTTGGCGCATGCGTTGAGGCTCAGGTGGTGAATAGCGAGTATTGCCAACCGTTGTGGGATGAGATAAACGCCTTGGGCGAGCGTTTCCGCCAGACGCTTACCACGCAAACGCTGAAAGAGTTGTCTGGCATAGCCGCCACGCGCAGGGTATACCGTGCCTGTGGCAAGGACCCGTCGCGTTATCGTCCTGCCTCCGAGGCTCTTATCCGTCGTCAGCTCACGGGCAAGAGCCTTTACCAGATAGACACGCTTGTCGATTTGGTGAATCTCGCGAGCATAGCCTACGGTTACAGCATCGGAGGCTTCGATGCCGACAAGTTTGAGGGCGACACCCTGACGCTCGGCATTGGCCGTGAAGGCGAGCCATACGAGGGCATCGGGAGAGGCATGATAAACATTGCCGGCCTTCCGGTCTACCGCGACAGCAAAGGTGGAGTGGGCACGCCCACGTCTGACAACGAGCGCACGAAGATAACCCTTCAGACGACACATCTCGTGGTGCTCATCAATGGTTACGACGGCGATGAGCGCCAGGTGAGGGCAAACGCTGAGTATATACAGGAGCTGATAAAGAAATATTGCCATAGCGACGGTGGCACCTTTTTCATGTATCATTAACGTGATGTCTTGTCGTCGTCTCAGATAGATTTAGTAAATTTGCACACGATAACAAGTCGGCCACATATACTTGGGCGGCATAAAACTTCATCATCAACAACACAGCAGAATGATAATAGGAATAGACGTTGGCATAAGCACGACAAAGATAGTAGGCATCACCAGTGACGAGGGCGTGGTGTCACCCATACGCATACGCGCCACGGATCCCGTCACCTCCCTTTACGGGGCGTTTGGCAAATACCTGTACGACAACCAGATTGCCTTGTCGGATATTGAGCGGGTGATGATTACGGGCGTAGGTGCCGCTTATGTCAACTCGCCTATCTATGGCTTGCCTACTGACAAGGCCGAGGAGTTTATCGCCGACGGTCTGGGCGCACGCTATGAGACGGGCCTTGACCGCATGATAGTGGTGTCTATGGGCACCGGCACGAGTCTCGTGCAGTGCGACCATGAAGGCATACGCCACATAGGTGGCATTGGTCTTGGTGGCGGCACGTTGGCAGGACTTAGCCGTGTCATCCTCAAGACCGACGACATGAAGCAGATAGTCTCGCTTGCCATGCAAGGCGAGATATCAAATATCGACTTGCAGATTGGCGACATATCGCCCAACCCCCTGCCCGGTCTGCCAAAGCATGCCACGGCATCGCTGTTTGGCAAGGCCAAGAGCAACGCCTCGCGCGAGGACATTGCCACGGGCATCATCACCACCGTGCTTCAGACCATAGGGTCAAGTTGCATACTTGCCTCGCTCAACTCTGGAATAAGGGAATATGTGCTTATAGGCAACCTTACGTTGTTGCCGCAGTGCAAGCAAGTGTTCCCTGGGCTTGAGAAGCTCTATAAGGTTCACTTCATCATTCCCAAGCATTCCGAATTTTGCACGGCTATAGGGGCCGCGCTCAGCTACAGGCACGCTTAGCCCCCTCCGGGTCAAGACAAGACATGACGGCAAGGCGCCTTTGGGTGACATCTTCCCAAAGGCGCCTTGCCGTCTATTCGTATATGCTGTTTCTCGTGTTTGCCGTCTATTCGTATTTCATGCTCTTGGCGGGATGTATGTGCGATATTAGGTAGCTTGGGCCTATGAGCACTATCACGCTCACTACGAGCGTGGCCAAGTTGAGGGCCACTATCAACGGCACGTTAAACTCTATTGGCACCGTGCTGACATAGTAGGTGGCGGGGTCGAGTTTCACTATGCCCAAGTGTTTCTGCAACAGGCAGACACCTATGCCTATCACGTTGCCGATTATGAGTCCCTTCCCGATAAGGAAGGTGGCAAACCACAAGAAGAGATGCCTTATTGTCTTGTTGCGTGCGCCGAGGGCTTTCAGTATGCCAATCATCGTGGTGCGTTCGAGAATGATGATAAGCAGGCCTGATATCATCGTCACGCCTGCCACGGCGGTCATCAGGGCAAGGATTATCCACACGTTCATGTCGAGCAAGTCGAGCCATCTGAATATTTGCGGGTTTATCTCCTTTATGGTTTGCGACGTGTATGTCTCGCCGTAGTGGTCTTGCCGCTTGTTGACATTTTTGATGAATTGCCGCTCAACGTCGTCCACGTGGTTGAAGTCGTTTACGGTAACCTCCATTCCCGACACTTGGTCAGGTTGCCAACCGTTGAGCTTCACTGTGGTGTAGAGGTCGGTGAAACACATGTAAGAGTCGTATTGGCTTAGGTTGGTTTGGTAAATGCCTTGTATGGTGAACCTTCGTATCCTCACGCCGCTGTTGTCTATGAAGTATGCGAACACGCGCTGGCCTTGTTTCAGGTTCAGCTTGTTGGCTATGCTTTGCGAAATCAGGATCTTGTTCGAGGAAGAGCTGTCCGAGAAGCGTGGTATGCTGCCTGCCACCATGTTCTCGTGTATGAAAGTGGAGTCCCACTCGCTTCCCACGCCCTTGAGCACTATGCCGAGAAAGTTGCTGTCGGTCTTCAGTATTCCTTGTTGATACGCGAATCTCTCGGCGTGTTTCACCCCATTTATCGAGCGTATGGCTTTCATCATGCTGTCGCTCGCGGCTATGGGATATTGCTCCGACTCGGTTTGCGACACGAAGTTGGTCACCTGTATGTGCGACCCGAATCCTATCACCTTGGCTTGGATGGTATGCTTGAAGCCCAACACCACACACACGGAGACAATCATCACCGCCAAGCCTATTGCCACGCCTGCCGTGGCAATGGAGATGGCTGGCCGCGACACCTTGTGCTTGTCGCCCTTGTCTCCGTATATCCTTTTTGCTATGTAGAGTGGAAAGTTCATCACCTTACATTATATTATAACCACATCATTACAATCTTGCCCTCACATGGTCTTCCCTGGATATGCCTCAAGTGCCTTTGCCAAGACCACGAGCGCTCTCCTCAGGTCTTCTTTCTTTAGGACATAGGCGAGGCGCACTTGGTTGCAGCCTGCGCCAGGCGTGGTGTAGAAGCCGGATGCTGGTGCCATCATCACGGTCTCGCCCTCATAGTTGAACTCTTCAAGGCACCAGCGGCAGAACTTCTCTGAGTCGTCGACAGGAAGCTGCGCCACGGTGTAGAAGGCTCCCATGGGTATTGGCGAGTACACTCCCGGAATGCGGTTCAGGCCGTCGATGAGGCATTTGCGTCGCTCCACATACTCGTCGTAAACGTTGCGGTAATATTCTTCCGGGGCGTCGAGCGACGCCTCCGCTATGATTTGGCCGATGAGAGGTGGCGAGAGGCGTGCTTGGCAGAACTTCATAACGGCCTTGCGCACCTCGCTGTTGTGGGTGATCAAGGCGCCTACGCGGATGCCACACTCTGAATAGCGTTTCGACACTGAGTCGATGAGTATGACGTTGTCTTCAATGCCCGTCAAGTGCATGGCGCTGATGTATGGGCTGCCGGTGTAGATGTACTCGCGGTAAACCTCGTCGGAAAAGAGATACAGGTCGTATTTCTTCACGAGGTCGCGTATCTGGTTCATCTCGCGCCGTGTGTAGAGGTAACCCGTGGGGTTGTTGGGGTTGCATATCATTATGGCGCGCGTCTTGTCGTTGATGAGCTCCTCAAACTTCTCCACCTTTGGCAGCGAGAAGCCCTCGTCGATGGTGGTGGCTATGGTGCGAATCTTGGCCCCGGCCGATATGGCGAAAGCCATGTAGTTGGCGTAGGCGGGCTCCGGCACAATGATCTCGTCGCCAGGGTTCAGGCAGCTCATGAAAGCGAAAAGCACGGCTTCGGAGCCGCCAGAGGTGATGATAATCTCGTCTGGGGACACGTTGATGTTGAACTTGGCATAATAGTTGACAAGCTTCTTACGATAGGATAGATAACCCTGCGATGGGGAATATTCCAGCACCTTACGGTCAATGTGTTTCAGCGCGTCAAGACCGCATTGTGGGGTAGGTAGGTCTGGCTGACCTATATTGAGGTGGTAAACTTTTATGCCACGTTGTTTTGCTTGCGCTGCCAATGGGGCAAGCTTTCTTATTGGTGATTGTGGCATCTCAAGGCCACGTACTGATATTTCAGGCATTGTATGTTGATATTTTCAGAGCGCAAAGATACTTTTTTTTATTGACACGACAAACGTTTTGGCTCTTTAAGTAATATGTGAGTATAACTTTAGCGGTATATGTACGCGTAGCTTTCAACCGTTTTTCCTGCCAAAGAAATATTGCCCCTTCCTTTTCGTCAACGAGCCATAGTCTATGGCATGTCTCGGGCAGTGATGGTAGCATGCGAAGCATGCCAGGCATGAGCCGTCGTGTTTCCATTGCGGTTCAGCGTCCTTGCCTCCAATCACGTTCTTGGTTGGGCACACGCTCGCGCAGATTCCGCATTTTATGCAGCGGTCCGTGTCTACCTTGAATTTCTTGTCGCTGACGAGATACTTGGTGAAGAAGCCGCCGAGCAGCCGGGAGTTGATGCGGGGCCAACGGCCTCTGACGAGGTGGCTTGCCGGCTTGCGGTTTGCGATCTCTTGGATATATCCTTTCAGTTCCGCGGCAGCCTTTTCCTTCTTTTCTTTCTCCTTCTTCGCGTTGTCCACGTTGAAGAAGGGCAGTCCGAGATACGACTCTGGCATGATGAGCGAGAACGCCGCGTTAAGCTCCACGCCCCTGGCTTCCAAGTCGTGGTGCAGCAGGTCCATCGTCTCGCCAATGTTGTCGCCCGCCGTGCACAGGGCGTAGACATAATGGCCTTTGGCGTTCACGTTGAGGTGTTTGACAAACTCGCGCACGATCATGGGTGGCCGCCAGCCATGCACGGGGAAGCAGATGCCGAGCCGTTCGCCCTCGGCGAGCGTGAAGTCGTATTGCCTCGAGCGCGTCAGCTCGGGTATGAATAGCAGCCTGTCGCCCGTTGCCTCGGCTATTGTCTTGGCTGCCCATCCCGTGTTGCCGGTATCAGAGAGGTATAAAATCATTTTGTATAGAAATCTATCACTTCTTGGATTGCCTGCTTGCAGGCCGGGCAAAACTCCGGGTTCTCGTTGGTGTGCATGCGGCAGTCGGCGTAAGCGCGATACACGCCCTTCGTACTATAGCCGGCACCCTCGTGGAATCCGGCCTTGGGGTCCTTGCCGATGAGGTTCTCCCATTTGCCCTTGAAGTTGACTTTCGTGGTTATGTTTTTCTCCCATGGCTCCACGTCGTGTGGATACAGTGGTATGGCCTCTTGCTCGTAAGCGTACTCGTCGGCGAGTCCGGCGAAGCTGTGCCCGAATTCATGCACCAGCACTGGTCGGAACGTTGGGTGATGTGCCGCGCACAGGTCATAGCTGTTCAGCACTCCTCCGCCGCCATAGCGGTCGGTGTTCACCAGCACGATGATGTGCTCGTAGGGTATGCCAGCCAGCCAGTTGTGCAGGGTCTTGAGGTGCAGGGTGGTCAGGTAGCGGTCGCTGTAGAACGTGTCGTAGTTGGAAAGCACGGCGGTGTTTTTCCAGATGCCCTTGTCGGGTATGCTGACGCCGCTCTCCTCCGACGGCGATTCCACCGCCACCACGTTGAATTTCATCCTTGACCCCTTGAATGGCTCATACGAGAACAAGAAGCTTGTGGCGCGCCTTGCGTCTTCGAGGAATCGCGTCATCTCCGCCTTGGTGTAACCTTCCGCCACGAAGGCTATCCTGATGCAGCGCGTGGTGTCGACGGCCTTTTGCAGGGTGACGTAAGGCGTCACGCCCTTCTCGCCGATGTGGCGTATCAGTATGTCCTTGGGATCCACTTCGTGGATGAGCTTCGAGCTCACTTGCCTGCGGTTGTCGCGCAGCTCAAGGGTGATGTCGGCTGCCCGCTTGGGCATTGGCACGAGAAACACGTTCTCGAAGCTCTTGTTTAGCTTCTTTGCCTCGGGGTAGGTCTGCCACTCTTGGAAAAGGGTGGAGAAGGAGTTGCGGTATATCACCTTGCCCGTGGCGTGGTCGCGCATGGTTATCTGGCCGTTGCCTTCAATGGGCAGCTCGCTCAGGTGTTGCCTCTTGCCATACCAGCGTGGCGACTGGCACAGCTCGTCAACGGCGATATGCTGCTCGTGGTCGTTGCCGGAGAATACATAGTCCAGGCGGAGGGTCTTGTCCTCAAACCAGTTGTCAAAGTCTTGCGCGTGGATACACAGCCACGCGAGGGATAAGACAATGCTGAAAACGAATTTTTTCATGGTTATCTCACTTTAAGTTGTTGCCCGGCAACGATGGAGTCGTCTGGGCCCATGTGGTTCATCTTGTAAAGGCTCTTCAGCCTTATGCCGTACATCTGCGCTATGGAGTACATGCTCTCGCCGGCCTTGACCGTATGCGGTCTCTTCTTGAATACCTTTGAAGCCTTCTTCTGCTTCTTCTCCAGGTAGATTATGTCTCCGGCGCGCAGTACGTCGTTCTTGCCGCGCTCGTTATACTTGGCGAGCTTCCGCCTGGATATGCCGGTCTCCTTTGCCAGGCAGCGGAACGTGTCGCCATTGCGGGCCACGATATAATAGTTCTTGTTGCACCTGGTTATCGGGTGGAACCCCGTCGGGGCGTAAGAATGTTCCTTGGCGTCGTACCTGTCGGCCATGAAGTGGTCGTATCCCTTGGCGCGGTCGTATTGGTCGAGGTGGTACAGTTGTATGATGTTTATTATGTTGTCGGCATATCTCGGGTTCGTGGCATAGCCGCACGCCTTCAGGCCTTTAGCCCAACCGCGGTAGTCGGTGGGGGAGAGCTGGAAGAGCATGGCATAGCGTTGGTTGTTGCGCAGGAACTTGCTGTGGTCCTCGTAGCTTTGCTTGGCGTTGTCGTAAGCCCTGAAGCACTCGCCTATGGCGTCATCGTCCACGTTGATGGAGCGTCCTTTCCATCCATGGCATTTTATGCCGAAGTGGTTGTTGCCCACCGTGGCAAGGCGGCTTTGTCCCGCGCGGCTCTCGAAAAGGCCTTGGGCCAGGGTTATGCTCGCGGGTATGCGGTAGCGTTGCATCTGCTCTATCGCCAAGTCCTTAAACTGGCTGATGTATAGCTGGTAAGCCGTGTTTTGCGGTTGCTGGGCGCATGCTCCGCAGAAACGCGCGCAAAGGGCAAGCAACAATAAAAAATATCTTAGGTAATACATGTGTTCCGTGATGCGTGAGAATATATTTGCAAAGTTAGTAAAAAAGAATGACTAAGCACCCAAAGAACACAAAAAAACCGCCAAGGGCAAAGCCCAAGGCGGAGTCTCTCAATTTTTTAATTTCGTGCTAACGAAGATGCTCTGATTACTGAGCAGCGGCTGTGTCAGCAGCAGCTGTGTCAACAGCAGCTGTGTCAGCTGTATCAGCAACAGCAGTTGTGTCAGAATCAGCTGCAGGAGCTGCGCTCTGATTCTTGTTACCACATGATGCGAAAGAGATAGCTGCGATAGCCACGAACATTAAAACTAATTTCTTCATTTTCTTTGCTTTTTAAATCTGTAAAACAATCTGTTTATTAACAACGGTGCAAAGGTAGACATTTTTTTAATACGTTGTTCTTTTTTTATCAACTTTTTTTGCCCTTTTTCGTAACTTTTTTATAACTTGTTGAGTATCAGCATTGTTCATTTGTGTTAAAAGAAAAAGCTTTTTGCGCAATTCGTCTTTCAGCCTCGTTGTGCGCCTTAACAGGTGGTTTTTCTCGCGCGATGTCGGAAAACTCTTATAATAATATAATGTGTAAGTCTGGATAAAACCGTACCTTTGCATGAAAATCGTATTATAACATGATAGACACATCGGCCTTTCAAGGCAAGAAGGCAAGATTTTATACATTAGGGTGCAAGCTCAATTTCTCAGAGACCTCCACTTTCGCCAAGCTCCTCGGCGAGATGGGTGTCGTGGAGGCGGAAGATGGCGAGAAGGCTGACATCTGCCTTGTCAATACCTGTTCGGTTACGGAGATGGCCGACCATAAGTGCCGCCAGACAATACATCGCCTGGTCAGGGAGAACCCTGGCGCTTTCATGGTGGTGACGGGGTGCTACGCCCAGCTCGACTCTGAGAAGGTGAGCAAGATGGACGGCGTGGACCTCGTGCTGGGCTCCAACGAGAAGGCCGACCTCCTGCAATATCTCAACGACGCGTGGGCGCTGCCTGCCGACGCGGCCGACGATGGCCACAGGCACATCTTCCATAACGTGAAGACGAAAGACATCAAGACGTTCCAGCCTTCGTGCTCGCGCGGCAACCGCACGCGCTATTTCCTGAAAGTGCAAGACGGCTGCAACTATTATTGCACTTATTGCACCATACCATTCGCGCGTGGCAACTCGCGCAACCCGTCCATAGCCTCTCTCGTGGCCCAGGCTGAACAGGCCGCGCGCGAGGGTGGCAAGGAGATTGTGCTTACGGGTGTCAACATCGGCGACTTCGGCCAGACCACGGGCGAGAAGTTCATCGACTTGGTGAAAGCCCTCGACGGCGTGGAGGGCATCCAGCGCTTCAGGATAAGCTCTATCGAGCCAGACCTCATCAGCGACGAGCTGATAGAGTATTGCGCCGCGAGCCGGGCCTTCATGCCTCACTTCCATATCCCCTTGCAAAGCGGCAGCGACGAGGTGCTCAAGCTCATGCACCGCCGCTATTCGAGAGACCTGTTCGCCCACAAGATAGGGCTGATAAAGCAATTGATGCCCGACGCTTTCATCGGTGTTGACGTGATGGTGGGGTGCCGTGGCGAAACACCAGAGTGTTTCGACGACAGCTACGCCTTCCTCGACTCCTTGCCCGTGACCCAGCTCCACGTCTTCCCTTACTCTGAGCGGCGTGGCACGGCGGCCTTGCGCATCAATTATGTCGTTGCCGACAACGTGAAGAAGGAGCGTGTGCACAAGCTCTTGAAACTGTCCGACGAGAAGACGCTCGACTTCTATGCCCGGCACATAGGCAAGGAGGCGGAGGTGCTCTTCGAGAAGTCGGCCCACGGCAAGGCCATGCACGGGTTCACGAGAAACTATATACGCGTGGAGTTGCCGCCCTCTGACGACAACGACCGCCTCGACAACGAAATTGTGAAGGTGAGGCTGGGAGAGCTGAATTATGCCAAGAACGCCTTGAAAGGACAGCTGCTATGAAGACGGCGATAGTGATACTTAACTGGAATGGCGAGCGAATGCTCGCTGAATATCTGCCCACCGTGGTGAAGTACTCTAAGGAGGATGCTGAGGTATGGGTGGCCGACAACGCCTCCACCGATGGCTCCATGGACATGCTTGCCCGGCGTTTCCCGACGGTGCGCACCTTGCGCCTTGACCGCAACTATGGTTTCGCCGAGGGCTACAACAGGGCCTTGGCGCAGGTAAAGGCCGACTATTACGTGTTGCTCAACTCTGACGTGGAGGTCACCCACCATTGGCTCACCCCCTTGATAGAGTTCATGGACGCTCATAAGGACGTGGCGGCATGCCAGCCCAAGCTGTTGTCGGAGGCCGACAAGGACAGTTTCGAGTATGCCGGGGCTTGCGGCGGATTCCTCGACAAGTATGGCTATCCGTTTTGCCGTGGCAGGATATTCGACACCGTGGAGCGCGACGGCGGGCAATACGATTATGCCATGGACGTGCTGTGGGCCACTGGCGCGTGCCTCTTCATCCGCGCCGACGACTATTGGCGTGTTGGCGGTCTCGACGCCCGCTTCTTCGCCCATTGCGAGGAGATAGACCTCTGCTGGAGGCTCAGGCAGCTGGGCAAGAGGGTGGTGTGCTATCCTGAGAGCAAGGTCTACCATTTGGGTGGTGGCACGTTGCCAAAGGGCAACCCCATGAAGACGTTTCTTAATTTCCGCAACAACCTTACCATGCTCTATAAGAACTTGCCCGACAATGAGCTGAGGCAGGTGATGCGCGTGAGGTTCTTTCTCGATTGGCTTGCCGCGGTGGAGATGCTCGTGCTGCAACGCAACCTTGGCGACTTCAAGGCCGTGATACGTGGGCGGCGCGCTTTCAACAAGTGGAAACACGACTTCGACAAGGACAGGCAAGAGATAGCCAAGACGCGACGGCTGAACCCCGTGCCCGAGCGCAAGCCGTTCAGCATCCTTTGGCAGTATTATGCCAAAGGCCGAAAGCTGTTCAGCCAGTTGGCTTGATGGCGAGGCGGCACCCGTGGCCGTCCGCGACCAGTCGTCGTAAAACAATAAAGCCTCGCTATCAAGATGATAACGAGGCTTATTTGGTTTTGTTGAAACCGTCTCTTTGGATGAATATCCCTGGTGGATATTACTTACGCAGGCCGAGAGCCTTGATGATGTTACGGTAGCGGTTGATGTCGCGCTCCTTCAGGTAAGTGAGCAGGCGACGACGCTTACCGACGAGCTGTGTCAGCGAGCGAGTGGTCACGAAGTCCTTGTGGTTTGCCTTCACGTGCTCTGTCAGGTGAGCGATGCGATAGGTGAACAGGGCAATCTGTGCCTCTGCTGAACCTGTGTCCGTGGTACCCTTGCCATACTTGCCGAAAATCTCAGCCTTCTTTTCCTTGTCTAAATACATTTTGTTGAAATTGATTAATTTATTGGTGCATCAACGACATCCTTCCGCCGCCCGTGGGCCTTAATCACAACCCTGACAGCCTCGAATGCTCCGGCTTCTCCGGAAATGCGGATGCAAAGTTACTAAAAATTCGGCACTTAGCAATGCTTTGATATATTTTTTTTGTAATTTTGCACCCATAATACAATAAGATTAGCATTTATTTTAAGGTAGAAACGATGCAAGACATTCGTAACATTGCAGTGATTGCGCACGTCGACCATGGTAAAACCACGTTGGTCGACAAGATGATGCTCGCCGGAAAGCTTTTCCGAGATGGAAAGGATGAAAGCGGCGAGGTGCTCGACTCCAACGACTTGGAGCGTGAGCGAGGGATAACGATTCTTTCTAAGAACGTCTCGATAAACTGGAAAGGAGTAAAGATCAACATCCTTGACACTCCGGGCCACTCCGACTTCGGCGGCGAGGTTGAGCGCGTGCTCAACATGGCCGACGGCTGCCTGCTCTTGGTCGACGCTTTCGAAGGCCCCATGCCGCAGACGCGTTTCGTGCTGCAGAAGGCATTGCAGATAGGATTGAAGCCTATCGTGGTGGTCAACAAGGTTGACAAGCCCAACTGCCGCCCCGAGCAGGTCTACGAGATGGTGTTCGACCTCATGTGCGACCTCAACGCCAGTGAGGACCAGCTCGACTTCCCGGTGGTCTATGGCTCCGCCAAGAACGGATGGATGGGTCCCGACTACAAGAAGCCGACAGACAACATCGACTATCTGCTCGACAAGATAGTGGAGATAATTCCGGAGCCTAAGCACCTGGAGGGCACACCGCAGATGCTTATCACCTCTCTTGATTACAGCAACTACACTGGCCGTATCGCCGTGGGTCGCGTGCATCGCGGCACGCTGAAGGATGGCATGAACATCACCATCTGCCACCGCGACGGCTCACAGGAGAAGACGAAGATAAAGGAGCTTCACACCTTCGAGGGCATCACCCACAAGCGTGTGGAGTCTGTGGACAGTGGCGACATCTGCGCCGTCATCGGCCTTGAGCATTTCGAGATTGGCGACACCATCGCCGACTTCGAGAACCCTGAGCCGTTGCCTCCTATCGCCGTCGACGAGCCCACCATGTCGATGCTCTTCACCATCAACGACTCGCCGTTCTTCGGACGTGAGGGCAAGTTCTGCACCTCCCGCCAAATCAACGACCGCCTGATGAAGGAGCTGGAGAAGAACATCGCCCTGCGCGTGGAGGCTGTAGACGGCTACACCGACCGCTGGATAGTGAAGGGCCGTGGCGTGCTCCACCTCTCCGTGCTCATTGAGACAATGCGTCGCGAGGGTTACGAGTTGCAGGTAGGTCAGCCGCAGGTAATCTATAAGGAGATTGACGGCCAGAAGTGTGAGCCTGTTGAGGAGCTCGACATCAACGTGCCGCAGGAGTACTCTTCGAAGATGGTCGACATGGTGACGCGCCGTAAGGGTGACCTTACCGGCATGGACACCGAAGGCGACCGCGTGAACATCACCTTCGACATTCCTTCGCGTGGCATCATCGGCCTTCGCACCAACGTGCTCACGGCCAGCCAGGGCGAGGCCATCATGGCTCACCGCTATAAGGAGTATCAGCCGTTCAAGGGCGAGATCGTGCGCCGCACCAATGGCTCCATGGTGTCGATGGACACGGGCACGGCCTACGCTTACGCCATCGACAAGCTGCAGGATCGTGGCAAGTTCTTCATCGACCCGGGCGAGGAAGTCTACGCCGGCGAGGTGGTTGGCGAGCACGTACACGACAACGACCTCGTGATAAACGTCTGCAAGGCCAAGCAGCTCACCAACGTGCGCGCCAGCGGTTCCGACGAGAAGGCGCACATCGTGCCTAAGACCGTGATGAGCCTTGAGGAGTGCCTGGAGTATATCAAGGGCGATGAGTATGTGGAGGTGACGCCGAAGTCAATGCGCATGCGCAAGATCATACTCGACCACCTGGAGAGAAAGCGCGCCAACAAGGACTAACCATCAGCGAAGCCCCGCTGATAAAACATTAGGATAAATTCCTTTCAAATATCAATCCTCATTGCCCATAACGGAGCAGTGAGGATTTTTTTTCATTTCACGCGGATTCAAAATATTGCCTGCAAAGCATACGATGCACATCATTTTTTTTATCGGATAAAATATTTTACAAAAGGCCGTCTGAGAATCGATTTTTTTCAACCGAGGTGTCGCTTGGCTCGAAATATCGCAATCATGGGCAATTTTGGCAACCTGTTGAATATCAGTGTATTATAATTTTTACGCTTACTAAGCGCCATTTTTTCGCTAAAATGGCATCGCCGTTACGGTGCAATCGCGTCGCCGTTACGGTGTAATCGCGTTGCCGTTACGGTGTAATCGCATCGCCGTTACACTTAAATCGCAACGCGATTTCACCGTAACGGCGATGTTTTTTTGCCAAAACCCAGTTTTCTGTGTTGTAGAGGGGCACCTCGAAGCCGTTTTTCCGCTCTAAATGCACCTGTTTCCAAGTGTTGAATTTTGGCAATAATATTTTACAATTCAGACCAATTAAAAACCCTCCATCATTGTCAGCGTCGGCAATGATGGAGGGTCGTCTTGGTATCGCTTTATGGCGTTTACTTTACCAGTCTGCGCTTCGCGAGTTTAAGCGGCGCCTTGTGGAAAGCCTTGGCACTGCGGCGCAGCGACTTCGCGCCCGACTCCTCGTCGGCTTTTATCAGGATTGGGTTGCCAAACGACATCAGGCCTCCGGCATAGTTGTCGTTTGATGCCTCGTTGTCCTTAAAGGCGTCGATGCTGACCCCGTTGACCTGGGTGCTTGCGTCTATCGTGCCGTCGTCCTTGAACTCGCCCATTGTCGCCTTGTTATCCTCGTCGTAGGCTATCGTGGCGGAGTAGGTGACACTGTTGTCCCAATAGACGTAACCGTCGGTAGCGATCATGTCAGCGAAGAGGTAATAGGTGGTCTTGCCCATGACGAAAGGTCCCATCGGCGTGCCGCCGGCCATGGTCAGCGTTGACGTGGCGTCGTTCCATGCCACGCTCAGCGACAGGGCAAGCTGCGGGAAGTAGAGCTCCTTGGCTCCGGTCTTGTTTACCCTGAAGTCAACCATGGTGCCATAGGTGATGCCAGCGGCCAGGCTGTCGCCATCGAGCAGGTAGTATTCGCCTGCTATGTCTTTGTTGAACTCAGCCTGTGTGACGTTCGACGTGTAGGTTGAGCCGTTGCTCGTGGTGATTGTCACCGTGGCGTTGCGCGGATGCCCGGTGGCGTTCTCCGTGGCTTCCAGTGAGAGCTTGTCGCCATTCACCGTGGCCTTGAGCCAGTCGGCGGTGCTGGCCACCGTTGGCGGAATGTCCACCTCCATGGTGTAGGTCTGCGCCTGGGCCTTGTCGGAGAGCAAGAGGCTCTGCGGCAGCGACGTGGAGAACACGAAGCCATACTGGTCGATGTTCACTATTACCGAGTCGGCTGGACTTGACTTCACCACCACCGTGGCGTGTCTCGACTGCTTGCTGTCATTGGTTGCTGCTGTCACCAACACTGAGTTGGTGCCCTTGTCGGCTTTCACGGTGGCCCAATCCACGTTGGCGTAAGCCGACGCTATGGGATGGTCCACGGTGATGGTGTTCTCGCCTCCGGCGGCCTTGAATGTCGTGCCTGTCACCGACACTACCTTGAGCTGGCGATTGCTCTGTATCATGTCGTCAGTGGCGTTGTCCTTGCACGAGTACAAGCTCAGGCCGCCCATGCAAGTCATGGCGATTATTAGTGCTTTTATGTTTTTCATGATAGTGATGTCTTGTTAGTTGATTTTAGTCAGTGTCTCGGGTCCTACCAGTCGGTAGTCGCCAGGCCTGATGTAGAGCGCGTCTATTCCCTTCGCGTTGCCCACGAAGGTGTCGTTGCTTGGCGAGCCGGAGAACAACACGAGGATGAACGAGTCGGTCGTCAGCCCGACGTAGTCGTTGGGTTCGAATTTCAGCACCGTGCCCGCCTCGTTGGTGTCGCGCGAAACTATCATGCCGGCATCGGTAGACCACGTGAGGTAGCCTTCTCCAAAGGCGTTCCATCCGCAGAGCCACACTTGTTTGTCGCCCATGTCGATGAGGTGCTGGGTGTTGAGGCTGAGCGTTCCAGAGGTCTTGTCGTAGGTCAGCGTGAGGTCGAAGTTGGCGTTCATGCCTTTCAAGAGGTAAGTCTTGCCGTCGCCGGCTGGCACGAGATGCAGTGTCAGCTTGCTTGCGCCCCAGTAGGTGGTCATGTTGTAGTCGCCGGCAAACTCGCTGTACTTCATGTAGTTCTTTGGCAGTTTCACGCTCAGCTTCAAGCCTTGCGCCGTGGCTCCGTCAGGGTTCAGCGACATGTCGTCGGCATCGTAGTCGAGCTCTTGCAGCGCCTTGCCGTTCACCTCAAGGGGCTTGGCGAGCGTTATGCCTTTCGTTGACACATAGTAAGGTATCTTCTTGTAGCCGCTCTTGTCGGTGTAGGTCAGTATGCGGTCGTCGCCCAGCGACACGCCACCCAAGGTGTCGTTGCCCTCAACCAGCGAGAATGTCCTCATCAAGCCCTCGTCCATTTGCTGTATCTTGTTGATCTCGTCTTCCCAGCTTGTCGACTCCGCCACGCGCGTCATCACCATGTGGTTGCCCCATTTCTTTCCACGGAGGTAGATGGAGTCGTTGGTGGTGCGCATTATCACGAACTCATAGTCTTGCTGTTCGCCATCGTCGTCGTCCATGGAAGGCTCGGCGAGATAGTGGAAAACCTCGTTGTAGGTGTTCACCGTTAGCACGGGGCCCTGGTCGGAAATGACGTCGTAGCTCGACGTGGTTTTCATGTTGGCAGGCGCTATGTCGCTGCTGACGGTCACCTTGTCGTTGGCGAACTTCATGAAGTAAGTGTAACCGCCGCCGCTATAATCTTTTCCTGTCCACAGGTGCAGTTCCCATCCGTTTGCCGCCGACTCGAGCAGAGTCTTGTCAGCCGCCACGTTTTTCTCCAAGCGTTCTGCCGCGGGCTCGCCGAAGAGCTCGGTGTCGTCGTGCAGTGAGCAAGCCGACAAGCCAAGCACGGCCGTGCCTATAAGTATGCTGTTTATTATGTTTTTCATGGTTGATGTCTTATTCTAATGTTGTCAAATCGAGTGCGCTTATCTCTGATGCCCTGCGCTGAACGATGTCGCGCATCTTGTCTATGTCGAGACCCCACGAGTCTTTCATGTAGCTGCGCACCATCGTCAGCTTCTTGTTGATGAGCTCGCCGCCTTTGGCTCCGGCGTCCTTGATGATGGCGTCCCACTGCTCTGGTGAGTCGGTGACATACACCGACATCATCTCGGCGAAGTCCTCTCCCGGCTCGCTCATGGCGTACGGGGTGACGAAGCCTGCCTGGTGGGCTGTAGTGGCTGAAATCCGATACCAGTCGCCACTCACGTATCCGTCCTCGGTGATGAGCTGATAGCTATCGCTGTAGTTCTTCTTCTGGTTGAGGATGTGCGTGAACTCGTGGTGCATGGTGTGGAAGTAGTACTCGTTCATCGTGGCGTAGTCGTGCAACATCCTGTCGCTGAGCTCGTTTACCATGTACAGCGTGATGACGTAGCCGCCCTCTGCCGTACCGAGCACCATGGTGCCTTCACCGCTGTTGTAGGCAGGCGAGCCTATGAGGTGGATCACCCTTGGCACGTTCTGCTTGACGAATGTAGGCCCCATGGCCTCAGAGTAGGCGTCGAACCATAGATACTTGGCGAGAATCATCAGCTTGGCCGATTTTGCCGAGTCGGCAGGTATGAGGTTATAGCTCATGTCGGAGTAGATGTCCTCCATCTTGTATTTCACGTCCACGTTGTATGGCGCGGTGAAGTTTTTCTGCAGCCAAAGGGCGAAGTTGTCCCTTATTGGCGATGTCGTCGGGAATATCTCCTCTCCGTCTGGGTCGTCGTTGGAGCATGAGGCAAGTCCCATCGCCACTACTGCCGTGAGAATGAACAAATATATTTTCTTCATGTCTATGTATGCTTTACGGTTGGTTTACTTGTTTCTTGGGTTCGCCTGCAAGCCCGCTGTTATCACGTCTTGTGGCAGCTGGATGGCGCGTCGTGGGTCGTCTTGCGTGAGCGAGTCGGTCACCTGGAGCACTTGGCTGCTGCGGTTGAGCTTGCGGCGGTATATCACTATGCCGTAGCGTTTCACGTCTTGCATGCGCTCTCCCTCGCCGAGCGTGAGGATGCGGCGAAGCTGCAGGATGGCGTCGATGACGTTCTGCTGGGTGTTGTCCTTGAGCGTGGTGAACACCGGGTGCAACGCCTTCTTTGGCGTCGGGGCTGTCGGGGTGTAGTCGGCCAGTCCGTCATAGAAAGAGTTGATGGCGTCGAGCGTGACGCTCTTCTTTCCCACTGACATTGCCTTGACCTCGAGGTTGAGGTCGCTCACCGCTCCGGCGTAGTCGCCGTTGAGGGCCTTGGCCTCGGCGCGCACGAGCAGGGTGCCGTCGGTGGTGAAAGCGGGCATCTCGGAATGGGCGAAACCCGTGCCGGCCTGGATGTCCTTGTATTCGAAGCTATAAGGAATCTTGTTGATAAAGTACTTCGACAGGCTGCTGTTAGACCACACAGTGTAGCCGAACGTGGCGCTGTTTCCCCAAGGGCCGTTCGCCTGCAGGGTCTCAGCTGAGCTGATGAGCTTGCTGTGTGAAAACTCGTTGCCTATGCCGTAAGGGCCATAATAGACGCCCCACTCGGAAAATGCCGCCAAGATAAGGAGGTTGGCGTCTTCCGACGAGCTGACGTATCCGTTAGGAGCCACTTGGCCGTTGGGTGACAGGGCGTAGAACGAGGCCCAGTTGCGCAAGCCGTTGGCGGCGTTGGCGCCAAGCACTTGGTCGGCATAGCTGATGGCCTTCTCGTAGTTGCCATAGAAGAGGTTGAACTTGGCGGCGAAGGCATAGGCGGCGGCACGTGTGAAGTGGAACTTAGGCTGCGTGTACTGGTCGTCTTGCACGAGTGGCAGAGCCTCCTCGATGTCGCTGTTTATCTTGTCGTAGAGCTGCTTCAGCGTGCCACGCTGGTATTTGGTGCCGACGTGCTCCTCAGGCTCAGTGGGGAAGGGCAGTCCAAGCTCCTTGTCGGCCGTGGTGGGGCTGTAGGCGTTGCAAAACACGTTGGCGAGCATGAACTCGCTGTAGGCGCGGCAAAGCAGGGCCTCGCCACGCTGGGCGTTGAGGGCTGACGGGTCGCCGTGCTTCTCAATGGCCTGAAGGGCCAAGTTGGCGGTGGCAACCTTGCGATAGAAGTTCTCCCAAAGGTTTTGTGGAGCCTCCTGGGCTGAGATGTCGGTGATGTCTTTCCAGTTGTAGGCTTCTTTCTCAAACTGATCGCCGTCGTTCCATCCTGTCACGTCGAACTGGTCGCTGTTGTCGGAGTAGCGCTCCAGCAGGAAGGCGGGGTTGTATTCCGGATATGCCGACACGAGCAGGTCGGTGATGTCTTGTGCGCCTTTCAGCTCCATGCGGTTGTCGGGCAGCTCGTCGAGGAAGCTGTCGCACGACGACAAGCCAAGGCTTGCGGCGAGAAGCGTTAGGGCTATGTATTTGCTATATGTCTTTTTCATAAGAATGGTCTTATACTTTTTTTGTTTCTTCATATTGCCGAATATGTGGTTTCTCATCGCTGGCGTTTACATTCCGACCTTGAGGGTCAGCGTGTACTGTCTTGGCACAGGCGCGGCCACGCCACCGGCGTTGATGAACTCAGGGTCTTGGCCCTGCAGCTTCTTGTCGGCGTAGATGAGGAAGAGGTTCGTGGCTTGCAGCTTGAGCGATATGTCGCTGATAGGCGTGCTGCTGAACCATGCCTTCGGGAAGTCGTAAGAGAGCGAGATGTCTTTCATGCGAATGAAGTCGCCCTTGGCTATGCGGTCGTGTGTGTAGTTGTAGGCGTTGTAGCCATAACTAAGCTGCCTGTTACTCTTGTATGTGCGTCGGTCGAGAATGCCAGGGATGGACGTGATGTTCTCGTCGCCGCTCTGCATGAACCTGTTGCGATACTCCTTGGTCATGGCCGTCAGGTCGCTGTATTTGGCGCGGAAGACGGGGTCGAGGCGTATCACGTTGCCGAAGTTGTAGGTCACGAAGATGTTCAGGCGCCAGTTCTTGTAGCGGAACTCGTTGCCAAATGAGCCGGTGATGGTAGGATCTGACGGACCCTCGTAGATGAGGTATGAGTTTTTGTCACGGTTCTGGAAGTCTATGTCCGTGGATGTCTTCTCGCCCTCCGGCGTATAGAGCTGTGGTATGCCATGCTCGTCGAGGCCGGCGTAAGGTATGGAGAAGAGGCCGCGGTATGGGTAACCCACCACGGCGAAGCCGTTTTGCGAGATGAGATCCATCGTCCTGGCTTGCGACATGAGGTCGGTCACCTCCGTGGTGACGTGAGAGAAGATAAGGTTTGTGGTCCAGCTGAAGTCTTTCAGCTTGAAGTTCTGTGTCTGGAGCGAGAACTCCTGGCCTCTCGACTTCATGGAAGCCATGTTGGCGTAGCGCACGATCTCGCCGCCAACGCCTTGTGTGGCCATGGGGCCTATGAGGTCATAGTTGTTGCGCCAGAAGATGTCGAACGTGGCGTTGATGCGGTTGTTGAGGAAGCCAAGGTCTACGCCGAGGTTGAACTCGTGCTTCTTCTCATAAGTGAGGTCAGCGTTGGCAATCTGGTCTATCTGTATGCCGCTCTCACGGTCGGAAGAGAAGATGCGATAGGGGTTATACGACTTGAGGATTGCCGTAGAGTTGGTGTATGTGGCCGGGCCCGGGTCAGCGGTCAGCGAGTAAGAGGCGCGCAGGGTGGCGTGGGTCAGGGCCTTGCCGAAGACGCCATAGAACCAAGGCTCCTGGTCGGCGTTCCAGCTTCCGGAGATGTTCCACGTGGGCAGCCAGCGGGCAGAGCGGGCGCGTCCCAAGCGGTTGGTGCCCTCATAGCGGTAGGTGCCGGTGAGGTTGTAGCGCTCCTTATAAGAATATGTGGCCGTGCCGAAGAAGGCCGCCGTGCGGTTGTGCGTGTGAGACAGCGTGTAATAGTCGGAGTTCTGCTCCTGGGCTTTCTTGAAGAACTCGTAGACCCAGAAAGGCACCTCGCCACGGGCGAACTGCATGCCTACGCCATTGAACCATGAGCGTGAGCGATCAACGTTGGACACGTCGAAGCCACCGAGCACGTCGATGAAGTGGCCGCTCGTGAAGCGGTGGTGATAGTCGGCCGTGCCACGCACGTCCCAAGATGTCTTGGAGAGGTCGGTGCGCTGGTAGAATCCGCCTTTCGGCAAGACGGTGACAGGCAGGGCGTAAGCGTAGTCGGGGTCGATATAGAGGTAGTTGTTGTTGTCGCGGATGATGGAGTTGCCCAAGGCGCGGTAAGCCTGTGCCTGGTTGGAGTTCTCCGTGATGTTGTTTTCCTGCGACGACTTGTCATACTGCACGGCACCCACGATGTGCAGGCGCAGGTCGGAGATGGGGTTGTAGGCTATCTCGCCTTGGAACTTGGTGTTGACCACGTTCATGTTGATATTGTTGTTCTCCAGTTCGTTCACGATGTTGAACGGCGCGTAGTTGGCCTGATAATACGTGTCGGGGTCGAGCGTGCGCGAGGTGTTCAAGGCATAAGAGTAAGGGTTGATGTCGAAGTCGCGCTTCACCTGTCCGGTCACGGCGTCAACGTCCTGGCTCAACGTGCCAGGAGCCTTCTGCTTGCGGTAGGAAGCCGAGCCGAGGAGCGTGAAGGTGAGGTTGTCGAGAATGTGGTGGGAAGCGTTGAAGTTGGCGGTGTAACGCCTCATCTGCGACTCCTTGTACCATCCCGGGTCGTCCATGAACGACATTGAGACGTAGTAGTTAGACTTCTTCGTGCCACCGCTCATGCTGAGAGAGTGGTTCTGCATGACGCTGTTGGAGAAGAGCTCCTTAAACCAGTTGGTGTTTCTCCACTCCGCGGTTTGCAAGAAAGCATTGCGCGCCTCGTCGGTGTTGGCGAGCTGGAACTGGCCTGTCTTGGCGTCGTAGGTGTTGATACGGTGCCACATGTCACCGTAAACGCCGTAGTCGCTGCCGTTGAGCACGTCGGAGACGTTGAGCCATCCCTTGTCGGCCATCTCCTGGTAGATGCCCATCTGCTCTTGCGAGTTGAGGATGTTGAATTGGCTGTATGAAGGTATCATGCGAGTGGTGAACTCGCCGGTATAGTTGATATGAGCCTGTCCGGCGCGTCCTTTCTTCGTGGTGACCACGATGACGCCAGCCATGGCACGCGCGCCATATATAGATGTGGCGGAACCGTCTTTCAGGATCTGGAAGCTCTCGATATCGTCGGAGTTGAGGCCGGAGATGGCCGAGGAGATAAGCGTCTCGGCATCGCCAGAGCTGAGGGCGTCGGCGCTGATGTCGGTGATGTCTTCCTGGACCACGCCGTCGACCACCCACAGTGGCTTGGAGTTGCCATAGATTGACGTGGCGCCACGCACGCGGATCTTTGGTGCCGTGCCGAAGGTTCCCGACACGTTTTGCACGCTCACGCCTGCCACGCGGCCCTCGAGCGAGCGGCTAATGTCGCCAAGGCCGCCAATCAACGCGTCGTCGGCTTTGACCTGTGCCGTGGCACCGGTGAACATGCGGCGGTCGACGTTTGACATACCTGTCACTACGACCTCGTTGAGGGTCTTGTTGTCAGAAGCGAGCTTGATGGTCATGCCTTGACGCATGGTGACTGTCTGTGGGGTCATGCCGATGTAGGAAACCACGAGCTTCTTGCCCGCTGGCACGTTTAACGTGAAGTTTCCGTTGACATCTGTCACGGTGCCCATCTTGGTTCCCTGAACCATGACCGACGCGCCTATAACAGGCTCGCCGTCATCCTGAGACACTACTTTACCGGAGATTTTACCTTGGGCGAAACTCGCTCCCACGCATAGGAACAGGCCTGCCAAAGTAGAGCTAAACCTTTTTACCATAAATCTCTCATTTAAATTAAAATATAGTTCTTATTTGTAATTAAATGCAAAATTAGTAATAGTCAGTAAAAAAAACAAAACTTTTTTGATAAAAAATAAGCTTTAGATGCAAAAATCTTTTGAAATGTAACTAAACGGGCGTTTTTGCTGGAAATATTCTTATTCAGAGTGAAAAATAGTGTGAAAATGCTATCGCAATTTCACCTATATTATTCATAAAAAACGACAATGAGGGTTTATAAACCTTTAGTATGTAAAATGATTGCTGTCCACGGAAAAACGCCAAAAGCATATAAAATCGTCGGAACAGTTTTGTAAACTTGGTTAGTGATTTGCAGGTTGCGGCCCCTGTGGCCGTCCGTTGTATTTGTCCTCAAGTTGCTTGAGCCTCTCCTCGGTCTTGATTCTGAACAGTCGGTATTCCTCGCTCTCGGGGTGAAGCGGTCGATGGTTGAGGGCCTCGCGTATGGGTTTCCACTCTTTGAGAAAAGCCGTTGTGGCATCTGAGAAATATGTGGATGCCATGCGCTCGAAGATGTAGTCCACGGCTTGGTCGGAAGGGTGGAGCATGTCGGGCTTGTAGAAGCGGTAGTCGCGAAGCTCGTCGTTGATAATCTCGAATGACGGGAAATAAGTGATGCTCTGGGCGTCGACGGTTGTGCTGTGACCGCCTGGCGTTGACGTTTGAGCTTTCACCAATGAGTCGATGGCAAGCATGAGCGTGGCCTTCGACATTTGCGACTCATGGTAGCCGTACTTGCGATAGCGTATGGGCGACACTGTGAGGATGAATCGTGTCTTTGGGAAACGGTGGCTGATGAGCTGTATGGCTTTGTCGAGGTAGGCGGCGCACTCGGTGATGGACAGCTCCCGCTCCTCAAACAGGCGTTGGGGCCGTTTCTGGCAGTTGTCCACTATCTCGCCCGTCTCCTTGAGAATGTAGACGTGGTTGGTGCCAAGGGTCATCACGGCAGTACCTTGTTCGTCGGGAGAGAAAGGCATGGCGTCGTCTTGCGTCAAGCGTCGCACGGTGTGCAGGATGCTGGCGGGGTTGTACATCACGCCATAAGGATTGACCACGGCGCGGAACTTCTCTTCTGTGAACCGCTTGCCGATATTGTCGGCGAAGCACGAGCCTATGAACAGCATGCGCTCGCAAGGCTCTATCTTCCAAGGGCTTTCGGGAATGTCTACAATGGTTCTGAATTCCATGCCACAAAGTTACGGGAATTTTTGGTCAATAGTAGATAAATTAGTAATTTTGTGAGATATGGAAAGGGAAATTATCACAAGCGCGCAAAACCCAAAGGTCAAGCGGCTGATACAGTTGCAGCAGAAGTCGGCATTCAGGCGTTCTGAGGGGCTCTTCGTCGTGGAGGGCGCCCGCGAATTGCTTCATTGCATCCATTCTGGCTACGAGGTTGAGACCATGTTCTATTGTCCGGAGATTCTTCAGGCTTACGACGGTGCCGCGGAGATACTCGCCTTGGCGCGCGAGGGCGTGGGTCATGAGGTGTCGGCGAAGGTCTATGGCCGCATGGCATACAGGGAAGGCACGGAAGGCGTGGTCGCCGAGATGAGGGCTAAGCACTTGGGCCTTGCCGACTTGCGCTTGCCCAAGGACCCAATCGTGGTGGTGCTGGAACGCGTGGAGAAGCCAGGCAACCTCGGCGCCGTGCTGCGCTCGGCTGACGCTGCGGCGGCCGATGCCGTCATGGTGTGCGACCCGTTGACCGACCTTTTCAACCCCAACCTCATACGCTCAAGCATCGGCGCGGTGTTCACGGTGCCCACGGTGGCGTGTACCTCTGAAGAGTGCATAGCCTTTCTCAAGGAGCGGGGCATACAGATACTCACCGCGCAACTTCAAGACTCAAGCCTTTATTATGATACCGACATGAGCCGCGGCACGGCCATAGTGATGGGCACCGAGGCCACGGGGCTTACCAACGTGTGGCGCGAGGCCGCCGACGCGCATATACGCATACCCATGAAAGGCCGCCTCGACTCGCTCAACGTGTCGGTGTCGGCGGCGATATTGCTTTTCGAGGCAGTGAGACAGAGAAACGGGCAGTAGGGTGGAGCGCGCGTCACGGGCTGTAGACACCGAGGTCGTGACGAATCAGTCGGGCCAGTGATTGGTGAATTTATAGCCCTTGAACTTTGCCTTGGGGTAGACGAAGATGTTATCGTTTGAGATGCCGGGGTGGAAGTTGCTTATCTTCACCGTTGTCCAGAAGAAAGCCACCTTTATCTTCATGGCGGTGGGGTAGTTGGTGTGACGGTTGAGCACAAGCTTGGCGTGCTTGATGCTGCTCTTCACGTCGTCCTTGGCATCGAGGTTAACCACGTAGCTTTCCTTTTCGATGGTCAAGGAGTAGTTGTAGTCGTTGGGCGAGAAAGTAAACTTGGACAGGTACTTGTCGCGGTTTGGCGACTTGGGGTTATGGAAGTCCACGGTTTTCTTTTTCGTGTCGACCTTGTAGAAATGGATGGCGTCTGACCATCCAAGGTATCGCTTCTCCTGATAGTGTTGCTTGTTTCCTTTTACCCAGATGGTTCCAGCAGTCTTATAAAGTCCTATTATGTTCACGGAGTAGCTTAGCGACACGCCGTTTGGCGACGTGTACATTTTCCAAGCCTTGTTGAACAGTTTTCTTGCTTCAGTGGCGTTGCTTGCCGCCTTTGCGCTTATAGGCAAAAAGATGAGCAACAGCATTGCTGCCATTGCCCATCTCAATGATGATCTAATGTTCGTTATCATGTTTTTATGCAGAATACTTTTTCAATGTTGGATTTATTTTCTCATGAGGAATATATTTTTCATACGGATGCTAAAGATTATAAAGATTGCTACGCCGCATTCGACTACGCGCAGATTGCGTTTCATGCATGGTATGCGTAATCGGCGTAGCCGACATCTTTAATATCTTTATAATCCGTGTGAGAAAAATAAAATCCGTGTGCGTGGCCCCCCTGTGTGAAGGTTATTCCGCAGGTGAGGGTGAGGCCGTCGCGTCACGCTTCTTTCTCCACTCCGTGTAAACGCCGAGGGCGATGAGCAAGGCCAGGAGGATGTAGGCGACGTAGGCTATGGTCTCAGTGGCGCGGATGGAAGATGGGTGGAAGTCGAGCACCACCTCGTGTTTGCCAGGCTTCAGCTGCAAGGCGCGGAGGATGTAGTTGACACGTCCAAGCTCCACTGGTTTGCCGTCCACTGTGGCCTTCCAGCCCGGGTAATATATCTCTGAGAACACGAGCACGCCGCCCTTGTCGGAGCTGGCTTGATAGATGAGGTGGTTAGGCTCGTATTTCTTCAGCGTCACCATAGACTCACCGTCTTGCTTGGTGGACTGTCCGAGTTGCGTCTCGAACTTGCTGTCGGCCACCGCCTCGTGCTTGAGGTCAATCTTGCCAACCTTTGCTATCTCTTCGTTGGCGTTGCCCACGTAGTAGAGCTTGTCCACGAACCACGCGTTGCCGTTGACGTAAGGATTCTGCAATGGCACGTTGCGGTTGTTTTGCAAAGGCAAGATGAAGTATTTGGCGTTGAGCATGTTGAGCACGGGGAATATGGAGTCGCCGTTGACCTTCGTCATGTCTCCGCCCGCCTTGGCTATTGCCGGCACCGAGCGTTGCATCTCAGGGGCGATGTAGGCGTCGATCATCTCTTGGTAGCGACGCAGCTTGGCCGCGTGGTATCCTCCAATGCTCTTATGGTAATATGATGTCTCGTTCTCGTTGAACGTGTTTGACGCGAGGTTGAGCACGCGATAGTCGAGCCCCTTGTCGCGCAGTATTATCCTGTCGGTCTCTGTCATCTGTTGAGGCGTGTCGCGCACGCTCTTCTCCACGAACATGCCATCGTTGAGATAGCGTTTGTCCACTTGCCACATGTCCACGAGGCAGAGCAGGGCTATGCAGCCCACGGTGAAGTGGGCGTTGAGCTTCTTCTTGTAGAAGAGAAGGAGCAAGGCCGTGCCAATGGCGATGATGATGAATGAGCGAAGGGCGTCGGACGAGAAGATGTATTCGCGCACGGAGGTGATGTTGGCCTCAAGCGCGTTGACAAACTGAGCCGCCTCCTGACCCTGCTGGGCAATCTGTCCAAACTGTTGGGTCTCAGCCGCGGAGATATAGTTGGGGAAGAACAGCGTTGGGGCTACCCAAAAGAGGAAAGCCAGGCCGCCGGTGAGACCAAACGATGTCCACAGCCATTTCTTGTTGTTTTTCAGGGTGTTGGGCTCGTCGATGATTTTCTTGAGCGCGAGCATCGCGAGAAGCGGTATCGTGAACTCGGCAATGACAAGTATGGATGCCACGGTGCGGAACTTGGCATACAATGGGATATAGTCGATGAAGAAATTGGTGAAGCTCATGAAGTTGTGACCCCACGACAGGAGTATTGACAACACCGTGGCTGCGAGCAATGCCCACTTCATGGGGCCTTTCACTATGAACAAGCCGAGGAAGAAGAGCATGAGCACGAACGCGCCCACGTATACCGGCCCGCTTGTGCCAGGCTGATCGCCCCAGTATTGCCCAATCTGCTGGTATGCCTGCATTAATTGCGGGTCGGCTTTCTCCATCGCCTTCTCGTTGGCGGCCATTGGCACGCTGGCGCCTCCCTTGGCGTTAGGCACGAGGAGCGTCCAAGTCTCGTCGATGCCATAGCTCCACTGCGTGATGTAGTCGCGGTCGAGGCCGCTCGATGTCTGTTGCTCGGAGTTCTTCTTCACCAGTTCGCTCTTTCCGCGCATGCTCTCCTTTTGGTATTGCCAAGTGTGGTAAAGGTTTGGCAGGTTGATGCACACGCCAATAAGCGCGGCGGCAGCCACCATGCCCGAAGCCTTCCAGAAACGCGGCAGCCAGTGTTGGCGGATGGCGGCCACGAGCCAGGCTATGACCATGAAGAGGATGATGAACAGGTAATAATATGTCATCTGCACGTGGTTGGCCTTGATCTCAAACGCCGTGAAGATGGCCGTGACAGTGAAGCCCCATAGGTATTTGCCACGATAGGCGAGCACCATGCCTCCAATCATCGGCGGCAGATAGGCGAGGGCCATGACCTTCCAGAAATGGCCCGCGGCGATGATTATGAGGAAATAGCTGGAGAACGCCCATATTATAGAACCAAGCGCGGCGAGGTATTGCTTGAAATTGAAAGCGCGCAGAAGGATATAGAAGCCTAAGAGATAGGCGAAGAGATACCACACGTAATCGGGCAGCCAAAGGTGGTAAAGTGAGATGGCCTGGTTGATGATGGTGTTGCTCGTGTATGACGGTGCCGTCTGGTAAGTGGGCATTCCGCCGAACAGCGAGTTGGTCCACCTTGTGGTCTTGCCGGTTTGCTCGTTGTATTGTTGAGCTTCACGGCTCGCGCCGATGCCGGCGGCCGAATCATGTTGGAAGAGGATGCGACCCTCGAAGTCGGCAGGGGCAAAGTAAGCCACGGCCAAGACGATAAAAAGAATCACTGCCAAAATGTCGGGCAGGCATTTCTTTAATGTTTTCATAAGTTTTCTGTCAATTATGTGGCAAAGGTAGTGATTTTTTCATAACTTTGCATGAAAAATAGGAGTTATTGTTTTGAAAAAGTTAGGAGTAATAGTCGCGATGGACAAGGAGCTGGCGCAGCTCCGTTCGTTGCTTGACGATGCCACGACCGAACGTCATAACCATAAGGATTTTGTCATCGGCAGGATAGGCAACCATGAGGTAGTGTTGCAGCAATGCGGCATTGGCAAGGTTAACTCTGCAATAGGCGCGGTGGAGATGATAGACAACTATCATCCAGACCTCATTATCTCCACGGGTTGCGCCGGTGGTGCCGACACGGCGTTGAACCCGCTCGACGTGGTGGTGGCCTCGGAGTGTGTGTATCACGACGTGTATTGCGGCGACAACGCCAGTTATGGACAGGTGATAGGCATGCCGCCGACATTCAAGGCCGCCGCTGACCTTGTGGAAAAGGCATTGACAGTGGAGATGCCTGAGGGTGCCAAGATAGTGAACGGCCTTACGGTGAGTGGCGACTGGTTCGTGGACTCAAGGCAGAAGATGCAAGACATAATATCCAAGTTCCCTAATGCCACTGCCGTGGACATGGAGAGCTGCTCAATTGCCCAGGCTTGTTTCATCTACAAGACGCCGTTCATATCATTCCGCGTCATAAGCGACGTGCCACTGAAAGACACTAACGCGTCGCAATATTTTGACTTCTGGAACCGTGTGGCCGACGACAGCTTCAGCGTCACGCGGTCGTTTATTGAACTGATAGATTAAATTGTTAGCAATGAACAAGATACCTTCGTTTACAATCAACCATGAGAAGCTCCTTAGGGGCATATACGTATCACGTAAGGATGAGGTTGGTGGCGAGACCGTCACCACCTTCGACATTCGCATGAAGGAACCAAACAGGGAGCCGGTGCTTCATCCGGGTGCTCTCCACACCATAGAGCATCTTGCGGCCACGTTCCTCAGAAACGACGCGGAATGGAAAGACCGTGTGATTTATTGGGGGCCAATGGGTTGCCTTACAGGTAATTACCTGCTGCTTCGTGGTGACTTGGAACCGCAGGACATTGCCGACCTCATGCGTCGCACGTTCCGGTTCGTGGCCGACTTCGAGGCTGACGTGCCTGGTGCGGCCCCACGCGATTGCGGCAACTATCTGCTTCACGACCTGCCAATGGCTAAGTGGGAAGCTAAGAAATATTTGACCGAAGTGCTGGAGCACTTGAAACCAGAAAACATGACTTATCCGCAGTGACTGAAATTTTGGCGAAGTATTAATGCTTCGCCATTTTGTTTTCATCTTTCTCTTTTCCTCATAGAGAATATCTTTCCCTTACAGAGATTTTCTTTTCTTCACACGGATCTAAAGATTTTAATGATGTCGGCTTCGCCTATTACGCATGCGATAACGTTTTGCAGGGGCGGCCACAGGGGGTGGCTTTAATCAATGTGGGTCTCTGCATGTCGTTTATTAATCAACGCATAGCCGCGTGCGGCGTTTATCTGCATTTTCAAGACTGTGGAAATGTAGTATCCTGCTAATTTCTCCTATTTCTTTCCTGCAAGATATTCGATGGCATAGACCGACCATCTTGGCACCTTGCGAATGTTGGTGCGGATGGCTGGAATGTCGCAAAGCAAGAAGATGGCGGCTATCGCCAAGGCAAACCAAATGACGTAGCCATAAACCTGCTTCATCGCTACCAGCATCATCGAGTGGAGAAAGTCGTTTCCTACATATTCCCCGAAGTTGAAATGAGCCAAGTCGAGGCGGGTGAGCGTGAGTTGGCGGCCATAGTTCTGCATGTCATCATTCAAGAAATGCGAGAAGATGGTGGTGTAAATACCATAACCCGTCGCTCCTGCCAAATACATGTGGAAGATGTTGAACACGAACAAGCCCATGAAGAATAGTTCGAGGCTTGGCACCGATTCCTCCAGTGCCCACATCAACGTAGGACCCAGGATGGCGTAGGAAAATCCTCTGAGGAAGATGGCCAGGCGATATTGCTCGATGTTCACCCCTGTGCCGAGCGTGAAATACATCAGCATGCCATAGAGCGCAATGCTCAAGAAGGCGATGCCGAACAGCTTCCAAACTTTCCATTTCCTCACTTTCAGCCAGTAGATGTCGAGCAGAATGCCGACGTACATGCCCGGTAGTACCCACATATATTGCGACTCCTTGGTCAACTCTTCCAAGTGAACCACCTCACTATAGAGAATCTCTTCCATCGTATGCTCCGCACCGAGAGCAAATTCGGCAAAGAAGGTGACGATGAGGATAGGCACCACGTTGCGAAACGTGAAGAGCTTGAACTCCACGTAAGGGTAACGGTAGTAGCGCATGCGATAAAGCACGATGCCCGCAAGCACGATGGCAATGCCGAGCAGCACACGCATGTGCAGACTGTCTAACCACATGTAATGGTCGCCATACACCACGATATACGACAACGTGAGCATCTGCACGCAGATAAGCAATCCGCCCTGGAAGTCCATGCCCTTGAGCGAGAGTCGATGGGGCATCGGACAAAACGGACGGCAGCAGACGAGCTGTATGAGCAGGGTGAGCGACATGGTGCCTACGGTGAACACGTGCATCATCTGCCACGTGAAATGATGGCCAAACCATGCGGCTAACCATCCGCTGCCCTCGATGGCTGTGAGCAGGATGATATGGAGCACTGGGAAGAACACGGAGAAATCACGGCGTGGGGTAATCCACAGCTGGATATTACTCATACATTCGAACGTGCCCTGTATCTTCGCCATTCCAGCGATGAAGCAAGCCACTACCAGCACAGGCATCGACTGACTGTACATCGTCACGATATTGCAAATGCCGAGCACGATGGCTGAGGCGCAAAGCAACTGCTTGTTGGTGAAGCGGAACTTCATGCGGAACAGCATCGGAAAATAGACCGCCATACCTGCCAACGAGGCGTAAAGCAGGAACATCACATCCTCTATCATGAAGTTGGTGGTGCCACGGATTACCTCCAAGGCGCCGAGATAGTAACCGCCGCCAAACTGGAAGCAAAGGGCTGTCAGCACGTACAACCACGGTTGTATCCAGCGAGGCACCCAGTCCTTCATCATCGGCATCGCAAAGCACATGTTAGGTGGTGGTCCACCTGGGCTTTTCATAAAGAATTCAGTTAATTGTCCCATGATTCTTTTGTATCATTATTTTTCATGATTCATCTGTATCATGATCCATTTATCTTATTATTCCTCAACGATACATTCTACATTGTAGCCGCCCTTGAGTTTGGCGTTGTCGGCGTTGTTATCGAGCTTGATGCGCACGGTGACACGCTGCTCTACCTTTACGAAGTTACCTGTGGCATTGTCGATAGGGATGAGCGAGAAGGCGCTGCCTGTGGCATCGGAGATGCGCTCCACGGTACCTGTATAAGCTACGCCTGGTACGGCATCGGCTGTAATCTTCACCTTGTTGCCCACCTTGATGTGAGGGAGCTGGCTTTCCTTATAGTTGGCCTCAATCCAGCGCTCGCCCTTATCGACGATGCTCACCAAGGTCTGGCCTGGGTTGACCAACTGACCTACGTGGATGTCCTTCGAACCAACGGTACCATCGCAGGTGGCGATGATGTAGCAATAGGAGAGGTTGAGGCGAGCGAGATCTACGGCACGACGAGCCAGTTCGATGCCCTGCTCAGAGGCAGAGAGGTGATGTCCCTGCTCGGCTACGACTGCTGACTGGGTCTGGCGAGAGCGAAGCGCCTGCTCATAACCAGCCTTGGCGCTCAGATAGCCTGTGTGAACCTTGTCGTACTGCTGACGGGTTACAGCATCCTGACCGAGGAGCTTCTCGAAACGGGCATCCTCACGCTTGGCGTTCTCCATCTGCACACGTGCTGCCTCGATGCCAGCGTCGGTTACGCCCATGCTGGTCTTGGTGGTCACGATGCTGCTTGCCGTTCCTTGTGTGCCACGCTGCGCACGGATGAGGTCAGCCTCGGCTTGCGCCAATCGCAAACGGAACTCGGTGTCCTCAATGATGGCGAGTGTATCGCCCTTCTTCACCTGCTGGAACTCAGTGAAACGTACCTCACGGATGAAACCCTGCACACGGCAGTTTTGTGGCACGATGTTTTGGCAAACATGGGCATTGTCGGTGAACTCTCCGCTACCGAAGTGCATGAACTGGCTTACTGCATAGGCAGCTCCGCCCAAGAGGCAAGCTACGATGAGGACATTATATAAATAGGTATGTATCTTGTTCTTTTCCATTTTTATTATAAAAGTATTTGTTACGTATCTGATAAAGTACGTGTATTATAAAGTATTATAATGTATTTGTTACGTATTTGAGTCGATAGAAATTGTAAAGCATATTGATGCGAGCGTTGACCAGCGCCATCTCGGCAGAGAGCTTCATGTTAGAGGCATCTACCATGTCGGTGAGCAGGGCGAGGTCGTTCTGGTAACGGTTTTGCACCACGGAGTAGTTCTGCTGGGCAAGTTCCACCTGCTTCTCCTGTGTATCTACTTCCGTTTGGGAGGTGAGGAGATTGGTGTAGTTGGCCTGTACGGCATTCTCCACGCCCTCACGAGCCAAGGAAATCGTTTCCTGCGACTGCTGGTGCTCCACACGTGCCTTGCGAATCTGATGCTTGCTCTTCCAGATGTTGCCCAGGCTGTACTTCACGCCAACCCCGATAAACCAAACGTTGACGTTGCAGTCCTTTGGTATGAGGTCTTGTGTATAAGGACCATAGAACTGATTTTCTGCTACGACAGCTACCGATGGCAACAAGGATGCCTTGGCTTGCTTAATCTTTTCCGCTGCAAGGTTTGAGGCAACTTGTGCCTGGCGGATGCCGATGTTATTGTCTGATGCCTTCTGCTGCCAAGCGGCCTGGGTGGTGATGGCTGAGAGCGCATTGATGTCTGTGTTCACCTCGTTCTTGTCAGGAACGATGACGGTCTGCTCTGGCAAGTGAAGTGTCGTAACCAACTGGTGGTTAATGATGGCAGAGGCGTCGGTGAGTTTCTTCAGCGTGAGCTCCAGGTTCTTCAACTGATAATCATAGCGAGTGATGTCGTTCTGAAGGACGGTGCCCTGCTCACGGCGAGCCTTCATCTGGGCAATCACCTTCTGGGTGAGTTCGATGTTCTGTCGCACCACTTCCATCTGGTTGCTCAGTTTGCAGAGGTCAAGATAGTAGCCAGTTAAGAGGAAACGCACCTCCTGACGATTCTTCTCCACGTCGAGTTCGGCAAGTCCCTTGCCCAGTTCTGCCATGCGAATGCCCGAGCGGATGGCGCCTCCGGCATAAACCACTTGAGCTACCTGTGCCGTGAAGCTATTGCCCCAGTGAGGTGTGGGCTGCTTGCCGTTGGCTACAGGGATGGATCCCACGCCCGGAACGATGTAGTCGGTTGTTCCACTGGTAGAAAAGCCTCTGGAAAGCATGAAGGCATTGCCCGTATAACTGCCCTGCAGACTCAAATCCACAGTAGGAAGCATGGCCGATTTGGCTGCTTCAATTCCCTCGTCGGCAGCTTGGAGAGCCACCTCGCTCACCTTTACCTTCTGACTCTTTTGGTCGGCAAGGGTGTAAAGCTCCGAGAGTGTCATGGTCTGCAAGTTTCCGTCTGTCTGAGCCACAGCCCAAGACGAGCCTCCTGCCAGCAAGAGGCTTACAAATAAGATGCTCTTTATCATTCGTATTGTTTTATAATGTCTTTTTTTATCCTTTTACCTTTTTACCTTCTGTTTTTTCGGGCGCAAAGGTACGGCGTTTTTACTGAATTCTTATTTCAAATAATTCGCTGAGAATGGACTATTAGGGAACAACTGTTCTTTTATGTTACATTTATTGCGTATTTTTGCGCTCAAAAAGAGAAACACGGATTGTGAAAGACAAGAAGGATAAAAGGGAAGCCATGAAGCTGTCAGAATTGAGCAGCCATCAGGAGGCAGAGTTGCTTACCACGAGTTTGGAGGAATGGCAGGACGGGCCGCAAGTGTTGACTTACGGGGCCATATTGATTTGCCGCAAGGGTAGGGCCGTGGTGAATGTGAATTATAAGGATTGGGAGCTTTACGAGGGGGCGGTCATCACCGTCTTCCCCAACGACGTGGTGGAATTGAGGAAAGCAATGGAAGTGGAGAATGAAGAACGAAGAGCAATGGAAGTGAAGAATGAAGAACGAAGAGTGAAGAATCCAAGTGCTTTATTGCCTGAGTCTTCTTATGAAAAACAAAGGGGAGAACAAGCGGATTCTTCACTTTTCGTTCTTAGTTCTTCACTAAAAAGTTCTTCCCTCTTCCAGGTGGAAATGCTGAAGTACAATCCTTCCTTGCTTCGTGAGGCGAGCCTGCAACTGGAGCAGACGGTGTATTCCTCCTTGCGTGAAGACCGATGCCGCCAGGATTCTCCCGTGGTTACCAATATCATCAACAACATGTTTGCCCTGCTGAAGGTTTATTTCGACCAGTCGGAATGCACCTGTATCTCCCAGTTGGTGCTCTGTCAGCTCAAGGCGTTCTTCATAGGTTTTCACGAGTATCTGCAGCGCAATCCGCAGAGTCGCCCAGACGACGTGAAGTCGTATCGTGTGCGCAAACTCTTCAACCACTTCATGATGCTCGTTGAGCGCGACTACCGGTTGTCGCGCGACGTGAACTACTATGCCCGGCTAATGAACATCACCCCGAAGTATCTTACGCTTATAGTGCGACAGGTCACCGACCACACTCCAAAGGCGATAATCGACCAATACGTAGTTTTGCAAATAAAGATGCAACTGCAACACACCACGCAGAGCATCAAGGAGATAGCATGGGAATACCATTTCTCCGATACCAGTTTCTTCTGCCGCTACTATAAGAAGCACACGGGTATGACACCGCGGCAGGTTAGGGAATGAAAAATGGCGCGGCAACAGGGGCCGCGCCATGCAGTGCATGCCGTGAGATGGCATGATATGTTTTTCACCCTCCCTTGCGTTGGGGAGGGGGATAAGGTGCTTTAGAACTCGCTCGTGAAGTGGAACTTGATGTGCTCGAAGTCTTGTTCCGCCATGCTCAGCACGTAGCTTGAGTCGGCGAGGAACACGTCTCTGCCCTCAATGTCCTTGGCCATGTATTGGTATTTGCGCTTCTTGAAGTTGTCGAGCTCCTGCGCGTCGTCGCTCTCTATCCAGCAAGCCTTATAGAGGTGTACTGGCTCCCAACGGCACTTGGCGTTGTACTCGTGCTCAAGGCGATACTGTATGACCTCAAACTGCAGCTGTCCCACGGTGCCGATGATGCGGCGGTTGTTGAACTGGTTGACGAACATCTGCGCCACGCCCTCGTTCATGAGTTGCTCAACGCCTTTCTGGAACTGCTTCGACTTCATTGGGTCGTCGTTCTCGATATACTTGAACAGCTCTGGCGAGAATGATGGCAAGCCACGGAAATGCAGGTGCTCACCCTCGGTCAGCGTGTCGCCAATCTTGAATATGCCGTTGTCGGGCAGGCCCACGATGTCGCCCGGCCATGCCTCGTCTACCGTGCTCTTGCGCTGGGCCATGAACTGTGTTGGCGAGGAGAAGCGTGTCGTCTTGTCGAGCCTCACATGGTAGTAGGGCTGGTTTCTGAGGAACTTGCCTGAGCAAATCTTGCAGAAGGCGATGCACGAGCGGTGGTTGGGGTCGATGTTGGCGGTTATCTTGAAGATGAAGCCCGTGAACTTGGGCTCGTCGGGGTTCACCATTCGCTCCTCGGCCTTTGTGGGCTGAGGGTAGGGGGCTATCTGCACGAAGCAGTCGAGCAGCTCTTGTACGCCGAAGTTGTTGAGCGCGGAGCCGAAGAACACCGGGGCGACTTCTGCCTTGCGGTAGTCGTCCACGTTAAACTCCGGGTAAACGCCGTCCACCAGTTCGAGGTCGTCGCGAAGATGCTGCGCGAAGTCCTCGCCCACGTGTTGCTCCAAGTCGGCCGATTGCACGTCCACCTCTACCTTTTGCGTCTTGCGCTGCTTGTCGGGGGTGAAGAGGTTGAGGTTGTGCTCATAGATGTTGTACACGCCCTTGAACTTCATGCCCTGTCCTATTGGCCACGAGAGCGGGCGCACGTGTATGTTGAGCTCTTGCTCAAGCTCGTCGAGCAAGTCGAAAGGGTCGCGGCCCTCACGGTCCATCTTGTTGATGAATATGATGACCGGCGTGTTGCGCATGCGGCACACCTCCATGAGCTTCCTGGTCTGTGCCTCCACGCCTTTGGCTGAGTCTACCACGATGATGGCTGAGTCTACGGCCGTGAGCGTGCGGTAGGTGTCCTCGGCAAAGTCTTGGTGACCCGGGGTGTCGAGGATGTTCACCTTGTAAGGCTCGCCCGTCTGGCCCTCGGGAAGATAGTCAAACTCCATCACCGAGGTCGACACGGAGATACCACGTTGCTTCTCAATGTCCATCCAGTCGCTGGTGGCCGTCTTGCGAATCTTGTTGCTCTTCACGGCACCGGCCACTTGTATCTGTCCGCCGAAGAGCAGGAACTTCTCCGTCAGCGTGGTCTTACCGGCGTCAGGGTGAGAGATTATGGCGAATGTACGCCTGCGTTCTATTTGCTTATTCATTGTTGATATTGTTCATGCATTTCTTGAGACTGTCGAGCCAGTAGGGTATCTTCACGCCGAACGTCTCCTTTATCTTTGTCTTGTCGAGCACTGAATAGGCTGGGCGAGTGACCGGCGAGGGATATTCGTCGCTGTGGCACGGCTCAATGTCGCAGTCGGTGTGGCCTGCGAGCAGGGCTATCATCTTGGTGAAGTCGTACCAGCTGCAAACGCCCTCGTTGCTGAAGTGGTAGACGCCCGTGTTGCCCTCAAACTTGCGGTTCTCCACGATGTCGAATATCACGTTGGCCAGGTCGCCGGCGTAGGTCGGCGTGCCCGTCTGGTCGAACACCACCTTCAGCATGGGCTTCGTGGCGGTGAGGTTGAGCATGGTCTTCACGAAGTTGTGGCCAAACTCGGAGTATAGCCACGCCGTGCGTATGATGACGTGGTCGCATCCCGTGGCCTCAATCTTCTGTTCGCCGTGGAGCTTGGTGAGTCCGTAGACGCCTGTCGGCGTGCCTTTCTGGTCCTCGCGGCACGGCGTGTTGTACGGGTCTCCACCAAACACGTAGTCGGTGCTGATGTGCACGAGCAGTCCGCCGGCTTCCTTCATCACCTTGGCGAGGTTCTCGGGCGCCACGGCGTTGAGCGTCTCCACGATGTCACCGGCGGTCTCCGCCTTGTCGACGTTGGTCCATGCCGCGCAATTGATGATGCAATTAATCTCGTGGGCCTTGACGAAGGCCCTGACCTTTTCTATGTCGGTGATGTCGAGCTTTTCGTAACCGTCGCATACGTCGGTGAAGAAATAATGGTCTTTCGCCGATTGCTTGCTCACAATCTGCACCTCGTTGCCAAGTTGGCCGTTGGCGCCAGTAACAAGAATGTTCATTTCGTTTCTTATATATTAATCGTTGTCACCAAAGTCGAGACCCTCGTCCCGGTTTTTTATGTAATAGTCGCTGAGCATGCCCACGAACGTGGTTATCTCGTCCAGGGCGTGCTCCGTGTCGGGCGATATGTCCTTGTGCTTCATCTGCAAGAGCATCTTGCCGTAGAGGGCGTTGAAGCAAGTCTCTATCTCGCCCACGTTGTCGTTGCCCTTGCGCTTCAGCTCAACGATGAAGGGCAACACCTTGTAGTATTCCGCGTTGTAGAAGGGGAAGCGGTTCGAATCTATTATCTCTCCGTGCAGGTCGGCGAGGTCTTGTATTATGATGGTGTTGATGTTAAGGTGTCCCTTCTCGCGCTTGCCCTCCTCGTTCATCATGCGTATGAGGTTGCCAAACCAGTCGGTCTCGTCTTCTTTCTGCTCCTCGGTCAGGTTGGAGAACTTGCTGATGTAGTCTCGTTTTATGCGTGGGAGCGAGCATCCGTAGGCACGGATGAGGTCCTCTATCTGCCACATGTAGAGCAGGTATTCGGCTATGGATTTCTTTCTTATCTCTTTTGCGATAAACATAGTGATGGTTGTTGTTAGGGTGTGTCTTTGCCTCTTCTGCCTGTCACTGCTGCAACGGCAGCTTGGGGAAGAGGTATATGTTGAATAGCGTGCCTATGAGGCTGACGAGCGAGAAGAAGATGACGCAACTGCCAATGACGCGGTTTATTATTATCACGCCCGTCTGGTCAAACTTCGCTCGTATCTTGTCTACCAGCCATGTCAGCCCGTACCACCATAGCAGCGCGCCGCCTATCATCGAGGCGTAGCCCATGACCATGAGCACCGGCTGGTTGGGGATGATGAAGTTGAGCTGGGCGAAGAGGGCTATGAAGAGCAGGATTATCAATGGGTTTGAAAAGGTGATGAAAAACGCGGTCACCATGTTGTGGATTAGCGTGCCTTTCTCCCTCTGCCCGTTGCTGTGGGCTTTTTTCAAGGGGTTGCTGAAGAAGCTGATGAGGCCGAAGACGAGCAACATCAAGCCGCCGGCGAGTTGCAGATAGAACTTGTAAACGGGGTTGTTGATGAAGTCGACCACAAACGACATGCCGGCTCCCGATATCAAGGCGTAGATCAAGTCGCTTGCCGATGCCCCGATGCCCGTGGCGAAGCCGAACCATCGGCCCTTCTTCTGGGTTCGTTGCACGCAGAGTATTCCCACGGGGCCCATTGGCGCGGAGGCGGCTATGCCAATGATGATGCCTTTGATAATGAGCGATAATATATCTATATGTATGGGAAATGGCATAATTGATGATAAGCGTATTTGTAAAATCAGTTGGCAAAGTTACGCTTTTTATTCCATATAACCGCTATTTTCGGGCAATAAAGTCTTAAAAGCCAACAAATAGGGCGTCGCGCAAGGCACCCCGTCTTTCCACCGCTTTGGATATCGGCTTCACCGATGACGCACACGATGACGCTTTGCAGGGGTGGCCCCTGCAAAGCGATGGGAGAAGACGGTGTGCGGAAACCACCTGGACCTATTCTCTGTCCATCGCCCTCCATACATAAGCTATGTAGGCGAAGACGAAAGGCACGAGCAACGACACGTAGAACATGGTGCGGAGCGTGAACTCGCTGCTGCAGCTGTTGGATATTGTCAGCGAGCTCTGCAGGTCGGCGGTTGAAGGATAGAATGCCGTGTCGTTCCATCCGGCACACAGCAGGATGCCTGTCACTACGACGACAACGCCTATGCCGGCAGGCCATATACCGCGGATGTAGGTCTTTGAGAATATCGTCTTGCCCACGCCGTACAGCACT
>JALEJI010000008.1 GCA_022769825.1 Prevotella sp. | reverse complement strand
GCCAGCCTGAGGTCCGGCCTGGCCATACATCTGGGCCGAAGCGGCCTGCACTGCCGTGTTCAGGGCTGCCGTAGCCGTGTCGATGGCAGCCACGTCGCCACTCTTGTGAGCGTCCTTGAGCTGCTGGAGGGCCTGCTCGATGGCAGGTTTCTTGTCGGCAGGAATCTTGTCGGCGTTGTCCTTCAGGAAGTTCTCGGTGGTGAAGATCATGGAGTCTGCCTGATTCATCTTGTCCACCTTCTCACGCTCCTTCTTATCAGCCTCCTCGTTGGCCTTGGCCTCAGCCTTCATGCGCTCAATATCATCCTTTGACAGTGAGCTGCTGGCCTCGATGCGGATGCTCTGCTCCTTGCCTGTGGCTTTATCCTTGGCGGAAACGTTGAGGATACCGTTGGCGTCGATGTCGAATGTCACCTCAATCTGTGGCACGCCACGGCGAGCCGGTGCTATGCCCTCAAGGTTGAACTGGCCTATGCTCTTGTTCTGAGCCGCCATCGGACGCTCACCCTGAAGCACGTGAATCGTCACGGCTGTCTGGTTGTCGACGGCTGTAGAGAACACCTCGCTCTTCTTGGCAGGAATGGTGGTGTTGGCATCAATGAGCTTTGTCATCACGCCGCCCATGGTCTCGATGCCAAGTGTCAGAGGAGTGACATCGAGCAAGACGATGTCGCCCGCACCCTTCTCGTTGTTGAGGATGGCACCCTGGATGGCAGCACCCACGGCCACTACCTCATCGGGGTTGACGCCCTTTGAAGGTTCCTTGCCGAAGTAGTTCTTGACCAGTGTCTGCACAGCGGGTATACGGCTTGAGCCGCCCACGAGGATGACCTCATCGATATCTGATGTTGAGAGCTTGGCGTCGCGGATGGCGTTCTGGCAAGGCACCAGGCAAGCCTGGATGAGGTTGTGGGCCAACTGCTCAAACTGTGATCGAGTCAGTGTCTTCACCAAGTGCTTTGGCACGCCGCCCTCGGCTGAGATGTAAGGCAAGTTAATCTCGGTGGAGGTTGTGCTTGAGAGCTCGATCTTTGCCTTCTCTGCAGCCTCCTTCAGGCGCTGCATGGCCATCGGGTCCTTGCGCAGGTCAATGCCCTCATCGGCCTGGAAGCCATTTGCCAACCAGTCGATAATCACCTGGTCGAAGTCATCGCCGCCCAAATGCGTGTCACCGTTTGTGGCAAGCACCTCGAACACGCCACCACCGAACTCAAGGATGGAGATATCGAACGTACCACCGCCAAGGTCGAACACGGCAATCTTCATATCCTTGTTGGCCTTGTCAACGCCATAGGCCAATGCGGCAGCCGTAGGCTCGTTTACGATACGGCGCACGTTCAAGCCCGCTATGGCACCGGCCTCTTTCGTGGCCTGGCGCTGAGAGTCGGAGAAGTAGGCAGGCACGGTGATAACGGCGTCGCTCACCTCCTGGCCAAGGTAATCCTCGGCTGTCTTCTTCATTTTCTGAAGCACCATCGCGCTGATCTCCTGCGGAGTGTAAGGATGCGCGGCACCATCTATCTGCACCTTTGGATAACCATTGTCGTTGATGACGGTATAAGGCACACGCTCGGCCTCCATCTTGCTCTGCTCATAGGTCTCGCCCATGAAACGCTTGATAGAATAGACTGTATTCTTCGGGTTGGTAATGGCCTGGCGCTTAGCTGGGTCACCCACCTTGCGCTCGCCGTCCTTCATGAAGCCAATCACGGATGGCGTGGTGCGCTTGCCCTCAGAGTTAGCAATCACTACCGGCTCGTTGCCCTCGAATACGGCTACGCAGCTGTTGGTAGTACCTAAGTCGATTCCAATAATCTTTCCCATAATAGTATGTATTTTTTATTTATTATTCTGTGTTAATGTTGCTTGGACTTAATGTCCGCTGAATAATAAACAAACGATATGCCAAGGGCTGCCTTCCGTATCGCGACTGACAGAATGACACAAACAACACGCTATTATTGCCTTATCACCACGACACTGTAAGCAGGGAGTGTGACTTTCTGACCCTTGACCGTGGTCTTAACCGTTGTGACGGCCTTGTCGCCAGGCTTTCCGGCTATGCCTTCCGCCACGGTGCCGTCGGCTATCTTCACGCCCGACACGCTCACGGCGAGACGAGCGGGCAGGGCATTTACAATTTTGACGATGACCTTACCTTCGTTATCGCTCACCACGCTGCTGCTCACTCTATAACCAATGGCCGACGGCAAGCTTAATGTAGAGCCTATGTGTTTGTCGCCACTATTGTTGCCCCACAGCTTCTGCGTGTAATAGCTCGGCGTAAGGCCCGCGGCCACGTCGCCGTCTGCCACGCCATGACTTTCCATCTCAACCACGTCGCCATTACGTTCCACCGCACATAGGAACAACGCCTCAGCGAGGGCGTTCTCCACCGTGGAGCCTTGCGAGCCCCACTCTCCGAGGCACACCCTTGGAGCCTCTCGGTCGTAGTGGTCATAATAGTCTTGGTTATGGAGGAACCATCCTGGTGAAGCGTGGTTGCACTCCCCCACCCTGTCCACGATGCTATTGTTCTCCTCGGCGAATTTCCACCCCTCCGTATAGTCGGCCGATGGATTATGCGTAGGCCCCGCGTTGCCAATGACCTTAATCGCCGGGTATTTAGCCTTCACGGCCTCTGCCAAAGCCTTATAGCGCTTCTCGAAGGCTGTCGTGACATGACTGCCGTTGCCAATGCTGACATATCTCAATCTGAACGGTGCCGGATGGCCCGCTGCGGCGCGCTTTCTCGCCATCTCCGAAGCCGTGGTGTCTGCTACCGCCCACTCTATCATGTCGAGCGCGTCCTGGCAAGTGGCGTCAATGGGGAGCACGGGTATGGGTTCTGCGCCAAGGTCCTCGCAAAAACGGAAAAACTCATATAACCCCAAGCCATGCGCGCCTTTCGAGAAGCGCACGAACTTTGGGCTCAACGCGGCAACGGTCTCCGCGGCATCCTTGCGCAGCCCGTGACCTTTGAAGGTGTCGTGCGGGAGAAGGCTCACCATGTCCACGTCGACGCTTCCTTCTTTCAGCGGGGTCAAGGCAAGCCGCACGTCGCCAGCTTCCATTTTCTTGTCCACTGCCAACGGGAACTCATAGCGTTGCCAACCTTGGCCGTCCAGCTTCAGCCTCATTTTCGCGTATTCCTTGCCATTGTTGCCCACAAGGGCCACGAGTACCTGGTTTTTGCCTCCATTGGGCATGCGAAGACACAGGGAGCAATCAAACTGCTGCAACGGCGCGGCGGTCATTCCCTTCCATCCTTTATTATATAATGTGTCCGTCTTCGTCATCACGGCATAGTGTGGATTGTCTGCCGAGAAGGGGGCATCCGTGCGTATGGTCACCGCATGGTTGGAGGTCCATGCGGTCTGCGGCCCAAGGCCTGTGCCGTCGTTCGGGGAATACTCAAAACCGCCGTTCCTCACCATCTCGGCTTTCAGTCCGTTATCATCATGGTTGGCAGTGCCTGTGAGCGAGACGCCCACGAGCTTGCTGGATATGCGCTTCGTTTTCGAAGGGTCGATTGTCAGTGTAGCTTCCACGTCAGTGCCCAAGTCGGCAAAACGCCGCGAATCGTCGCCCATACGCTCTGAAAACAATATCTTGTCGTGGGCCATGGCGCCAAGATAATTTATCATATAGTCGAGATGTATCTTTGGCACTTGAAACATGTTGCCGGCATATTCCTTATCGGCCACGGTGGCCGTGTCCATGATCCACGCGTCATCGCTTATCGAGCTTGGCTCCTTCGCCTCAACAAAATGGCGAAAGTCCTTGTCGGCCTTCACGTATCGCCTCACGCTGCCTTGCGCCTTGAAGTAAATGTCGAACGTGCCATCGTCCATCTGGAACATCACAGGCTCCCGCACTCCCTTGTCGGTCATGGAGGGGAAGTCCTGCGGCCGCCACGTCACGAGGTCCTCGCTGTAAGCCGCGGCAAGGCATCGCGCGTTGTCATCGACGGAGAACAGCAATCGCCATGAGCCGTCGGCGGCATGGCAGACATAAGGCGAACGCATGCGACTGCCTTCGGTGGCTGAAGCATAGTCGGACCCGCAGAGCCGGCCTGCGTCTGCCCATCGCTCCTGGTCAGTCAAGTAAGCCACGTGCAGCCCATCGCCATCAGCAGGACTGTAAAGGAATATCTGGCAAATAGTGTCCTTGCCCACTATCTCATAAGAGGGTCTGGTCTGTGCCCCTGCTTCAAGGGCGAAGACGGCGAGTGCCAATGCTAATATTTTCTTCATGGGTTTTCTCTGTTTAACGTGACACAGCACCATGCCACTTATCGCAAAATTAACAAAAAGCGCACAAACAAGAGCAAGATTTATCTTTTTCTTTGCCCGAATGGTTTTTTTTTCATAACTTTGCATCGTTGAATGCGCTTGTGGCGAAATTGGTAGACGCGCCAGACTTAGGATCTGGTGGTTCACTGCCGTGTAGGTTCGAGTCCTATCAGGCGCACCATACAGAATCCTAACTGCTTGAATATGAGCAGTTAGGATTTTTTTGTTTTCTGTTTTTGGCAACGGATTGGCAACGTAATTTGGTGCTAATTTGTAGAGGTCGCCAAAAGCCTAACTTTTTATGGTGACAGCGTTGTAAAAAGATTGTCGGCAGACCTAAAAAAACGATACCCTAAAATGGGTGTTTCACCGCGAAATCTGTGGGATATGAAGAAATTCTACGAACGCTTTTGTCACTCAGATATAAAAGTGCGACAAGCTGTCGCACTTTTGCCTTGGGGGCATATATTGCGTCTTCTTCAGAGAGTTGGTGATGATGATGCAGCAATGCTCTTCTACGCAAAGGAGACACGCTCTAAAGGTTGGAATCGCGACTTGTTGCTCAATGCCATTAAACTCAAAATGTATGAGACACAGGCATTGGCAAAAGTAGACAACAATTTCGACCGCACTCTTCCTGCCGAACAAGCGCAATATGCCAATGAAGTGTTTAACAGCAGCTATAATCTCGGTTTCTTAGGTGTCACAAGTCCTATATTGGAGCTTGAACTTGAAGACCGCTTGGTAAAAGCTATCACCCGTTTTCTTATGGAACTTGGCAATGGCTTTACATTCATCGGAAATCAGCATGTGTTGGAGTATAACGGAAAGGAGAGTAAGGTTGATATGCTTTTCTTCCATCGTGGACTACGCTGCCTTGTAGCTGTTGACTTGAAGATAGGAGCTTTCAAACCAGAGTATGCAGGTAAAATGAACTATTATCTGTCTCTGCTTGACCGCCTTGAACGTGGTGCAGACGAGAACCGTTCCATAGGAATCATACTTTGTGCGGAGAAAGACCGTGTAGAGGTGGAACTCGCACTTGAAGATATGGGAAAACCTATCGGAGTGGCGGATTATCAGCTAATAGTACCGAAAGAGAAATTACAAAAAGTCCTTGCTGACG
>JALEJI010000051.1 GCA_022769825.1 Prevotella sp. | reverse complement strand
TGCTGGTCGTAGTTGGACAGTGATAGGAAGAAGCTCTGGTTCTTCGAGCCGCCCGATATGCTGACGTTGTTGTCGAGTACGGTGCCTGTGCGGAAGAAGTTGCCTATGTTGTCATACAGTGTCTCCGAACCGTCGTAAGCCTTTCCCCAAGAGTTGTAGGTCTGGTCGCTGAACACGCCGTTGTCGGCATAGTATCCTCGTCCGAACTGCTTTTGAGTCTCAGGCAGCTTAGTGGCAGAAGACGCGCTTATCTTGCCCGAATAGTCGATCTTCACCGTTCCCTCGGCACCCTTCTTCGTGGTGATGATGATGGCGCCATCGGCAGCGCGTGAGCCGTAGAGGGCCGCGGCTGCCGCGCCCTTCAGCACGGAGATGTCGGCGATGTCTTCAGGGTTGATATCCATCACGCGGTTAGAGAAGGTTGTGGCGTTGCGCGTCATGCCGTCGGTGCCCGAGTTGCCCACCACGCTTGTGGAGTTGTCGTAGATGATTCCGTCAACGACGAAGAGCGGCTGGTTGCTTCGTCCCTCAGCCGTGGAGTTGGCACCGCGCATCACGATGGTGGCTCCCGCGCCGGCGGCACCGCTGCTTTGGGTGATGTTCAGGCCAGGCACCTTGCCGGCGAGTGAGTTGACGATGTTGGTATTCTTGTTCTTCATCAGCTCATCGGCCTTCACGTCGGTCACGGCATATCCAAGGGCCTTTTTCTCCTTGCGTATGCCCATGGCCGTCACCACCACGTCGCTCAGCGACTTGGTGTCTTCGGCAAGGGTGATGTTGATGTTTTTCTGTGCTCCTACCTTCACTACGCGTTTCTCGTAACCTATGCACGATATCTCCAGCATGGAGCCGTTTGATACGTCTATGGCAAAACGGCCCTCAGTGTCGGTCACGACACCTTTCGTGGTACCTTTGATTACGATACTCGCACCAATGATAGGCTCTCCAGCCTGGTCGGTTACGGTTCCCCTGACGGTGTTCTTCTGTTGCTCGGCCAGCGGTTTGGGCGTAGCACCCGTTGCCGTTGTAGCATTAGCAGAAAGAGCATTGCCTCCGAGAAACACGGTGGTCAACGCCGTGGCTGCCAAAAATGACTTCGCGTTCAGCGTTCTTTTGCAATTGCTTTCACTCATAATGACATAACTTAAAGTGTGTTAGTGACTGTAGGATTGTGTCGAGAAACGTAGATCTAAATCCCTTGTCAATTGCAAAGATAAGTAAAAAAGTGATACGTGTAAAGTCTTTACAGGCGTTTTTTGCCTTTTTGTTATGTTAAAATTGCAATTTGTTACATTTTGTGCAAATAAGATGAATAATAACAACTTGTAGGCGCGTTATTCTGCTGTTGTGTCTTTTGCCTTGCGCATCCGGATGTTGAGTTGGAAGATGCTTGGCAGGAAAATGAGCATGGAGAACAATACCGCATAGATGACCATGCGCTCGTTGCCGTTGAAGAGGTCTACGAGTTTTCCGTCGGCACACTGCGGCATCAGGTTGACCATTATATAAGATATGGTGTTGTTGATCCAATGGAAAACGATGCCTGGGATGATAGAGCGAGTGCGATAATACATCCATCCGAGCAGCAGGCCGATGAGGAAAGCGTGTATGCCTTGGGGCAAGTTGAAGTGCACTATGCCGAAGATCAAAGCGGAGATGGCTATGGCCACCCAGTGCCTGCCGGTTGGCATCATGGCGAGGAGCTTGCGCAATATGGCTCCGCGGAAGACGACCTCCTCGGCAAGTGGCGCGAGTATGCCTATCACCACATAGCCAAGTGGCTTTTTCATTACGCCTTCCATCATCTTAGTCATCTCCTCGGGCATCTCGAAGTGCATCCACTCCACCAGTTGCTCAGATGGAATCATGCTGCCGACGGCAAGAAGCACCGCCCAGACGATTACCGCCCATGGGCGTGTCTGCAGCCATGTGTTTGAGACGCGAGCCCATTTGCATTTAAGGAAGACCAAGAGCGTGGCCAAGCTGCTGAGCGAGGTAATGGCAATGGTGCTCGTGACAGGTTGAAGTTTCACGAAGTGGAATATGGCGCCAAAGCCTAACTGCAAAAGCAAGAAGACGATGGCGTACCAAAGAATGTCAAGACTGCCACGAAGGGCGTTATTGTTTTCTGTCATGGGTGATGTCTTTATTTGGGTGATGTCTTTATTATTGTTTTTCTTTACTTTCCTTGTTGAGTTTCTTTATAATGTATTCCTGGTCTTTCCGCAATTGCTCGGCAAGGCTGTCGGCGCTGTCAAACTTGCGGTTGTCTCTTACGCGGCTCACGAACCGCACCTTGACTTGCTTGTCGTAGAGGTTGCCGTGGAAACCGATGATATTTACTTCCAGGGATAGCTGTCCACCCCCGAAGGTAGGGCGAGAGCCAATGCCCATCATGGCAGGGAAGAGGCGTGAGTGGCCATCTATGGCTGCCCAAACCGCATACACGCCGTCTTTCGGGATGAGCAGTCCGCTGTCGCCGAGGTCGAGGTTGGCTGTGGGGAAGCCAAGCTTGCGGCCTTCCTGAAAGCCTTTCTTGACCTTGCCCGACAACTCGAAAGGCCGGCTGAGGCAACGCGCGGCCATCTCCGCCTCGCCGCCTTCAAGGAAGGAGCGGATGAGCGATGAGCTAACCTTCATGTTGTCGAGAGTGTACGACTTTGCTTGCACCACCTCGATGCCGAGCTCGCGACCGTAGGCCACGTAATCGTCGAAGCCCTCGGTGCGGTCATGGCCGAACCGGTTGTCGTAGCCAATGACAAGGGTTTTGACATTCAGTCGCTCGGCAAGCACCTGCCTCATGAATTCCTTTGCCGAGAGCGCGGCCATCTCCTTGCTGAAGCGCAGCACCGCCACGTTGTCGACACCTGTGAGGGCGATGAGTTGCAGTTTGCGCTCAAGGGTGGTAAGCAGTTGGGGTTGGTAGTCTTGGTTGAGCACCTGCCGGGGATGGCGGTCGAAGGTGATGACGAGCGAGGCGAGCCCGGACCGTCTGGCCTCTTCCATGACATTGGAAATGAGAAACTGGTGGCCGCGATGCACGCCATCGAAAAATCCTATCGTGGCAACGCAAGGTCGCGAGTTGCCGTTTAATGTATAGTAGCTATTGTCAAACATTATTTATTGCATCTTTTAATGGCTCGGTACAGCTCTCCGCTTCCGAGTACCAACACTCCCGTGGACACGGTTATGGCCAACCATTCCATCGCGCTCAACGGGAGCGTGCGGAACATCCTGCCTCCAAAGGTGACGATAATCCATTGGCCCGCGAAAATCATCAAGAGCACGAGCACCAGGCCGCGGTCGCGCCAGAAGTGGCGGAAGGCGCTGTGGACGCTTCCAAGGCATTTGGCATTGAGGAGGTTCCATAACTGGAGCATCACGAACGTGGTGAAGAACAGTGTCAGCTCATGCACGTCGATGATGCTTCCGGCTCCGTGGCGCTCACACCAAACGAGGAAGGCGAACATCAGTATGAAGAAAGCGAAACCTATGGAGAGGATGCCTCGTGCCATGGGCTTCGTGATGATAAACTGTGAGGTCTTGCGTGGCTTGTCGCGCATGACCTCGTGGGAAGGCGGGAGAGAGGCGAGCGCGAGGGCCGCAAACGTGTCCATGATGAGGTTGACCCAGAGAATCTGTGTCACCGTGAGCGGCATCTCCGTGCCTATCACGGAGCCGCCAAGCACGAGGAGCAGTGCCGACACGTTGACCACGAGCTGGAAGAACAAGAAGCGCTGGATGTTCTTGTAGAGTGAACGACCCCACATCACGGCGGCGGCGATGGAACTGAACGAGTCGTCGAGCAGTGTTATGTCGGAAGCTTGCTTTGCCACCGAGGTGCCGGAGCCGAGCGACAGGCCCACGTGGGCGTAGTTGAGCGCTGGGGCGTCGTTGGTACCGTCGCCCGTCACGGCCACCACCTCGCCGTGTCTTTGCAGCATCTCCACGAGTCGCTGCTTGTCGTCGGGGCGTGCCCTGCTCATCACGCGTATGTTCTCGCAGCGTTTGTAAGCCTCCTCGTCGGGCAAGGCCGCCCATTCCGGTCCGGTTATGGCCTCACCTTCGTCTATGCCTATCTGGCGTGCTATCTCCAACGCCGTGGCCGTGGTGTCGCCCGTGACGATTTTCACGCGGATGCCAGCCTCGCGGCACTCGCCGACAGCCTTTGGCACGTCGTCGCGCACAGGGTCGCAAATGGCGCAGACGCCTTGCATGGTCAGTCCGTGAGCTTTTCCCGACAAGAGTTGTTGGGCGAGGTCGCCATCGCCATGGGTGAAGGCGAGCGTGCGCATGGCTTGCCGCTGATATTGTAGCAGTTGGCTTTCGTAGGTCTCGCGGTCGGCTGTGTCGCAATAGCACATGCCCATCAATATCTCAGGCGCGCCTTTTACGAAAGTCATGGTCTTGCCGTTGACCGTCGCCACGGTAGCCATGAACTTCCTCTCGGTGGAGAATGGTATCTGGTTGACCACTGCGCACTCTGAGCGCAACGTGTTGTAGTCATGGCCTTGGTCCTTGAGCCATAGCAGCAACGCGCCTTCTGTTGGGTTGCCTATGACCTTGTCACCGTCGAGTTCTGCCGTCGAGTTGATGGCCATGGCGATGTCGAGCAGTGGGCTTGGCTTGCTCTCATGGTCGCTGTCAGACGAAGAGAATATCTCGCTCACGCGCATCTTGTTTTGCGTGAGCGTGCCAGTCTTGTCGGTGCATATTATGGTCACGGCGCCCATGGTCTCTGATGCTTGCAGCTTGCGCACGAGGTTGTTGCTCTTGAGCATACGTCGCATGTTGAGGGCCAACGCGAGGTTCACGGCCATGGGAAGGCCTTCGGGCACGGCCATCACGATGAGCGTCACCGCCATCATGAAGTAGTTGAGCACGATTTGCGCCATGCCAAGATAGTTGGTGGTGTGCCACAGGTCGTTGGTTAGGATGTCGTGAACGAGGAATATCACGAATGCCGACACCGATACTGCCGAGCCAACTTTTGATATGAGCTTCGCGAGCTTGCCAAGCTGCATGTTGAGCGGCGTCTTGGTGCTTGTCATCTCAGTGGCCTTGCGCGCCACTTTGTCTATCTCGGTCATGTTGCCCACTTTTTCCACCACGGCTTCCCCGTGGCCGTTCATGACCATCGTTGAGCGCAGTATGATGTTTGGTGGGTAGGTAGTGTCGTGATTGCCGTCAGCGTCGAGGCTCTTGGTCGTGAGGGTCTCTCCCGTGAGTGTAGACTCGTCTATTTGCAGGTTCGTGGCGGAGATGAGGCGTGCGTCGGCAGGCACCTCGTCGCCAGGCTCCACTATTATTATGTCGCCCACCACGACCTCGCGGCGTGGAATCTCCGTCACCTTGCCCTCGCGTCTCACTTTCACGGGTTGGTCGTCGTTCATGGCGGTGAGCACCTTGAACTTCTTTGCCGCGTCGAGCTCGAAGTAGAAGCCCACTGTCGTGGCGAGGAATATGGCGAGCAATATGCCGATGGTCTCCACGAAGTCGTTGTTGACAAAGGCAAGGCCGAGGGAAACGGCTGCCGCTACAAGGAGAACTTGTATTATGGGGTCGCTGTATTTGTCGATGTATAGCTTCCAAACAGGAGTCTTCTTTGGTGGGGTAAGCACATTCTCTCCATGTCTCTCGCGTGAGGCGATTACCTCCGCGGCGCTTAGGCCATCCAACTTGATTTCTTCTTTCATGTCTTTGTATAAAAAGGGTGTTTATGCTTGGCGCGACCGTGATAGCGCGCATTATACAATACAAAGTTACATAAAAATGGAACCAATACGGGAACCAAGTATCATATTTTCCGTTTCTTTGCGATAATAATACGAAAATTATGGCAATGGTTGCGTGTCGTCATGCCATCAAGTGATATGTTCCGCCGGCATAGGCTTTTACCACGCCTTTCATCTCCAGCTGGAAGAGCAGTGCCGTGAGGTTTCCGGCGTTGATGCCTGTCTTCACTGATATCATGTCTTGTCGCAGGTCGTTGGCTTGTTTGAGCAAGCCGACGATTTTTTGTTCGTCCTCAGTCAGGTCGGGGAACAACGACCTTTCTATCCCCTTGCTCCTCGCTTTCTCCAGCGTTGCCTCGTTTTCCCATCCCATGTCCTTGACGAAATCCTCGGCCGAGGTGATGAGGCCGGCTCCGCAACCGCGTATCAGGTTGTTGCAACCCTCGCTGTAAGGCGCGCCCACTGGACCCGGGAAGGCGAACACGTCGCGGTTGTATTCCTTGGCAATGCGTGTCGTTATCAGTCCGCCGCCTTTCCGTGCGCTCTCCACGAGTATGGTGGCGTCGCACAACCCAGCCGTGATGCGATTCCGCCTCACGAAGTTGAGCTTGTCGGGTTTGGTGCGCGTCATGTATTCGGTAATGAGTCCGCCTTGGCTCACCATCCTGTTGGCGTCGTCGCGGTGGGTTGGTGGATATAGCGTGTCGAGGCCATGGGCGAGCACCGCCACGGTGTCCATGCCGTTGGCCAATGCCTCGCGGTGAGCGTGAATGTCAACGCCGTAAGCCAGTCCGCTCACCACGATCGTGTCGGGTACCATGGCGTGCAAGTCCCTGACGAAAGCCCTTATCAGGTCTTCACCATAGCGTGTGCAGTGGCGAGTGCCCACGATGTTTATAATGTGGCGCGCGTTGAGGTTGGCCGTGCCTTTGTAGAACAGCATCAGCGGCGCGTCTGGGGCTTCTTTCATCCTGTCGGGATAGCCGTCATCGTTGAGGCACAGGGCCTTCACGCCGTGGTCGTCGGCCCAAGCCAATTCCTCTTCCGCGCGGTCGCGTATCGACGCCATGTCGTTGATGTCGGCGAGAACACGCTTGGGGAGCCCCGGAAAGATGGAGCCAAGATCCTTCCTCTGCTCCATTATGGCGGTGGCGGAGCCTAACGTCCTGTACAGTCCCACCATGGCGTTGAGGTGGAAGTAGCTTAGCCGTGTGAGTATGGCGGTGTTGACCAGTTCTTCTCTATTCAGCATTGTCCTTATCAGCCTTGTCCTTATGAGGCTCCCGTGTCATGCGTTTTCATTATTGAACTTCTCTATCACTGGCAGGAAGGCGTTGTCGTAGTCTTCGCTGTTGCCGAGCTTGCCATTGATGAGCATCACGAGTTCCACGTCGCCATGGAAGCACAGTTGGTTGTCGGCCTCACGGTAGATGTCGTGAGTGAAGATGTAGCGCAGCCCTTCCTTTCGCACGTTGACGCACGACAGCATCACGTCGTCGCAGTGGAGTGGGGCCTTGAACTTAAGGTTCATCCTTGCCACGACTGGGTCCACGTGTTTTTCCTCGTGCAGTTTGGCGTAGCTAATGCCAAGGCTGTTGATGAAGCGGTGGCGTGTGTGCTCTGTGTAGTGGAGGTAGTTGGCATTGTTCACGATGCCTTCGATGTCGCACTCGTAGTCGCGCACCTCCATGCGCGTGGTGAATAAGTATTTTTTCATGGTGTGTCTCTTTTTTATAGACTTTTATAGACGGTATAGACTTTTATAGACTTTTATAGACTCTTATAGACGGTATAGACCTTAGATAATCTATTCTGTCTATCAAGTCTATCTTGTCTATCGGGGTCTATCTTGTCTATCGGGGTCTACCTTGTCTATCGAGGTCTACCTTATCTATCGGGGTCTACCTTATCTATCGAGGTCTATCCTGTCTATCATCATCTATCTTTGTTTTATCGTTTATCTCTTTTCTTAATCTTTCTATCTCTTCTTTTTGCCCGTAATAGGCTTTTAAGGCTCGCTGCTTCAAGTCCTCGTATTTCGCTTTCCAGGCATTGGAGGTCGCGAGCAGTTGAGCGTTCTCAGCCTTGAGCCTGTTGTTCTCAGCCTCCAGATTTTTCATCTTGGCATCTTGCTCCTTCCTGTAACCCGTGCGGGCCGCGTACATGCGCTCCTTGATGCCACCCTCGGTCACGAAGTCGTTTTGGAGCTTCTTGAGATAAGAGTTGATCATGGCGTCCAGTTGATAGCAGAGGGTGAGGCAGGTGTTGGCAAACTCCTCAGCCGACCACTTGTCGGCGAAAGGCAGGTAGTCGTTGGGCTCGTTGTGTCTTCTCGTATACTCCAGCACGCTGTTGTAGCGTCGCGGGTCACGGTCTTTCCATATCGCGTATCTATGGTTGTGCAGGAAATCCTTGTAGTCTTCCAGCAGTTCCCTTATGCTTGCCCGCGCCACGTTGACCAGCTTTAGCTCCATTTCCGTTGACGACTTGCCGTCTTCGGATCCCTCCACGATGTTTTGCTTGCCCGAGCGTGCCGCTTGCACCATCTGGTCCACCGTGCGGTCTCCGCTGATGGGCAGGAAGCGATGGCAGAAGACGAACGTGAGCTGGTATATCGCGTCTGCCTTATGGTAAAAGTGCAGTTTGCGCCAGTCGTTGCCTTGCTTGAGCACATTGGGCATATCCTTATCCATGGTCTGAGATTATGTGTCTTTGGCAGTCGCTCCGTCTCTTGCCTCTGCTTGTCAGCTTTCCCCTTTCAAGTATTCGTAGCCGAATCGGCATCGGAGGCAGTCGCGACGGTCGCAATACTCGTTTTTCAGTTGTATGAGAGCTTGGCTGTCACCGGCGTTGTCAACCGTCAGTCCCACGTCTTTCCATGTACGGGTTATGTGGTTGTCTTCCGCTTTCAGTTGTTCGAGGAAGTCGAAAGCCCTGTCCGTGATTTTTTCTTCCTGCTTGTGCCTGCCATAGGCGAAGAGCATTGGCACCACGGTGTTGATGAGCAGCAGGTTCAGCGACGCCTCCGACAGGTGCTTGCTGCTTGCCTTGCTCTCGCACCCGAAGGCGAAGTGGGTCGTCCAATATTCCGTCACCTCGGTCATCATCAGCTCCTTGGCCGCCTTAGTGTCGTTGCAGTCGATGAGCAGCGACAGGCTCGCCTTGCGATGATAGTAAAGGTTTGCGAGTTGCGATATCCTGATATGCGGGAAGTTTTGCGGTCTCAGCCTCAGGAATCGCCACAGGTGGAAGTCGATGGGCTTGAGCGAGTATTTATGAGCCAGGTATTTATACTCGTTGTGGAGCTTGAAGAGGTAATCGTCGGCCAGCGCTGCCTCTCGGTGTCTTTCCGGCACCGACATGGGGTCGAGCAGTCCGGCTTGCCCCATGAATATGGCCTCTATCTGGAACAGGTTGTCGCCGTGGTGCGCCACGGCGTTGAGCGGCACGCTTAGCGCCCATTGCTCCATGGCCTCGGCGTTGATGCCGAACCCGTAGTTGCGTGCCATGGTGACGAAGTAGGCCGCCTCCCATGACCCAAGGCATCGCCTGACCCTGCTTATTATGTCATCCGTCTTGCGTTCCAGCCGTTCCGTCTCCAGCGCGCTCATCCACGAGTGCTTCATGAGGTTACTCAGCGTGGGTATAATCTTGTAGCACGGTGGATAGCTGTCGGTCTTGAGCAGCTCCTCATAGTTTTGCCTCACGTGTTCCGGCACGCTCAGTTCCATCTGTGGCGGCTTCATGCCGTCTTCGGTCACGGCTTGCGCGTCGGCCTTTCCCACCACGTGCAGCACCACATTATTATATAGCGCGTCCTTGTCGTGCCCATGCGCGAACCAGTCGCTTGCCTTGTCGTGTATCTCCACGTTGCCCACCCACAGCTGTCCGTTTATCCTCACCTTGGCGTTGAAGAAGTCGGGCCCGGCGTTTTGGTTGTGCAGTCCGGGGTCTATCACCTCCACCTCGTCGCCGCCTGTCGTGCGGAGCCCGGCGATGGGGTATAGCCTGTGTTTCCAGCAATAGTGCAAGAGTTGTTCCATGTGGTGTCAGGTGATATCTATTTATTTGATAAAGCTGTTCCTAATAGGGTCGCATCTGTTAAATCCCTAATTTTCCATTGATAACATCTGTGGCTAATGCACGTTTTATATGACCATGACTATCTGAATAGACAATAGACTCGTTACGAGAGGCTTTGTCTTGAAGCATTTCCTTTTCTGCCAAGGCAAGACCTTCGTCTAATCTTTTAATATACTCTTCTACCTCTTTATTTGACATAATCCTTAATCTTATCAGCGTTAACAAATTCTTTTACCAAAAGGCTCTTTGGTAAAATCGTCATAGATGCAGTGGTCTTTCCTGCTCCATTACAACCTGCTATTATATATAAATGTTTGGCCATGATAATAAAGTGGCTAAAGCACAGCGGCACAACGTCGGATGTGCTCTAATCGGCTCATGAACGACTTGTCGGCTTTTGCTTCCTGCATGTTATAGTCAGCTTGTAGTCGGAGCCAAATTCCTGCGTCTATCCCAAGCACGGCCTCCAGCAATAGCGCGTATTCTGTGGTCACAGGACGCTTGCCATTGAGAATCTCATTGAAAACCGTGTACGACACCCCCATTTTCTCTGCTACTTCTTTTTGAGTTATTCCGCGAGCCTCGATTTCTTCTTTAATCATCTCGCCAGGATGTATCAAGAGCGAAGAGGTCATGTCGTTTGCGTATTTTATATTGCTTTTCTCGGCATCGGCTCTTTGCGCGAAATAGTTTGATATGGCCTGTTTTAAATCTTTCAATGCCTCTGGTGTCTTTACAAAAGACATCATGTCAAGAATTTGCATTTGCGCTTGATTTAGTGTTGCTGCTTCTGCCATGGTCGTATTTTTATAGTTTCTGCAAAAATACGTCTTTTTCCACTAAACCACCAAATGTTTAGCCAAAAACTTTGGCTAATCAATGATATATGCAATGGTATGACGTGCAGGGGCGGGCCCTGTGCCCGTCCGCACCCCGAATGGCGAAAACGTCGATCCGCAATGAGCATTCACCCATGTTGCATCTCGGTTTCCTTTCGGGTTGCGGACGGGCACAGGGCCCGCCCCTGCACGTCGTTTGTTGTGGTCGGTTGCTTATTTCACCACTTTCACGGCTTTTCCGCCTTTCTTTACGATCACCACCTGGCCGGGCTTAGCCTCGCTGATGCGCTGGCCCTGGAGGTTGAATATCTCTTCCTTCTCGTTGTCGTTGTTTACGGGCAGGTTGGAGATGCCGGTGGTTATATTTTTTTCATCACCGAATGTAGCTTTTACTTGTATAACAAACATTGCAGTCATATCTAAAACAGCGTACATTTTTTTGGCTGCTTTAGAAATTTTAGCGTTCATAGTGAGTTTTACGCCACCAGCCTTATTAATTTTTTCTCCAAGTGAAGCAGGATTAGTTACATTGACAGTTTTCTTATCTTTCTCATCTATGGTTAAAAATACTATACCATCTTTTTCAGTGGCATCTACGTCTTCAATGACAATATCGCCGACTTGTTCATCACCAAAAGCAAAGTTGTTTAGGGCAAATTTGTATTTGCCATTGGTTTGTTCTTCTGCCGTAATGGTAGCTTCTTGATTTGTTGTTTGGCCTAATACGGTAATGCTCAAGTTGTCTGTGTAATCTTCTGCCATTGCAGATATTGCAGACACGGCTATGACAAGGAATAGTGTGAAAAGTTTTTTCATTGTTGTTATGTTTTTGTTGTCTTAGAATCTGTATCCGAAGCCCATGTTGAGGTATATGGGGTGCATTGTGAACGCCACGGTGTGGAAGTCGGACTTGAATATGTTTTTGAACGAGTAGGCCAGGTCGCCGAACAGCGAGAAGTGCTTGTAGGCGTTCCACGAGGCTCCCACCTGCACGCCATAGTTGAACTTGCGCAGGTCGTCGTCGAAGTTGTAGTCGGCCGAGCTGCCGTTGTCGAACGTCACCTTCTCGCCCGTCGGCGTGCCGTTGCGCAGGTAGCCGTCGCTCACGTATCCGTTGAACTGACGAGAGAGGCAGTAGGAGAAGAACATTCCGCCCCTCACCTTCCAGCGCGGGTTCACGCGGTAGTTGGCGGTGATGGGCAACGTGAGGTCGTTGCTGTTGTAGTCGGTCTTGTCGTAGCCCGTGAAATATCCAGCCACTTTGTCACCGTTTTGTATTATCGCCGTGTGGTAGTTTTTCACCGTGGCACCTGTCGACATGCGCTTGGCTTCGAGCCTCAGTCCCGACGCCACGCCCCATCTGCCAAACCATTTCGTCACGGCACATTCGAGGGTGCCGTTGAGCTTCGGGTCGAAGCTGTTGATGTGTCTTATCTCGCGCGGCAGGCCGAGCGGAGTGGCACCTCCAATGTTGAGGCCGGCCTTCAGCTCCAGTTCCCATCCCTTCTTGTTCATCTGCTGCAGATTCTCGTCGCGTTCGCCGATGCTCTCTTGTGCGGCAGCGGAGAAGGAGAAAGCCACGAGCAGGAATAATAATATCTTGCTTTTCATGTTGCTTGTTCGTTTTAGAGTCGTTCCCGATGATTAATAAGCCTCGTAGTCCACGTGCAGCTCGTCGATGTAGAGCGTGCTGCCTATGGCACCCTTAAACTTGGCTCCGTCCTTGCTCGACGACGCGATGATGGCGAAGCTGTATTTGCCGGCTATCATCTTGTTGATGTCGAACGTCTTGCCGTTCACGGGCTCGAAAGGTATGGTGAACTTCGTCCACTCGTCGGTCTCCTTCCTGTCGGTCAGCTCGGCCTTTAGCACGATGCTCGGGCTCGTTAGCGAGTTCTTGTTGGTGTCGGTGCCGTCGAGCCATGGAATCTCCTTCGACACCTCAAACACCACGGCGTAGAGCGCGAAGTCGTCTTTCGCCCCGCTCACCACGCTCATGTTCTCGTCGGTCACCGTCGGGCCGGCCTTATACTTATAGTATCCGGTCATGGAGACAGGCTTGGTGTTGAAGAACGGGATGCCGAAGTGGGTCGAAGAAGCCATGTCGCCGAAGTTGACTTGGAAAGTGCCCAAGAAGATGTTGCCGGCAGCTATCGGGGCCTTGAACATCGCGCCCAGCGCGCCAGTGCTTATGGTTGTCAGCTTGGCGCATTTGCCGATCACGCCGCCATCGGCCTGGCTCGTGGGGTAGTCGCTTGGCTTGGGGTTCGACGACATCAGCGTTATCATGGCGCCGGGGTTTCCTGAGCCCCAGTCCACATGCTGTCCGCCAATCTCCTCGTAGAATATATGGAACATCGGGTCGTCGGTGCCGTCGTCGTCGGTGTCGTACATGTAGTAGCGCATGTCGTTGAAGTGATAGTCGGCAGGCGTGGCGTTGCTTGCCACCCTCACGGTGTACTTCTTCTTCCATGCCCCGTCTTGCGAGGTCACGGTGTATTCCTGTGGCACGGGCATGTCAATCGAGTCGGGCAGCCCGTCGTCCTCGTCGGTCTTCTGCGGGTTGGCCACGCGCGTGAAAAACTTGCGCTTGGTGCCGCTCGCCGGCTCTATGGTAGCGCCTTCGGTGAGCGTGAACTCAGGAGCGAGGATGCTGTCGGCGGTGTTGGCGTAGAGCGTCACCTCGTTGTTTGTTATCTCCGGCTCCCTGATAAGGGAACTGCCGTCGCCGAGGGTCACTCCCGTGATGTCGGCCTCGCTGTTGAGAGCCTCTTCCTTGATACACGAGGAGAGCGAGGCTGTCATCGCGACAGACAATAGCATGAGACTCCCCCATGCCCTTAAGGTCTTGTGCATAAATAAAATATTTGTTACCTTGATTAATCTCTTTGTTGTGTTGGCTTGCCTATTGTGGTCGCTGACGGGCCTAAGGCCCACACCTGCAAGAAGCCGAACCAACTTGCGGCTTCTTGACTTTGCAAAGTTACTGCTTTTTCTTCGATTAATCACTTTTTGAAAATTAAATCGCCGTTTTTAGCGCGAAATATCCACATATCTTGAAGATTTATAATAATTTATGCAACGCCGGAGGCCCTTTTAGCCATAAATTAGCTAATTTTGCACGACACATTAATATGTGGACATATAATACAAACATATAATTAAAAATAGCACGATTATGAAGATAGCATTGATAGGCTATGGCAAGATGGGTCACATGATAGAGCAGATAGCCCTTGAGCGTGGCCATGAGATAGTATGCAAGATAGACATCGACAACGCCGACGACTTCGACTCTCCCGCGTTCGCCTCTGCCGACGTGGCCATTGAGTTCACCAACCCCACCGCCGCCTATGGCAACTACCTGCGCGCCTTCAAGCACAACGTGAAGGTCGTGTCTGGTTCCACGGGATGGATGAAAGACCACAAGGCCGACGTGGAGGCCCTGTGCCAGGACGGCAAGCAGACCCTTTTCTGGGCGAGCAACTTCTCAGTGGGCGTGGCCATCTTCCAGGCTGTCAACAAGAAGCTGGCTGAGATAATGAACGGCTTCGCGCAGTATGACGTCACCGAGACGGAGACCCACCACATCCACAAGCTTGACGCGCCCTCAGGCACCGCCATCACCCTTGCCGAGGACATAGTGGAACGTCTCGACCGCAAGAGCTCATGGAAGCTCGGCACCACCACCTGGGACGACGGCCGCGTGGAAGGCTCCGAGGACCACAAGCCCGACGAGCTGCTCATAGACAGCGTGCGCCACGACGAGGTGCCGGGCATACACAGCATACGCTACGACTCAGAGGCCGACGAGATAACCATCACCCACAGCGCCCATTCGCGCAAGGGGTTCGCCTTGGGTGCCGTGCTCGCCGCCGAGTACACCAAGGACCACAAGGGATTGCTCACCACGTCGGACCTCTTCAAGTTCTAATAAATCGGTGCAGGGGCCGGCACAAGACCGGCCCCCGCAAGGCAATAAAACAAACAAGGCAAGATAAATGATTGACAAGGAAAAGGCTTCGCTCAACATGAGGAAGCAATGGATGAAGTTTGGCTGTGCCTTCTTCTTCTACGTGCTGTTTATTATATGGATGTCGCCACGCACGCTGACGGGATGGATCCTCACGCTGCTCGGCGCGATGTTCATCTTCGACTGCTACGTGTCGAAGAAGGTGAGGTGGCAGTGGTGGAAAGACGCCGAGGGCCCCGTGAAGTTCATCATGAGCTGGGTCGACGCTCTCGTGTTCGCCCTCGTGGCCGTCTATTTCATCAACCTCTTCCTTTTCCAGAACTACGTCATACCGTCTTCTTCGCTGGAGAAGAGCCTCCTCACGGGCGACTACCTCTTCGTGTCGAAGGTGAGCTACGGCCCGCGCATCCCCGAGACGCCGCTCACCATGCCGCTCACGCAGCACACCATGCCCGTGATAAACACCAAGAGCTATGTGGAGTGGCCCCACTGGGACTATCGCCGACTGAAGGGCCTGGGCAAGGTGAAACTCAACGACATAGTGGTGTTCAACTACCCAAGCGGCGACACCATCGTCACCGAGGAACGCTACCAGGGTCCCGACTTCTACGGCGACCTCGTGTATCCGCTCGGCATGCAGATATACAAGGAGAACAACGTCAACCCCGTGGACCCGGCCAAGCTCAGCAAGCAGCAGCAGCTCGACTTCTTCGCCATGATCTACTCGCTTGGACACGACTACATCGTGAACAACCCCAACGAGTTCGGCTCAATAGACCACAGGCCCACCGACCGCCGCGAGAACTACGTGAAGCGCTGCGTCGGCCTGCCGGGACAGACCTTGCAGATAAAGAACCGCATAATCTACCTCGACGGCAAGCCAAACAAGGAGCCCGACAACGTGCAGTACACCTATTATGTGAAGCTCGCCACCGACCATCTGCCCGACGACGTGCTCAAGGAGCTTAACATATCCATGGAAGACCTCACCACGCTCAACCAGATGGGCTACATGCCTCTCACCAAGCGCGCCGTGGCTTTCCTCTCCAAGCGCAAGGACCTGGTGAAGAGCATCAAGCTCAACACCGACGCCGCGCCCTCGGTAAGCCTCTATCCCCACGACATCGTGACGGGATGGACGGTAGACAACTACGGCCCCATCTGGATTCCCAAGAAGGGCGCCTCCGTGAAGCTCAACATGAACAACATAGCCCTCTACGAGAGGCCGATAAGGGTGTATGAGCACAACGACCTCAAGGTGAAGAACAACCGCGTCTACATCAACGGCAAGCCCGCCACGAGCTACACCTTCAAGATGGACTACTACTGGATGATGGGCGACAACCGTCACAACTCAGAGGACTCACGCTATTGGGGCTTCGTGCCCGAAGACCATGTCGTGGGCAAGCCAATCTTCATCTGGTGGAGCTCCGACCCCGACCGCAAGGGATTCTCCGGCGTGAGGTGGAGCCGCCTGTTCAGGTTTGTTGACAACATAAAATAAGTAACGCATAATCTTTTAGACGGCACGTTTTGGCTCGGCAACTTCTGAAATTCATCATCGCCTTAGCGATAGCCATGACTATTGTCGTGGTTGTCCGCGTGTTTGCCATCACCGTCTACACTGTGCCCGCTCCCTTGGGCCAAGGGCTCAGGACGGGCGACAGGGTGGTGGTGAACAAGCTTGCCCGTAGCCGTGCCCCACGCCGTGGAGACCTCATCGTGTTCACCGTCAGGGGCGACGCGCCGGCCGTGTCGCTCATAGGCCCTCCGCAGGAGCTGGGCCAGGTGGTCAACCTGCCGGGCGACACCATCAACGTGGCGCGCCGTCGATATGTCATACCATTGAAGTGTTGCGACCGCTGCCCCTGCCGCGACTGCCGCCTCTATCTCGTGGAGACGGGCCACGGCAAGCGCCTCGTATATAGACATCAAATAGTGGGCAAGGCCGTACCCCTTTTCAGATGAACAACATTCTTCTCTCTTCCACTTATTTCGGTCCAGTGCAATGGTATCAGAAGCTCGCCCATGGCGGCGTGTGCCTCGTTGAGCGTCACGACCATTTCATCAAGCAGACTTACCGCAACCGGTGCGTCATAGCCACCACGCAGGGGCCGCAGGCCCTCACCGTGCCCGTGGAGAGCCCGCAAGGCTTGCGCATCGACAAGACGGAGATGAAAGACGTGCGCGTGTCAGACCATGGCGCGTGGCGGCACCTCCATTGGCAGGCCCTGCAGTCGGCCTATGGCGAGAGCCCTTTTTTCGAATATTATGCCGATGACCTGCGGCCTTTCTTTGAGAGGAAATGGGAGTTTCTTTTCGATTTCAACCTTGCCATAACCCGTAAGATGTGCGAGCTGCTCGACATAGAGCCGCACATGGAGCTTACCGACGAATACGTCAATGTAAGCGAATGTCATAATGGTTGCGGACGGGCACAGGGCACGCCCCTGCACGACGGCACCCCTGCATGCGAATGCGACGACGACGTGATCGCGGATTACCGTGACGTGATTCGTCCCAAGCACCCATTGCCCGATTCAGGGTTCGTGGCGCGCCCTTATTATCAAGTTTATCAACAGAAGTTTGGGTTCCTGCCCAACCTCTCCATCCTCGACCTGCTTTTCAACGAGGGCAACGAGGCAGTGCTCTACCTGTGACATTTGCCAGGGGGCTTGCCAGGGGCTCGTCTTGTGCCGGATAACAGATATTGTAAAATATTATTGCCAAAATTTAACACTTGGAAACAGGGGCAAATAGAGCGGGAAAAGGGTTTCGAGGTGCCCCTTTTCAGCACCGCCAGCGCGTTTTCGGGCGAAAAGTCTTGCCGTTACGGTGCAATCGCGTCGCGATTACACCGTAACGGCAACGCGATTACACCGTAACGGCGTCGCGATTACACCGTAACGGCACCGCGATTACACTGTAACGGCACCGCTAAATCAGCTCGTCGGCACCGACTGAAAACCGCGAAAATCGTAACCTGCTAATAGTTAAGCTTTTACCAAAATGGCCCATAATTCCGTTATTTCCGCCCAAGCGACACCTTGGTTGAAAAAAATCGATTCTCAGACGGCCATTTGTAAAATATTTTATCCGATAATATCGATGCGTATCGTATGCTTTGCAGGGGGCCCGTCTTTATGACACCTTTGTCGTGATAGGTTATTTCTCAGAACGTCACGCCGACGTGGAGGTTGAACGATCCCGTGCGCGTGTCCTCGAAGTCGTAGTGTCCCACGTTGGCCAGTCCCACGTCGTAGCTCATGCCCACGTACAGCCTGTCGAAGCTCGCGCCGCAGCCAATGCGCAGTCCGCCGTCGAAGCGGCGGAAGCTGCCCTTCTCGTTGCTGAAGCTCGAATAAGCCTCACGCTTGCCATAGTCTTTCACCTTGCCGCCCACGCCCAGCGCGAGATAACCGCCGGCATACGGCTCGATGGTGATGTCGCGAGCCACGGGGTACTTGTATTTTATCAGGAGCGGCAACTCGAGGTATTGCAGTCGGTAGGTGAACTTGTCGCCCTCGTACCTGCCCTTGCCGCCTTTCTCGGTGTAGGAGAGACCCGACTCGAAGAAGAGGGGCGCGGCGTTGGTGATGCGCGTGCCAGCCACGACGCCCACATCGAGACCCGTGCGCGAGTCGCTGCCATCGAGGTTGGCGGCGTCGGAATGGACCGTGGCAACGGCCATGCCGACGCGGAAGCCGAAATAAGTGTCGCTGAACTGGTCGAAGGAAGAGCCGCGGTGATAGCCGCGATTGTTGCCGTAGCGATGACGCGGGGGAATGGGCCGGCCGTCAGGATAATATTGAGCCGATGCCGACAGCGTGGCGACAAGGGCGAAGAGCAATAACATGGTCTTTTTCATGGCGTATGAGTTTTATGTTCGTTATCTTGCGGCAAAGATAGCCAACCTCACGGAAAGGCGCGTGGGGAAAAGACCTAAAAGCAAGTAGGCGATTCCCTATTCCGAAAGCCGTTTTTTTTGTGTTGTGGTCTTCTTTATTCCATCCTTTTCTGTGTAGTTTCGCAAAAAAAGCGTAAGTTTGCACTCGGATTAACATAAGTAAGAGAAAGCCATGACACAGAACCTCTTAGTTTACAATACGCTGACGCGCAAGAAGGAGCTCTTCAAGCCCCTCCACGCCCCCTACGTGGGCATGTATGTTTGTGGTCCAACTGTATACGGAGACCCACACTTGGGCCATGCCCGCCCGGCCATCACCTTCGACGTGCTCTTCCGTTACCTTCGCCATTTAGGCTATAAGGTGCGCTACGTGCGCAACCTCACCGACGTGGGCCACCTCGAGCACGACGCCGACGAGGGCGATGACAAGATAGAGAAGAAAGCACGCCTGGAGCAGCTTGAGCCCATGGAGATAGCGCAATACTACACCAACCGCTACCACAAGGCCATGGAGCTTCTCAACACCCTGCCGCCATCGATAGAGCCTCACGCCACGGGCCACATCATAGAGCAGGAGCAGCTCGTGGAGCAGATTCTCAAGAACGGCTACGCCTACGAGAGCAACGGCTCCGTGTATTTCGACATACAGAAATACAACCAAGACCACAAATACGGCATACTGTCGGGCCGCAACCTCACCGACATCATCAACAAGAGCCGTGAGCTCGCCGGCACCGACGAGAAGAAGTGCCAGGCCGACTTCGCGCTGTGGAAGCGCGCCACGCCCGAGCACATCATGCGCTGGCCCAGTCCGTGGGGCGACGGTTTCCCGGGATGGCACTGCGAGTGCACGGCCATGGGCCGCAAGTATCTCGGCAGCCACTTCGACATCCACGGTGGCGGCATGGACCTCATCTTCCCTCACCACGAATGCGAGATAGCGCAGGCCGTGGCGTCGCAGGGCGACCAGATGGTGCACTACTGGATGCACAACAACATGATAACCATCAATGGGCAGAAGATGGGCAAGAGCCTTGGCAACTTCATCACCCTGGAGCAGTTCTTCAAGGGCGACCACCCGTCGCTGGAGCAAGCCTACTCGCCCATGACCATACGCTTCTTCATCCTCTCAGCCCACTACCGTGGCACCGTCGACTTCAGCAACGACGCCCTCAAGGCGGCACAGAAAGGTTACGAGCGTCTCATGGACGGCATATCCAACCTCGACCGCGTGCAGACGGCAAAGGGCTCACAGCCCGACACCCATAAGTTCGTGAGCGAGTTGCGCCAGCGTTGCTACGACGCCATGAACGACGACCTGCAGACACCGCTCGTCATCAGCGCCCTCTTCGACGCTTGCCACCTCATCAACACGCTTCTCGATCACAAGACGAAGATCTCGGCCGACGACCTCAAGGAGCTTGCCGACACCATGAACGTCTTCACCTTCGACATCCTCGGCCTGAAGTCGAACCGCGGCGCGGGAAGTCCCGACCGCGAGAAGGCATACGGCAAGATAGTGGACCTCGTGCTGGAGATGCGCCAGAAAGCCAAGGAGGCCAAGAACTGGGAGGTGAGCGATGAGATTCGCGACGCCCTCACCGATGCCGGCTTCATAGTGCAGGACACCAAGGACGGTGCCACATGGAAATTGAATAAGTAAAAATAGTAAGAGCCATCATGGCCCATCACGGACCTTCATGGTCTCACATGGCCCCTCCCCGTGTCCAAGTCAGCCCATGCTTATCACTCTCGTTATCTATTTTCTGATGCTTTTCGCCATCAGCCGTCTCACGTCGCGCCATGCCGGCAACGCCGCGTTCTTCCGTGGCAACAGGAAGAGCCCGTGGCCCATGGTGGCCTTCGGCATGGTGGGCGCGTCCATCTCCGGCATCACCTTCGTCTCCGTGCCGGGCATGGTGCTCAAGGGCGACATGACCTACCTGCAGATGTGCCTGGGCTTCATCCCCGGCTATTTCGCCGTGGCGTTTCTCCTCTTGCCCATCTATTACAAGCTCAACCTCACCACCATCTACGGCTACCTGCGTCAGCGTCTTGGCCGCAGGAGCTATAAGACCGGAGCCGCCTTCTTCATCGCGTCAAAGCTCGTGGGGGCCGCCGTGCGCTTCTACGTGGTGTGCTTCATCCTCCAAAGGTTCGTCCTCGACGCTTGGCACGTGCCCTTCGCGTGTACGGTCGTGGTGATGGTCGCGCTCATCTGGCTCTACACGCGCCGTGCCGGAGTGAAGACCCTCGTGTGGTCCGACACGTTCCAAACCACGTGCATGCTCGCCGCCCTCGTGCTCATCATCGTGGCGGCGATGGGCAGTCTCAACGTCGACTTCCACGACGTGGTGGCCAAGGTGACGGCCGACCCGCACAGTCGCGTCTTCGTGTTCGACGACTGGGCGAGTCGCCAAAACTTCTGGAAGCAGTTTCTCAGCGGCATCTTCGTCGTGATAGTGATGACCGGCCTCGACCAGGACATGATGCAGAAGAACATGACCTGCAAGACCCTGCGCGAGGCGCAGAAAGACATGTGCCTCTATGGGTTCGCCTTCGTGCCCGTGAACCTCCTGTTCCTCGTGCTCGGCATACTGCTCATGTGGCTCGCCTCGGCCCGCGGCATGGCCCTGCCGCAGATGGGCGACGACCTTCTGCCCATGTTCGCCGCGTCGGGGCAGTTGGGCACCACGGTGGTCATTCTTTTCACCATAGGCATCGTGGCGGCGAGCTTTTCCAGTGCCGACAGCGCGCTGACGGCACTTACCACGAGCGTCTGCGTCGACTTCTTCGAGCGTGCCGACGACGAGCGGTTGCGCAAGCGTGTGCACATGGCCGTGGCCGCCCTCTTCATGGTCTTCATACTCGTGTTTCGTGCCGTCAACTCCACGAGTGTCATAGATGCCATCTACATTCTCTGTGGATATACCTATGGCCCGCTGCTTGGCCTTTTCTCCTTCGGATTACTCACTCGCAGAAGCGTCAATGACCGTTGGGAGCCAGCCGTGGCGGTGGCCAGTCCGTTGCTCTGCTTCGCCATCGAGACCGCGACGCGCTGTCTCACCGGCTACCAGTTCGGTTACGAGCTGCTCATGCTCAACGGCGCGCTCACCTTTGCCGGACTGTGGATACTGGGGCCAAGAAATGAATCTCTGTGTAAAAAGTAATCCGAATGTTTGCTTAAATCATGGCGTTTGCCAAATTGAATGCAGATGTTATTTATTCAGTGAAAAGCACATGGTTCTCTCCAAAAAGCCGTAACTTTGCAAGGAATAGACGTTTTGATAAACCATGGCAGACGATTTCGATATACGCGATGAGCAAGTGAACAAGGAAGAGAAGGACTTTGAGAACGCCCTCCGGCCTCTTCGCTTCGACGACTTCAACGGTCAGCAGGCTGTTGTCGACAACTTGCGCGTCTTTGTCGAGGCCGCCAAGTATCGTGGCGAGCCACTTGACCACACATTATTATATGGTCCTCCCGGACTGGGCAAGACCACGCTCAGCAACATCATAGCCAACGAGCTTGGAGTGGGGTTCAAGATAACCTCCGGCCCCGTGCTCGACAAGCCTGGCGACTTGGCCGGCATACTAACCTCGCTTGAGCCGCGCGACGTGCTCTTCATCGACGAGATTCACCGCCTGCAGCCCGTGGTGGAGGAGTACCTTTATTCCGCCATGGAGGACTTCCGCATCGACATCATGATAGACAAGGGGCCGTCGGCTCGCTCCATACAGATAGACCTCAACCCCTTTACCCTTATAGGAGCTACCACGCGTTCGGGCATGCTCACCGCTCCGCTCCGCGCCCGCTTCGGCATAAACATGCACTTGCAGTATTATGACCCGGAGACGTTGCAGCGCATCATAAAGCGTTCGGCCATGCTGCTCAAGGTACCTATCAACGATGATGCCGCCATAGAAATAAGCCGTCGCTCGCGTGGCACGCCACGCATTGCCAATGGCCTCTTGCGCCGCGTGCGCGACTTCGCGCAGGTGAAGGGCGATGGCACGATAACGAAAGAAATTGCCGACTTGGCGCTTGGCGCGCTCAACATTGACTCTTATGGCCTCGATGAGATAGACAACAAGATACTCACGACCATCATCGACAAGTTTCGCGGCGGCCCCGTGGGCGTCTCAACCATTGCCACGGCGATAGGAGAGGACAGTGGCACCGTGGAGGAGGTCTACGAACCGTTCCTCATAATGGAGGGCTTCATAAAGCGCACGCCACGTGGACGCATGGCCACGAAGCTCGCCTACGACCATCTCGGACGAAACCCTTACGAGGGGAACATCATGCAGCCGAAGCTGTTCTGAGGACCGGCTCCCCCTCCATTATCAGTGCAACCCGAATGGCAGTGGCTTTGATGTCATGATGCGGCTCAGTCAGCATCCAGAAAACGATATATAATGGAAAACATGGTAAATGATGATACTAACGCTCGCGTTGCCGTCTTCGCCGGCAGTTTCGACCCCTACACCATAGGGCACGACGACATAGCGTGGCGCGCGTTGAGACTCTTCGACCGCCTCGTCATAGTGGTGGCGCGCAATCCTGAGAAACACTATATGTTCTCTACGGAAGAGCGCGTTGAGGCCATTCGCAAGCTCTATCGCCATGACCCTCGCGTGAGCGTGGTGGCATACGGAGGCATGATAGTGGATATCGCCGCCGAGGTGGGCGCGAGGTTCCAGGTGAGGGGCGTGCGCACGGCAATGGACTTCGAGTATGAACGCGTTGAGGCGGAATACAACGATAAGCTTGGCGGCCTTGAGACTGTGCTGCTTTACTCAAAACCTCAATTTTCCACCATTTCATCGACAGCTTACCGAACCCTCGTGTATTTTCATAAAGATGAGGAAGCGAGAAAAATGCTGCCCACGCCACGTTAGACATTCAACGTCATTCACCATCAGCGATTCCTCATTACACAATCATACATTACACATTATTATAAATAGTACATTATAAATTAATATAGCATGATTACTTACAATGCAGACGGCGTGAAAATGCCGAAGATTCGTCACCGCGACACCACGGCGTGGATTAAGCGTGTGGCGGCAGCCCATGGCCGCAAGGTCGGTGAGGTTGGCTATATGTTCGTCAGCGACGAGAAGATTCTCGAAGTCAATCGCCAGTATCTCGGCCACGACTATTACACCGATGTCATCACCTTCGACTATGACGAGGGCGACGTGCTCAACGGAGACATCGTCATATCCCTTGACACGGTGCGCACCAATGCCGAGAAGTTTGGCAAGGCATACGACGACGAGCTTCATCGCGTCATTATCCATGGCATCCTCCACCTTTGCGGCATCAACGACAAGGGCCCGGGCGAGCGCGAGATAATGGAGGCAAACGAGAATGCCGCACTCGCCATGATGTAAACACCAGGTGGATGCACAGCCTTCCTTTCGCTAAGGGGAAACCAATCTTGCAGAGATGAAACCAGAGAGGGAAATCCAGCTTATAGAGCAGTTGCGTTCTCAGGGGTCGGTAAAGGCTTTTTCCGACCTCTACGACTTCTACGCCCCTCGCCTTTATGCTTTCTGTCTTCGAATGTCGAAGTCGAGGGAAAGCGCGGAGGAGATAATGGAAGACACCTTTGTGTGGCTTTGGCGCAACAGGTTGTCGTTGCCAAGCCAGAAGACGTTGTCCACGATATTGTTTCTCAAGACGCGGCATCTACTCATAAACCTCTATCGCGCGCGTCTTAACTCGCCCGAATATGAAGATTATCTCGCTTGCCGCGACGTGGCAGGTTCATCTTGCGCGTCTGACTACATAGACTATAATGATCTTCTTGCCACAATAACCAAAGCCTTGAAACAACTACCTGAAAAACAGCGAGAAGTCATAAGGATGATAAAACTGGAAGGGCGCCCCACGAAAGAAGTAAGCGAGAAGCTCGGCATCACTGAGCAGACTGTGCATAACCAGTTGTCACTTGGATTGAAACAAGTGAGAAGAATGTTATCTGACAAAGGGTTGGCAAAAGGCTCATCGCCCAGGGAAACGTTGGCCGTTGCTATGCTTATGATGTTAACAATCTGAAAAACAAGTTAGGTCTTGGTGTCACAATTTGTTTATAGAGGTGTGACAATATGAAAACGACAATGACAAATCTGAAGAAATACTTTCTTGACCTAATACGACCGCAAGAACTTGACGCCATTCGCGAAGAGGAGAAAGCCAAGGGCAATGACAAGCTCATGGCCGACTTGGAATGTCTATGGAATGAGGAGACATGGCGCGAGCTGTCGCTTGACATCGCTGACAGGCGGTCTTTGGATATGTCGAAGAAAGCGGTATTCCGGGTGATAGACAAGTCGAGTAGCACGAACAACCCGGGCAAGCGTGAGAGTGCGCGAGTGGTGGCATTGCGGCTTGTCTCCACCGCCGCGGTGGCATTGTTGATATTCACCTTCCTTTTGGTTTGGAAGCAACACGAGCTCAACGCGTCGCTTATGTCAAGCGTCGTGGAGACACGTACCAGCCCCGGCGACACCACTTTGGTTAGGATGCCTGACGGGACACTGATAACTGTAAGCGGTGGTTCCACCCTTGCTTATCCAATGGCGTTTTCAAGCACGAACAGGAAAGTGTCGCTAAGGGGCGAGGCTTATTTCAGCGTGGCACACGACGCGACCCATCCATTCGTCGTTGAGGGTAACGGCTTTGACGTGACCGTGAGGGGAACAAGGTTCAATCTCAGGACAAGGCAGGCAGACGGCCAATCCACGCTATGGCTCGATGAAGGCATCGTGGACATAAAGTCGGAGAAGACTGGCCAGAGGATGACACTGAGACCAGGACAACAGGCGCGAATAAACACGGAGACAGGCAGGTTGGCAGTGAGCCAGACAGACCGTAATGGTGTTAAGATATCGTGGCTCGACCATAAGATGTCGTTTAGGGACACGCCTCTGTACGACGTATTGGCTACGGTGTGCGCCAACTATGGCCTGACATTGGACATGGCAAAAAACATCAACGATTTGCCTTTCACCGGAACATTGCCAAACAATAGCATATCAGAAGTAGTGGAGACCTTGGAGATTGTTTATAAAGTAAAAATAAAGGTGTCCGGAAAAGTGATGAGTGTGGAACGGGTTAACATAGATTAACGATATTCCGAGTTATACCTTAAAAAAACTATTGTTTACCTTGTTATCAATAACACTATTACTTACTAAACTATTGTACTTATGCAACAACTGAGATCCAAACTTTTATTGGCAATGTTGCTGATGTGTATCACTTGTTCAGCGTCGCCAACATCGGCACAGACAGTGAGCATTAGCCTTACCAAAGCCACGCTCACAGGTCTTTTCAATGCCATTGAGCGCCAGACGACTTACCGCTTTTCCTATAAGAGCGATGACATTGACAATCGTCACGATGTTACCGTGAAGTGTACGCGTGCCAGTGTCTCCTCTGTCTTGTCGGAGGTGTTGCCGTCTCATGGCCTTGCCTACCAGATTGTTTCCGACAACACGATAGCCATCACCAAAGCGTCGCCAAAGAGAGACGCCAGACGTGACGCTACATCGGCTCGGCAGAAAGCCAAGCTGGTGACAGGCACGATAAGAGACGATAGGGGAGAGCCCATAGTGGGAGCCACGGTGTATGACCCGATAACGAAGAAAGGCACGGTGACCGACGTCAATGGCAAATACACGTTGGAGGTCGGAGGCGACGCATCGTTGGTGGTGTCGTATGTTGGCTGTCAGACACAAAAGGTGAAGGTAGGCGGCAAGCAAGTCGTCAACCTCACGATGAAAGAGAGCGTGGTAGACATGTCTGAACTCGTGGTGACGGCCCTTGGCATGAAACGTTCGGAGAAGGCCCTTGGCTACGCCACGCAGAAAGTGTCGGGCGACCAGTTTGACAAGGTAAAGGGTGTCAACGTGGCAACGTCGATGTCGGGACGCATTGCCGGCCTCACGATATTCAATTCCACGGAGTTCATGGAGGCCCCAACGATCAGTCTTCGTGGCGAGACCCCACTGTTGGTGCTTGACGGCGTTCCCACTAACCTGACGCTTGCCGACATCAACTCCGACATCATAGAGAGTATCGACGTGTTGAAGGGAGCCACGGCCTCGGCGCTTTATGGTTCGCGAGGTGGCAGTGGCGCTATAATGGTGACCACGAAGAAGACCGGCAAGAAAGGATTTACCGTCGACGTGAACAGCAGCAACATGTTCAACTGCGGCACGTTGGCCCTGCCAAAGGTGCAACACTCTTACAGCTCTGGCTATGGAGGCAAATACAACGTTGACGATGAGGTGTGGGGCGACAAGCTTGACATAGGGCGAGTCTACTCGCAATATAATCCCTATACCAAGAAATGGGAAGACCAGGAACTCACGTCAAAGGGCAAGGACAACTTCAATAACTTCCTGCGCTTCAGCATGATTTCAAACAACACCGTGAGTATAACCCAAAAGGGCGAGAACGGCAGCGTGAGAGCTTCGGCGTCGTTTATCTATGACCGCGGCCAGTATCCCAACCAGACGGGAAAGGTGTTCCAATACAACATCGGCGGTGAGATGAAGCTCGGCAAGAAGGCGGACATTCAAGCCACCATGGGCTTTGAGAAGCAGTTGGCCTCTAACACGGCCGGCACCGGGTATACGGGTCAGGGTTACATCTACAATCTCTTGGTGTGGACCGGACCGGAATACGACATACGCGACTATCGTGACTATTGGGCGGAAAAAGACGTGAAGCAAAACTGGATGCGCAAGTCGTGGTACGACAACCCGTGGTTCATGGCCTATGAGAAGATAAACCGTCAGGACAACACCAAGGCCAATGGCATGATCACCGTCAACTACCACATCACGCCATGGCTCACGGCGATGGTGCGTGGCGGTTTCGACTATACCAATTTCGACACCACGAAACGATCGCCGGCAGGCATCAACTCCACTAAGAACTGGGGAAATACCAACAAGGGGTATTTCATGTCGAAGTCGGAGCAGGTGTTCACCACCAACGACGACTTCATACTCATGTTCCAAAAGACGTTTGGCGACCTCACCGTGGACGCCCTTGGCGGTTATTCCATCTATTATTATCGCGACAAGTATCTCCAGGGAGAGTCGAAGAACGGATTGTCGATACCGGGTTTCTACTCGCTGAAAGCCTCGGTGGAGAGCCCTACCGTGGAGCCTTATCTTGCCAACAAGCAGGTGAACAGTCTCTACGCCAAGGCGACCCTGGGGTTCAAGAGCACCTACTATCTCGACGTGACGGGGCGCAACGACTGGTCGTCGACACTCCCGGATGGCGACAACTCGTATTTCTATCCGTCGATAGGCGCGAGCGTGCTCATGTCAAACGTCATCAAGTTGCCCAAATGGTGGAGCTTCTGGAAGATGAGAGGGTCGTGGACAGTGTCGAAACGCGACATTGACATTTATGCCACCAATCAGGCCTACACCATCAACAACTCCGTGTGGGACGGTCTCAACTCGGCAGCCTATCCAACGACGATGCGCGGCAACGTGAAGCCCATAACAGACCGCACGTGGGAGATTGGCACCGCCATGAACTTCATCAACAACCGCTTGCGCGCCGACTTCACATATTATAATAAGCACACCTACAACAACACCGCCGCCACGACCATTTCGGCGATGTCGGGATTCAAGAACGTGCTTGTCAACACTCAAGAGGAGTACACCCGCCGCGGAATAGAGTTCTTCATAGATGCCACGCCGATAAAGGGCAATGACTTCCAATGGAACGTGGTGACCAACTGGGCACGCTCTGCGCGCTACTATTCAAGGATAGACCCTGTATATACCGAGGACAAGCCTTGGGTGTACAAGGGAGCACGCGCCGACGCCTATACATGGAAGGACTTGATGTACGCGCCGGACGGCCAGATGATTCTCGTGAACGGAAAGGCAAAGCGCAGCAAGTATGAGACGAAGATTGGCAACACCGAGCCAGACTGGACTTGGGGTCTTACCAACAACTTCAGGTACAAGGGTTTCACGCTTACCATTGGCGTGGATGGCCGCATTGGCGGATTGTCTAACGCGAGGACATGCCGCAACCTGTGGAAGACAGGCGCCCATCCCGACACTGACAACCAGTGGCGCTACGAAGAGGTGGTGAACGGGAACAAGACGTTTGTGGCACCCGGTGTGAAAGTGGTGTCGGGCGACGTGAAGTATGACACCTATGGCAACATCACCGAAGACACACGCGTGTTCGCGCCAAACGACGTCCCAGTGTCTTACGAGAGCTTCATAAAGGGCGATTGGGTAAACGGGGCGCAATTCATCTTCAGCGAGACATTCATCAAGTTGCGCGAGCTGTCGCTTACCTACGACATACCGGCGTCGATATGCCATAGCCTCGGACTGACAAGTTCATCGGTGTCGCTCATTGGGCAGAACCTGTTGCTTTGGACAAAGGAATACAAGTTTGCTGACCCGGACAAGGCTTCTGACGACTTGGCGTCGCCATCGGTGAGATATGTCGGAGTGAACATTAAATTGCAGTTCTGACGCAGGGGAAGGCTTGCCTGTGCAAATAAAAAAACAACGAAATCAACTAAGGAAATGAAAACACTATCATTATCAAATACGATGTTGGCTGGTGGATTGTTGGCGGCGGCTCTTACTCTTGCGAGTTGCGACAGCAAGTTTGAGGACTATAACACCAACCCCAACACCCCGACCAACGCCACGCCCGCCATGTTGGCGACCAACTGCTTGCGCTCATTGTGGCCCACGTTCACCGAGAAGAAAGGCTATATGAGGGATGAGATGCTGTGCAAGTACATCTCATGGACAGAGGCCAACGACATAGACCTCGCTTTCAACAAACTGGGACGTGCCGACTTCTCCGACATGACGATGCTCTACAACGTCAACAAGATGGTGAACAAGGCCTCCACGGAGCGGCTTCGCAATGGCTACGACGGCGTGGGCCACGTCATTCGCGCGTTGAAGCTGTTTGATCTCTCGCTAAGGGTTGGCGACATCCCTTACAGCGAGGCGTTCAGGGGCGAGGAAGGCATCATCGCCCCGGTTTATGACTCACAGCGCGACGTCATGCTCGGACTGCTCAACGAGCTTGAGACCGCCGACAAGGAGCTGCAGGATGCCGACGACATCTCAGGCGACATCGTGTATGGAGGCGACGTGGACAAATGGCGCAAGGCGGCCAATACGTTGGAGCTGAAGATACTCATCAACCTATATAGGCATGCCGACGACGCAGAACTCAATGTCAAGGGCCGTTTCCAGAACATTGTCAGCTCAAAGCCCATCTTCGAGAGCAATGCCGACAACCTGCAGCTTGTGCATTCCGACAAGAGCGGGCAGAAGCCGGAGTTTTACAAGGAGGGCAACAACTATATGCAGTATATCCAGATAACGTCGGAAGTGGTCGACACGCTCAAGGCCTTCGCTGACCGCCGGCTGTTCTATTATGCCCAGCCAACGCCCAATGCCGTGAAGAGTGGCATGAGCGCGTCGTCGTGGGACGCCTATAAAGGCGTGGAGGCCACGTTGCCAGAGGAGGACATACAGAAGGCGGTAGGCGAGGGGAAAGTGTCGCAGACCAACAACCGCTATACCAACGACGTGGTGGGTGAGCCTTCCGTGTTGCTGTCTTACGCGGAGATGAAGTTCGTGTTGGCAGAGGCGTGTGTGCGTGGCTTGATTAGTGGCGACGCGCGCCAGTATTACGCGGACGGGATAAAGGCCGCGATGCGTTTCACGGCCGACAACACCGCCGACGAGGCCGACTATCATCACGGCATGTCTATCGACGACAGTTACATAGACGCTTATTTGAACAACGCCAATGTAGCCCTGCCTTCGTCAGACGAGGGCAAGATAGAGAAAATCATCGTCCAGAAATATCTTGCCACCTTCATGCAGCAGCCTTACAACGCCTATTATGAGTGGCGGCGCACCGGCTGGCCACGAATGCCGGTCAACCCATTGTCAAACCGTAACGAGCCCACCGACAAGATGCCGCTGCGCTGGATGTACCCACAAGACGAGTACGACCACAACAGCGACAACGTAAAGGCGGCCGTAGAAAGTCAATACGCGGGCTCTGACGACTGGAACCAAACCATGTGGCTCTTGAAATAGCCGTAGATACCACAATTCATCATATCATGAGAAACTTCTTGTTTGCGCTTATTGCCTTGTGCCTTGCCCCTCTCGTGGAGGTCAAGGCGCAAGCCTTGCGGTTCAACGCGCGAGGCGAGTTCAAAATCGTGCAGTTCACCGACTTGCACTATCGGCTTGATGATCCGCGGTCGGATGCCGCGTTGCAGTGTATCACCGACGTGCTGGCCAAGGAAAAACCGCAGTTGGCCGTCTTCACGGGCGACAACATCTACTCCAAGCCTGGCGACATGGCCATGAAGCGGCTCGTGGCGCATATCGATGCGCAGGGAGTGCCTTTCGTGATGCTGTTCGGGAACCACGATGAGGAGCAAGGCTTCCCTAACGCCACTCTCTACGATATTATACGCAAGGCAAAGAACAACGTGATGCCGGAGCGCGGCTCCAACCCGTCGCCCGACTATGCCCTTGCGATAAAAGACGCCAAAGGCCAACGCGCCGAGGCGGCGATCTACTGTATCGACTCGCATAATCATGTCAGGACGCAGTTGGCAGGCGAGAAAGGCTATGCCTTTATCACGCCCGAGCAGGTGGAGTGGTATCGCAGGTCAAGCGACGCGTTTACCAAGGCGAATGGTGGCCAACCGCTGCCGGCAGTGGCATTCTTCCATATACCATTCCCCGAATACTATTTGGCCACGTCAGACCCAAGCGTGATAATGTATGGCACGAGAATGGAGGCTCCTTGCTCTCCCAAGCTCAACACCGGCCTGTTTGTCAACATGCGTGTAAAAGGCGATGTAATGGGCGTTTTTTGCGGTCACGACCACGACAACGACTTCGCGGCCATGTATCATGGCATCCTTTTGGCCTATGGACGCTTCTCTGGCGGCAACACCGAGTATAACCATCTCGCCAATGGCGCGCGTGTCATAGTGTTGAAAGAAGGTAAGAGGAAATTCGACACATGGATACGTGAGCGTGGAAACGATGCCATAAAGGAGCGGACGTCTTTCCCGAAGAGTTATGTAAAGGACGATTGGACAAAGCGATAGCCTTCTTGCTTTCGCTTGTCATCTGGGGCGTTGGGCTGATTTCTTTTCTTCCCATGCCATGATAAGCCCAATGACCCCGGAATAGCTCTTTCTTCCACCCGACACGTTGTTGCCTCGGAGATATATGTCGAGCATCAAGTCCTGGGCGGCGTTGAGCAGTTTGCTTCGCTTGTTTAGCCAATAGCCGCGGTCGCCCTTGGCGAGCAGGATGACCCTTGGGCTGATGTGCCGAAGGTATTTATCGCCCTCTTTCTCGCCGAGAATGTCGAAGACATTGTTGATGACGTGGAAGAAAATGCTGTAATAACCACTGAACCGCACCGCCTCGTCTGCCGAGGCGGTGCATGCCAAGTAGCTGTAGAAGTTGGCTTCGCCCTCATTGGCCACGCCGAGGAAATGGGCTAACTCATGAGCGTAGGTGGCAGGGTATTCGTGTGGGCGAACGTCTCCGTTGAGGGTGAACTCGCAGAAGAAAGGTCCCATGCTGCCTGTCACGCCAGCCATCGAGCTAAGGGGCGTGAACACCATCGTCTTGACGTGGGGATGATGGTTGAACGGGGCGTTGATGCCGCGACCGCCAATCCTATAATATCCTTGGAGGATGCTTTCCTCGCATTTCACCTTTTCTTCATCTTCATTTCCCTTTTCCCTTAACCATTTTGATTCTTCGCCCTTCACTCCGCACTCTTCGCTCAACTTGTTGAGGCTGTCGGCATATTGATAGGCGAAGGCCTTTAGCTTTGCCTTGCTCGCTTCCACGGGTCTCATGCCTATCCTGGCATAGGCGTCGGGTTGTGAATAGTTCAGCCCCCAGGCCATGTAGAACCAAGCGTAAACCCACAAGAGATATTCGCCGGCCCTTGCCACGACTGCCAGTTTCTTCTTGTATTGCCCGTTTCTCGGCCTCAGGATGATGAACCTCTTGGCGAGCCTCTTGCGCAATGCCAATTCATAGACGGGATAGAGCAAGACCCAGGCGATGCTCAAGGCTATGAAGACGTCGCCTAAGGCAAAAGGCACGGAGCCGGAAAGGGGCGATAGCAGACCGCCGATGACGGGGTAGACTTTTGTGGTATAGGCAAGGCCCAAACTGTGGCTCGACCTGACGACGGTGACGATGGTGAGCAGGGTGATGAGCAGCCAGTGACGCCATTTCAGACGGGCAATGTGAGACATGTGTATCGTGTTCATGCTTTTGGTGCTGTTTGTTGGTTGCAAAATTACAAAGGTTTGGATGGTAAATGAGAAAAAAGAAAGGATATTTTTATGAAAAACCAAGGCTTGTTTGGAAATTATGACCTACCTTTGTAGCCAGATATAACCAAACCTAATTTTTCACAATGAACCATTTATTGTATGTTTGCGCATTGCTGCTTATGTTTTGCTCCAATGCCGTAGCCAAGAATTTTACTTTGGCCTCGCCTAATGGCAGGCTGAAGGCGTTGGTCAATGTTGATAAAGCCATCACTTATCAAGTGACCTACAACGGCACGCGGCTGCTTGCGCCGTCGCAAATCTCCATGACCGTCGGCTCCGGTGACCGATGGGGAGTGGGGTCAAAGCTGAGAAAGGCGACAAAGGTGGCGCGCAACGAGACCATCAGCGCGCAGAACTATAAGAAGGCCGTGGTAGCCGACCGCTGCAACGAGCTGACGCTCGCGTTCGACGGCTTCTCAATAGTGTTTCGCGCCTATGACGAGGGCGTGGCTTATCGGTTCGTGTCAGGCTCGATGAAATCGTTGAAAATCGTGGCTGAGCAGGCCGACATGAACTATCCCGACGACTTGGAGACGCTCGTGCCATACGTGCGCGAGAAGGGTGACGTGAAGGCGCAACTGCACAACTCGTTTGAGAACAACTACACGTCTGCTTGCCTCTCCGAGCTGAGAGACGGACAGCTCATCTTCTTGCCATATATAGTCAAGGCGGACAATGGCGTGAAGGTCGTGGTGGCGGAGAGCGACGTGGAGAACTATCCCGGCATGTTCGTTGAGAAGGGAAGCAAGGAGAATGGCATGGATGCCGTCTTCGCGCCTTGTCCCAAGACCGTGAAGCAAGGCGGACACAACGAGCTGGAACAGATAGTCACCGAGACGGAGGATTATATCGCCTTGGCAAAGCCAAAACAGAAGTTCCCGTGGCGCATAATAAGCGTGTCGGCGGAAGACAAGGACATCCTCGACAACGACATGGTGTTCCGCCTCGCCGCGCCATCGCGCTTGGCCGACGCCTCATGGGTGAAGCCCGGAAAGGTGGCATGGGACTGGTGGAACGACTGGGGACTGTATAAGGTACCGTTCAAGGCGGGCATAAACACCCAGACCTATAAACATTATATCGACTTCGCCGCCAAGCACGGCATAGAATACGTCATCCTCGACGAGGGATGGGCGGTGAACAAGAAGGCCGACCTCTTCCAGGTGGTGCCGGAGATTGACTTGAAAGGCATCGTCGACTATGGCAAGCAGAAAGGCGTGGACATAATACTCTGGGCTGGCTACAAGGCTTTCGACCGCGACATGGAACGGGTGTGCCAGACCTACGCGGCGATGGGCGTGAAAGGCTACAAGGTCGATTTCATAAACCGCAACGACGCGGAGGTGATGAACTTCCTATACAAGGCCGCAGAGACCTGCGCCAAATACAAGCAGGTGCTCGACTTCCACGGCATCTGTCCGCCGACCGGACTGACGAGGACGTGGCCCAACGTGATAAACTTCGAGGGCGTGAATGGCCAGGAGCAAAACAAGTGGTCGACGATGAAGAAATACGACCAGGTGCAATATGATGTCACGGTGCCTTTCGCCCGCAACTTCGCCGGCCCAATGGACTATACCCAAGGGGCCATGCTCAACGGCACGCGCTCGACCTACCGCCCGTCAAACTCCGAGCCGATGAGCCAGGGCACACGCTGCCATCAGCTTGCCGAATACGTGATCTTCCTCTCGCCTCTCAACATGCTTTGCGACAGTCCTACCCACTACGACGAAGAGCCGGAATGTACCGATTTCATCGCTAAAATACCCACTGTCTGGGACGAGACGGTGGCCCTGAAGAGCGAGGTGGGAGAGTATGTGGCGGTGGCCCGTCGCGCCGGCGGCAAGTGGTATGTCGGCGCGTTGACCAACTGGACCCCTCGCGACCTCACGCTCGACCTCACGCCATTGAAAGTGGCGGGAAAGACGGCCGTGGTGTTCAAGGACGGGGCCAACGCCGAGAAGTTCGCCCAAGACTATGAGAAGACTACCGTCACCATACCTGCCGACGGCAAGGTGACCGTGCGTCTCGCGCCGGGTGGCGGCGTGGCCATGGAGATATGATGAGAATACCACGCCGTGGTACTG